>PBPM01000120.1 GCA_002724635.1 Rhodospirillaceae bacterium
GCCGCCGTCACCGCCGCCGTCACCGCCGCCGTCACCGCCGCCGTCACCGCCGCCGTCACCGCCGCCGTCACCGCCGCCGTCGCCGCCGCCGTCGCCGCCGCCGTCACCGCCAGCGCCGCCACCACCGTCACCACCGTCACCACCAGCGCCGTCGCCACAAGCAATCGCCAGCATGCCCGCTACAATGAATAAGCAGAGTTTTTTCATACGCGGGCGATGCTAGGGGAAACGATTGCAGGCAGTCAAACCATTTTAATGCTGTCGCGAATTGCGGTTTCTGTTTCAATCGCGCCGCATGGAATTGACGGCGGACATGTTCGCGGAGGAAGTCGAGGCGGCGGCGGCCTCTTTTGACCGGCACATTGTTTGTCTGGACAAGTCCCCAGAGGAATGCCGGGCTTCGCTGGATTCACTCTTGGGCAAGGCGCTGGAAGCTTATGTTAACCGCGGGCCGGGTCTACGCCACGGCATTGCGCTGGATACGCAGGTGACCATCATCCTCAGCCAGGTGGATGACCACGAACTGCCCATGTGCGGGATTTATTTCAACCTTCACTCACCCTACAAACAGGCGCGACAACCGGCGGGCAAATAAAAAAAGCCCCGGAGTTTCCCCCGGGGCTTTCTACCACCCATCCTAGTCCAGACGAACGTCGTCGCCCATTCGGATGTCCCCCTTGTTGATATCGGCCACCTGAAATGCTTCATCGACCATCTTGGTGGTGGTTATTTCTCCCACGCGCAGGCCGTTGCGAAAGACCCCAAACCGCAATCCAGCGGGCGGCAATGCGCTAAAGGTAAAATCGATGACCACGAATCCGAGTGCCGCATCGACATGGGCCACCTTGCCGCGGCTGGCCTTGGTGGGGGCAGTCTTGCCCGCGCCGGGCTGGCCGCCGGGGGGTGAGATGGGGTGGGGTAGTTCACCAGCACCAGTATTGGAATTGGCCGGGACCGTTTCCGCCTCACCGCCCTTGAACATTTTACATCCGGGCAAAAGGCACACGCAAAGCACTGCCGCAAAAAGTTGAGTCTTCATACCTCCCCTTACTCCTTGCGCGGGAGATTAAATGAACGCGGCTTCAGGTCAATGAGGCGTTGTTTACAAGTTGTGAATTATTCGCGGCCCAAGTTAGCCCAGCGCCGATTCCATTCCAGCCAGTCCGCAGCCCAGTCGTTGCCGGTAAATTTCTTCCGTGCCTCGGGCAGGAGCGTCTTTAGGGCAGCCCGCTGGGTGTTGATGCCGGGAGTGTCCTCCCATTCGATAAATGCTTCCAGGAGGTTCAGTCGATTGGCGGGATAATCGGGGGCGAGCTTGACGGCGGCTTCAAGGTGAGCGCGTGCCTTGGCAGCATCACCAACACTGATGAATCGCGGCGCCTTGAAGTAGAGCAGGCCCAAGTTGCGATCGGGGCCGGCATGACTGAACTGAGGATTCAACTTACGCGCGGAGCCGAAGGCATCTTCCATATCCTTGACTAAACCGAGAGCAGAGAAGCGCTTGACGCGAGCCATTTGGCCAAGGTTCATGCCAAGGTAATAGTGGCCACCGGGGTTTTTGGGCTGGGTGTCGATGAGCTTTTGACAGGCATCGATGCCTTCCTGAGCCAGTCGCGCTCGCTCGGCGTTGTCTCTGGCAAATTCAGCGCGTTGAAAACAGGCTTGGCCCAAGTGCCAGGCGGTGTTGTCGATCGCCTGGGCGGCTTTGAATTTCTCGCGGGCGACCGCCAATCGTTGAGTAGCGTGGGCCACGGGATCAAAGGCAGCGGCTTTTCCCTTGGCCTTGGGTGGGGGCAAAGGAGGATTGTTGGGCTCGGCACAACCAGCCGTTAAAAGCGCGGCGGCCAGCCACGCGGCGCGGGCTGAACAAGATTTCGTTGCGCTGACTCCGGTCTTGCCCATAATGCCTTGGGGGTGGTAATGAAGCGCAAATTCTCACTTTTTGCAATGTTGGCGATGGCGTCAGTTCTGGTCACGGGTTGCACGGGCATACGAGCCTCGGGCTCAATTTCGCCTTGGACATTCCTGTTGCCGGGTTTCGTGAAGAATGAGACGCCGCCAAAATCCCCCGCCGCGATAGAGCCTCTTGTGGCCCTGCGGTGATCTTTTCTCATGAGATTCCCCCTTGCGCTTTCGGCGAAGATCGCCGGCCACATTATCAAGCATCGTCTGAAGCGGACGCCGAAATTTGCCATGGTTCTGCAGCTGGAGCCTTTGCACACGTGCAACCTGACGTGCACGGGCTGCGGGCGCATTCGTGAGTATTCCACCAGTCTCAAGGACATGATGCAGCTGGAGGATTGCCTGGGCAGCGCGGCGGAATGCGATGCACCAATGGTAAGCATCTGCGGCGGCGAGCCGTTGATCTACCCGGAGATCGAGGCGCTCATCGAGGGTATCTTGGAGCAGGGGCGCATCGTTTACGTGTGCACCAACGGAATGTTCATGCGGCGCAAGATGCGCGATTACCTGGCGGCCGTGTACGCGCCGACGCTGGAGCCGAAGCTGGAGGAGCTGCTGGCGGAGAAGTTGATCACGGAAAAGGAGGCGGCGAAAATTCGCGCGAGCGACAGCAGCGGCAAGCCGGTCATCCGGCCGTCGGAGTGGATGTACTGGAACGTGCATGTTGACGGACTTGAGTACACGCATGATCTAATCGTGGAACGCGAAGGGGTGTTCAAGGAATGCGTGCTGGCCATTCGCATGGCGAAAATCCTCGGCTACCAAGTAGCGACGAATACCACGGTCTACAAGGAGACGGACATGGCGGAGGTGGAACAGATGTTCCAGTACTTCTCGGCCATGGAAGTGGACGGGCACACGATCTCGCCGGGGTACGATTACGACGCAGCCAAGAAGGACATGGTGAAACGGCTGGGGAAGGATCCGCAGGAGTTTTTCCTGACGCGGGAAATGACGCGGGAGAAGTTTGCGAACATTGAGGAATGGGGGCAGCGGTTCACGATCTTTGGGACACCGGTGTATCAGGAATTCTTGGCGGGCAAGCGGGAGCTGACCTGCACGGCCTGGGCCATCCCCACACGGAACATCGCTGGCTGGAAAGCACCATGCTACCTGATGACCGACGTAACGAAGACGAAGGGGCACTATCCGACCTACGCCGAGATGCTGGAGGATGTGGACTGGGAGAGCTTTGGTGTGGTGGACGGCGAGGCGCGCGACCCGCGCTGTGAGAATTGCATGGTGCATTGCGGGTACGACCCCAGCGGCGCGCTGGGCACCTGCTACGAGAGCGGAGACAACTGGAAGAACTTCAAGTACAACTTCGGCGCGCGTCCGGCCATCGACAAGGCCGGTCTGCAAGTAGAGGCGCACAACGGCTGCACCATCGGCAAGGGGCACCTGGCAGAGGCAAAGGTAGCGATCCAGGCTGAAGGGGAGTGTTGCGACTCTAAACCTAAACCCGCCGAGGAAACGGCTGAGGCCTAGGGTTATCTGATTCCCAGTTCTCAGCTCCCGTTTTAATGGGATCACTTGAACCGTGAACCAAGAACTGTCTGGCATACTTCACATTTTTCTTGCGTCAAGCTTTTCGTTTTTTCAGGCAACCAAATTTTTTTGATTTTGGATTTGACCAAAAGCCGCTTGTAGGTAGAGATACGCTTTCCCATTTGCTGGAATCAAAACGATGCCGCGAGTATCTCGAAAGAAAAAACGCGCCGCGCCCAAGTCGGGCGCCGCGGAAAAGTATGAGGCGCACCACAACGCGCTGGATGACGCGTATGGCATGCTCGCGGACCTGCGGCGCGAGCTCTCGGGCACCAAGTCGGATACAACGGAACGGCGCGAGCTGCTGGAGATGTTTGCCAATTGCGCAGATTCGCAGCGCAGCTGGCTGTTGCTGGAGGATTATTTTACCAAGCTGAAGCTGGCCCGGAAGGATTTCCCCGGAGACGACTGGTGGGGCGAGGTGGTGAAGCACAAGGGCAAGAAGCGGCTGGAGGCGCTGTCGATGGTCTTCCTGCGCATGAGCCGCCCGATGCCGGCGGAGCTGGACGAGCACGCCAACAAGCGGCGCTTCGCGGAGATCAAGAAGCAGGAAAAAGAACGCGACATGCTCACGGAGCTGGAGCACTGGATGTTCCCGCCGGAGCCGAACCACCTGGACTCGCCGCGGGCGTCCATCCGCTGCGCCTGCCAGCCGGTGGACGACGACACCTCGGAGGGGCTGCACACGCTCAACGTCAGTTTCATTGTCAAGCGCCCGCGCACCGGCGACCGCAAGAAATCGCTTTCTAACATCAGCGACCTCATCGTGCGTGCGGCGCATGAGCAGGAGCTCTTCCCGGTGGACGACTGGGAGTTTATCGAGTGGCTGGTGGACAACTACTCCAGCGACGCCAACGGCGAGACCACGCTGGTGCTCAACGCCGAGGAGCTGCTCACTTGGCTGGCCCGCTGGGGCGCCAGTGGCCGGCTGCGACTGGCGGCCACCGATGTGCCGATCTTTTTCCACGGCCAGATCGCCGAACTGGCCCCGGACCTGCGGAACGGCAAGCGCGACCTCGCCTTCACACACCGCCTGCGGCTGCCAGACGGCGCGTTGGTGGACCTGGACGAGTGCGTGTTTTTCTCCGGCCAACCGACACTGGTGTTGGCCGGCGGCGTGTTTTATTTCCTGCGCAACAGCCCGCCCACGTCGCTGCTCGGCGCGTGGGTGAAAAAGCCGGTGGCGCCGGTCAGCAAGCTGAGCCACCGCTTCATCACCCAGCTGCGCAAAGCGCACACCGACCGCGCGGTGGACTGGGACCAGCTGTGTACCTCGCATACGGCACTACCGCGGTTTGTGTTCGAGATGAACGGCGACCGCGTGGAGCTGCGCCTGCAGGCCAAGAGCGAGACGGACAAGAGCCTGTGGGAATGGACGGGGCACGAGTGGCAGCTGAAGACCAAGGGCCGCAAGCGCAACGGCAAGCCGCAGATTCTGGACGACGCGCGGCTGCAGCCTGCCATCGACTGGCTGCGCCAGCTGGACTGGTTCACGCCGGAGCCGGGCCTGTGGATCGGCGA
>PBPM01000121.1 GCA_002724635.1 Rhodospirillaceae bacterium
GATGGCTACACGCGCTTCGATCTTTCGGCTGGTGTGAGCCGCACGATCGGGGGGCGCCTGAACATCCTGACCCTGGGACTCGAGAACGTCACGAATCAGGAATATCGCAACCACCTCTCCCGGGTGAAGGAAATCATGCCCGAGGCCGGGAGGGGCGTCACGCTCACATATCGCGTTGTGTTCTAACGCCGGCTTGGGACACTCGCACTTTCCGTTGAATGCCGGCATAAGGGAAAATGAAGATGAAGGTTTGGAAGAATCGCGCGCAGCTGATCGCTGTGACTCTGCTCCTGCCGCTTGCCTTAGCTGCATGCGGCGACGATCCCACCGGTATTGATGATGACCATGGTGAAGAGGTCGAAGGGGTACAGATCTGGTTGAGTGGGGCGATGATAGCCTCATACGACGGAGATACCGGTGCGTGGACTGGCGAACTGGAGGTTGATGTTGGTACAGAGACCGCCCACATGGATGTCAGATTTGTGGATCACGATGGGGAAGCGGTGACTCTCGATTCCGACATGTACTTGGAGGTCGAAGTCGAAGACGAAAGTATTGCCGAGTTCGAGCAGGACACGCCGGGAGAGTTCGGTGGCCACCTGCATGGCGTTGCCGTCGGTGAGACGGATGTCGTCTTTAAGTTGATGCATGGGTCCGTGGGTTCCGGCCATGCGGACTTCGTGACGGCTGCGGTTCACGCTCACGTCGAGCAGTAGGACGCGAGGGTCAGCCTTCCGGACCCGCTCATTGGAACGGTTCGGGGGCTGGCCTCCTGTTCTTTTCGTCTAAATCAGGGTCTCGGCCTCGGTCGGGAGCCCCTCTGCGTCGATCCCTACTACCGGTAGGGGTCGCCCGTGGACAAGAATCGCTCCACGTAGTTCGCGACTCCCTCTTCGACCGGGGAGAACGGCTTCGTGTACCCGGCCTCACGCAGCTTCGTCATGTCGGCCTGCGTGAAGTACTGGTACGTGTCCCGGATCTCGGGCGGTGTATCTACCCAGTGCACGTCCATCACCTGCCCGACTGCTAGATAGAGCGCGCCCATGAGTTCGAGCCACCTCTGCGCACGACCGGTGCCGAGGTTGTAGATGCCGCTCGCGGGCTGCTGTTCGCGCACCCAGACCATCACGTCGACGCAGTCTTTCACGTAGATGAAGTCACGCATCTGACCACCGTCCTCGTAGTCGGGATGGTGAGAGCGGAAGAGCGTGACCTTGCGGCCGGCGGCAGCCTCCGGGTACGCCTTGGTGACGACGCTACGCATGTCGTCTTTGTGATACTCGTTCGGGCCGTACACGTTAAAAAACTTCAGCCCCACCCATGTCGGAGGAGTAGAACCACCGTCCTCCACTTCACGGGCAACCCATCGATCAAACGCGAGCTTGCTCCACCCGTACGCGCTGAGCGGCCGTAGCACCGCCAGTGATGCACGGTCGTCCGCGTCGACGAACCCCCCCTGGCCATCCCCGTACGTCGCTGCCGAGGACGCGTAAACCAGCGGGACCTCGTGCTCTGCGCACCATCGCCAGATCCGCTGGGAGAGCCGGAGGTTCGAATCGACGATGCGGTCTGCGTCGGTCTCGGTCGTCGCGGAGATCGCGCCCATGTGGTACACGAAGGAGACGTCTCCTCCGCGCCGGGCGAGGAAGTCGTCGAGCTGGCAGGGGTCGACAAATTCGTCGATCTCATGCTTCGCGATGTTCCGCCACTTGTCGCTGATCCCGAGCGCGTCACAGATCGACACGCGCTCATCCTGTTCGGACAGCGCGCCCACGAGGTTCGACCCTATGAAGCCGGCACCGCCGGTGACAAGGATCATGGTTGAAGATCGTGCAACGTGGGGATCATCGAATGATGTCGATGATCCGTTCGTTGCCCGCGCGGTCCAGGAAATTGTCCCACTCGAGGAAGTATCCGGTCGGGTCGTAACCAACGAAGGTCTCTACGAGGTGCGACTCCATCCCGATCGAATCGGAACGAAGCTCCACACCCAACGCCCTGGCGTGTGCCATCCATGCACGCACGTCTTCCGTCATGAAGGAGACGGTCACCGCATTTTCCTCCGTCGACGAATGCATGCCGCGTGCACCATCGACGAGTCCAATGTACCCGGTCGTCGAGGCTTGGTAGATCTTCGCCCAGCCTTGATCGACGAGCAGCTCTTCAGCGAGGAGCGCCTCGTAGAAGCGTTCGTTGGGTGCGAGGTCGTCGTAGTAGAGCCATAGGACGGTCGCCGAGATACCGAGGTCGGCGGGACGCTGATTCGTCGTCGTCGGCTCGATTACCGCGAGCCGGGGGCTCAGGTCTACGTTCTCCTCATGTTCGTTGAACCACTCGAATTCGAGGAGATATCCCTCCGGATCGACTGCGACGAACCCGTCGTGGGCACTGCCCTCGCGGATGGTCAATTCGCTGCGAAGCGGAACCTCGTGCGTCTCCAGATGGGCGAACCACGCCTCGAGGTCCCGGGTCACGATTGCGAGTGCTACGCTCTTCGGCTCGTCGGCCGAGTGCATTCCGTGCTCTACATCGACGAGGGTGAGGAACGATCGGGGTGCCACGTGCATGATCTTTGCGAATCCATAGTCCGCAGCGGTCTCGAACCCGAGGACATCACGATAGAATGCCCAGGCGGCGTCCAGGTCCTCGTAGTAGTAGAACGCGTTGAGCGCGTCGATGGGCGTGAGTACGAGTGCGGTGTCATCCGTGGCACCGTCCGTGTCTGGGTCCTCAGTGGGTGCGCATGCGCCCAACCCGACAACAGCGCACAGGGCAAGCGTACGACCAAAACATGTTCTCACCATGAGCCTCCCCGGCAGATTCGTTGAGCGACCTACCATACCTGCGTGCGGACGATCGACAAGGTGTCGGTCCCGACGGGGTCGCTGCCAATCGACCTGCTGCTCGGGCGAAAAGCGAGGTCGGGAGTCGAAATCGCACGGAGGGCGAGCGGTCGGAGGGTAGGGCGTCGCGCGGCAGGAGTCAGTCCTGGCGGTCGTCCATCGGATCCTGGGCAGGGAAAGGGTCCGGCACCGATCGGCACCGGACCCTTTACCGTGTCACCGTGACCGTCCCGTTGCCGGGTACGGTCGCCGGATCGGTTACTGCTGCGCAGCCATCCCGCGGAGCACGGCGGCCAGCTTGGCCATGCGCTCGGCGTCACCTCCCAGCTCACCGGACTCGATCTGGACCACGTCGGCCTCGATCTCGGCAGCCAGGTTGTTCAGTGACATCGCGCCCGCGTTCGCATCGAGTGCGCTTTGAATTTCGCTGGCCCGGTCGTTGAGAATCCGATTCGCTCGTGTCATCTGATCCAGGTAGGCCTGCGCGACGTCACGCGTCGGGGCCCATTCGACCTTGGGCTGCAGCTGAGCGTTGAACTCGTTCATCATGACCGCCTCGGCAGCCGCGATTTCCGCCGCCGACAGGTGCTCGCTCGGCGTGAGGCGGAAGACGTCGATGCCGCGTGAGATTTCGGCACCATAGAGACGACCGTTGAACCAGTAGACGGACCAGTACCCTCCCGTGAAGAGCGACTCGATCGAGAGTGGGCCGCGATCGAAAAACGCGATCTCGAAGGGGTTTGCCGGGTCGGTGAAGTCCATCAACGACACGCCGCCCTGGTACCATGCCTGTGCCATGATGTCGCGGCCCGGAACCGGGATGATCGAGCCGTTGTGCGCCACGCAGTTCTCGGTGTTCGTCTGCGGCACCGGGAGCTTGTAGTAACCCGCAAGCTCCATCTGGTTGTCGTCGCCGATACGGAAGATCGCGTTCGCGCCCCAAGTCGCCGGGTCGGTCGCGCGGCATCGGGGTGCGGAGCCCCCACCCCACTCGTCCGTGAAGATGACGACGTCGCCATCATTGTTGAACGTCGCAGAGTGCCAGTAGGCGAAGTTCGGGTCCGCGACCTCGGCCACGCGGGTCGGGCTTTCCGGATTCGTGATGTCGAGCAGTATGCCATTTCCGGAGCACGCTCCACCTGCGAGCCCGATACCCGGGTATGCGGTGATGTCGTGGCACTGGTTAGTCATCCGAGAGCTCTGCGTTCCCGGACCATGTGTACCGCCCTGCCAGAGGCCGGCCAGATTGCCCTCCTCGTCTGCGAAAATGCGCGGCATGTTCACGATCTCGGCAGCACCAGGGTTGGCGAGCGGGACCTTCACCACTTCAATCCGGAAGAGGGCGGTGTTTGGATCCTCTGGACCGCCACCGGAGCAACCTGCCAGCTCGTCGCCAGGGCGAACGCGGCTTGTACCCTGGATGTAGACGTAGACGTTCTCGGAATCCGCAGGATCGGTCACGATCGTGTGCGTGTGCGAACCACGGCACGACTGCACGGCGGCGACCTGTGTCGGGTTGTTCATGTCCGACATGTCGAAGATCCGGACACCGCGCATGCGCTCGGCGCTGATCGAGTCCGCGACACCCTCGATACCGCAGTCGAGACGACCACGCGTCTCTTGGGCGGACATGACGATGAGGTCACCGTAGACAGAGACGTCTCCCTGACCACCCGGGCAAACGACCGAGACGGCGAGCGTCGGGTCTGCGGGGTTCGAGATATCGAAGATCTGAAAACCGTTGTAGTTGCCCTGAATCAGCATGTCGTCCTGGAACGCCAGGTCGGTGTTGCTGAAGCGGCCGTCCGCCGGTGTCGACGGGTTGAAGAAGCCGTCGGGTCGCGGGATCGCCGCCAGTAGCTCCATGCCACTGATCGCCGACTCGGCGTCCATCCATCCGGCGCCCAGACCAATGCGGGGATCGTTCGGATCCCACTCGAGAGCGGGTGCCGCCGGGGGCACCTGCTCCTCCTGCTGCTGACCCTCGAGGCCCTCGGGGGCGACGATGACGGTGCCCACGACGAGTGCCGTCGCGGCGAGGAGCCAGAATGCTCCCGTGATCTTATTACCCATGTCCTTCATACCTCACCTCTGGTGGACTGACCGATGATCAGTTTTAGTGGAACCTGCTGGTCTATGCGTCCGGTCGACCGACCTCTGCGGCGAACTATCGACCGATCTGTTCGAGGAGCGCCTGCATCCGCTCGATTTCCATGAGCTGATCTGCGTCGACTTCCTCGGCGAACTTGAATACCGTCGACTCCTGAGCGGCGCCGGACGTGTTGAAGAGTGTGCTGACCATGTCCAGGGCACCTTCGTGGTGCTGGATCATCCCCTCAAGGAAGAGCCGGTCGAACTCGACTCCTCGGGCGCTTGCGAGCGTCTCCATCTGCTCGGGCGTCAGCATGCCCATCATCCGATGCTGCGCCATACCCATACCAGACATCTCCACGGACTCGCCGCGTTCTCGCAGCCACGTCGACATCATGGCGATCTCGTCGCGCTGAGAGATTTCCATGCGAAGCGCCATCTGTCGAACTGCTGCGGTCGTGGCGTGCTGGCGGACCAGCGCGGTCATTTCCAACGCCTGACGGTGGTGCGGAATCATGCCCTGCATGAAGCGCACGTCGGCATCGGTGTACGATACGCCTTCGACCTGCTCCAGTTCGTCGGCGGAAAAGGTCCGTCCGGCCTGCCCGGGGGCTCCCGGCTGAACAATCCGGGGGCCGGCCCCAGCCGGCGCGGGTGTGTTTGATGGTTGGGACGTCCCGCCGGAGCAGGCGGCCAGCACTGCGGCCAGAGCGAGCGTCGGGATGGTGCGGGCGTAGGTCGTCGTCATGTCGCTTCAGATGAATTTACGGGCCTCGGGTCGTCGGGTTTGAGCGGCGGGGAGGCGCCGATCCTGTACAAGCTTCAGCACAGCGCTGTTCCCGCAATGGTTGGAGCCCTCGGCCGACTCTCGAGTCGCAGCTCTCGCACAAGAGGGTTGGCCGCTGTTCCTGGAGGATCGCATGTTAGCATTCCGGCCGAAATGAGACGGTCGATCCAGATATCTGCTCGATGCTTCCCGGAGCCATCCATGACGTCGTCCCTGCGCATTACCTCCCTGTACCCTGCGCTCGCTGCCCTTTTGCTGCTACCCGTCTTCGTAGCGCCGAGCGGGGCCCAGCTCCTTCCGACACACCTGGACGGGCTCAGCCCTCGCGAGATTGGTCCGGCGAACATGAGTGGACGCCTGGTCGATATCGCGGTCGTGGAAATGGACACGCGTGTGTACTACCTGGCATCCGCGACGGGCGGCGTATGGAAGACCACAGACAATGGGCTTCGCTTCTCACCAGTCTTCAAGGACGAAGCGGTCCACTCTGTCGGCGATGTCGTCGTGCATCAGCAGGACACGAGTGTGGTCTGGGTCGGCACGGGTGAGCGCGCCAACCGACAGTCATCGTCGTGGGGCGATGGGGTCTACAAGTCGACCGATGGTGGAGACACGTGGACGAACATGGGGCTCGAGGAGAGCCACCACATCGGACGCATCGTCATGCACCCGGACGATTCCGACGTCGTGTACGTCGCTGCGATGGGCCACCTCTGGGGTCCGAACCCTGATCGAGGCTTGTACCGGACGCGTGACGGCGGTGAGTCGTGGGAGCGGATTCTCTTCGTGGACCCGATGACGGGCGCTGTCGACGTCGCGATGGACCCGTCGAACCCGGACATCATGTACGCCGCGATGTACCAGCGGCAGCGCCGTCCGTGGGGCTTTCACGGCGGTGGCCCGGGGAGTGGGCTCTACAAGAGCACAGATGGTGGTGACACGTGGGCGCGTCTGACCAACGCAGGTCTCGATAACGGTCTCGCGACCGGAGACATCGGACGCATCGGGATCACGATCTACCGGTCGGACCCGAGCATCGTCTACATCAGTCTCGAGCAGGGGGAACGCTTCAACGCCTCGACCGCGTATGAGCAGAGGCTGGCCGGGATCTACCGCTCCGAGGACCGCGGAGAGTCGTGGACGTATCAGAGCGACTGGAACCCGCGCCCGATGTATGCGAGTCAGCCGATGGTCGATCCGAACGATGATCAGCGCATCTACATGCTGAACTCGTACAGTTACTCGGATGACGGTGGTGTGACGTTCACCGTACCGCGCGATCACCGAACTCATGGCGACGACCGCTTCGTCTGGGTCAATCCGGACGACTCGAACCACGTCATCAAGCTCGACGACGGTGGCCTGGGCATCAGCTACGACCGCGGGGATCACTTCCTCTACCACACGGCGCTTCCGCTGGCGCAGTACTACCGCGTCTCGGTCGACATGGCGCACCCCTACAACGTATATGGCGGTCTTCAGGACAATGGCTCCTGGCGCGGGCCGAGCCAGACCTACCGCGCGGAGGGCATCCTCAATGAGGATTGGAACAAGTGGGGCGGGGGAGACGGCTTCCTCAGCCTGGTCGACACGACCGACAACCGGATTCTCTACTCGGAGAGCCAGTACCTCGGCCTCATCCGTTGGGACCTAGAGACGGGCGCGAGCCGCAACATCCGACCGAACCAGCCCGAGGGCTTCATCGGCGCGCGGCGTAACTGGACGACGTGGCCGGATCTCGATGATCCGTACATGGAACTCGGCAATGCGATGCCGCCCGGAAACTGGGACGGGCCGTTCGTCATCAGCCCGCACGACAGCAACACGTTGTATGCGGGCCTGAATGAGCTCTTCAAGAGCACCGACCGCGGGGACACGTGGACGTCACTGGGCGATCTGACGAGCGGCACGGATCGGCGCAGCCTCGTGATCATGGATCAGGTCGCGGACTCGTTCGTCCTCTCACTCGACGACGGGATTCCGTATTGGCCGACCATGACTGCGATCGCCGAATCCGAACACCAGCCGGGCGTGCTGCTCATCGGGACGGATGACGGCCTCGTTCAGATATCGACGAACGACGGTCAGTCGTGGACCGACGTGACGAGTGCGATTCCGGGCGCGCCGGAGTTGATGTGGGTGAACCAGGTCCACATGTCGAAGTCGGTCGACGGCAGGATGTACGTCGCCGCGAACAACTATCGGAACGACGACTACGAGAACTACCTCTGGGTCACCGACGACAGCGGACGCTCATGGCGCTCCATCGTGGGCGACCTGCCCCCGGAGCAGGCTGTCCGCGTCGTCCGCGAAGACCCGAGGAACCCGGAAGTGCTCTGGCTCGGGACGGAGATGCGGGCGTTCTGGTCGTGGAACGGTGGGCGCAACTGGCTCCCGCTCGACGGCAACATGCCGACCGTGGCCGTGAACGATCTCGTTGTGCACCCGCGTGACAACGATCTCGTGCTGGCGACGCACGGGCGCGGGATCTGGATCTTCGATCAGCTCAACGCGCTCCAGGAGATGACGCCCGAGATCGCCATGTCGGACGCGCACCTCTTCTCGCTCGAGCCGGCCGAACAGATCCGGTACCGCTCCGAGAAGGCGCACACGGGCAACATGATCTTCGAGGGCGACAACCCGCCGGCTGGTGCCATCATCGACTTCTGGGCCGGTGACGACGGTCGGGTGGCCCAGATCAATGTGCTCTCCTCGGGCCGCATTCAGGTCGCGTCGATGGAGATCGAGACCCGGCGCGGCATGAACCGGGCGATCTGGGATCTGCGTCATGCGCGGGAAGGCACGTCCGGTGGTGGCGGCGGCGGCTTCGGCTTCGGGGGTGGGGGGCGTGGCCCGTTCGTGATTCCGGGTGAGTACACCATCCGCCTGACAATCGGGGACGTCGTGTCCGAACAGACGGTCGAAATCCGCGAGGATCCCCGGCACGACTTCGACCCGACGATGCGCGCGGAGTGGACCGAGACGCTGCTCGGCGTCTGGGGCACTGTGGGCGCTGCGCAGAGCCTCTCCCGTGAGGTCCGCGATATGGCCGATCGTCTCGACGCGGATCTCGACGTGAACGACGCGCTCGAGGATCGCCTCCGTGACATGGAGCGTACGACCGGTGAGCTCAGCAGCCGCCTGAACCGTCTCTACGGTTCGATTCAGGGCTGGGTTGGCCCGCTCGCGGCCGATCAGGAGGCACAACGGCTCTTTCTCACGGACAAGCTCGAGGAGCTGTCGGATCGGTGGGCGGAATTGCAGGGCGACGTGCCCGGGTGAGCCTCGAAAGGCCGTGAGGGGGCCACGGTGGCCCCCGCGAGTGGGAGAAAGTCTCCCCGGACGGGGGCCGTGGCCGGCCCCTGCACTGACGGTCTTCCGCTCAGCCCTCTGGTGCCCGGACACTCTCCGTCAACGATTCGTAGACGATCCCGCGCAGCATTGGATCGATCGGCACCCCCATCAAGGGCGAGTACTGGGTCCAGGCGAAGGCGACGATCTCTTCGACGGGGTCGATCCAGAACCAGGTGTTCTGAATACCCAACCACCAGTAGTGCTCGGGTTGATCTCCGGCGGTCGCCACCGCGAAACCCAGGCCGAAGCCGTACTCGTGTGACGGCGCACCCAGGCTGATCGGAGGCATATCCTCGGGGAGATGGTTCGAGCGCATATCGCGCACCGTCTCCGTCCGAAGCAGACGCTTGCCGTCGAGCTCCCCTTCGTTCAGCAGCATCTGGGCGAACCGCAGATAGTCCATCGCGGTCGACGTAAGCCCGCCACCTCCCGAGTACCAGCTTGGCTCGCGCGTGAACGTGCCGCTGACGTGATCGTCGACCTGCACGAGGCTGCCGTCCCTTCGCGCGTACGTCGCCGCGAAGCGATCAAGGTTGCGAGGCTCCACATGAAAGCCCGTGTCGTCCATTCCGAGTGGCTCGAAGATGCGTACTCGGAAGAAGTCGGCCAGCGACATGCCCGAGGCAACCTCGACCACGCGACCGAGGACATCGGTGGAGACGCTGTAGTTCCAGAGTGTCCCGGGGTCGGCGAGCAGGGGAAGGTTTGCGATGAGTTCGACCGTCTCCTCGAGGTCGCGGCCCGTTTCTCGTTCGAGGACATTCACCGTCTGGTACATCTGGTCGACCGGGGTATTTCCGAAGATCCCGTAGGTGAGCCCGGACGTGTGCCGAAGCAGGTCCCGGATCGTGATCGCACGAGCCGGATCGCGGAGCTCGCCGTCGTCGTACACCTGCACCTCGGCAAAGTCCGGGATGTGAGCGGAGAGCGGCTGGTCGAGCTCCACCTTACCCTCTTCGACGAGCATCATGATCGCCACACTCGTGACCGGCTTCGTCATCGAGTAGATGCGGAAGACGTCGTTCCGCTCCATCGGATCCTCGTCGAGGACTCGCCACCCGTTCGCCTCCCAGTGCACGATCGTGCCGCGGCGGGCCACCATCGTCATCACACCGCCGGTGCGCCTTGCATCGACCAGTTCCTGCATTGCTGGACCGATCGCGGCCAGGCCTTCAGACGAGAAACCGACGTCCTCGGGCGTCCCTAGCGTGATGTCCTGTGCGGCCAGCGCCGTATCGTCCATCGGGGCGGCA
>PBPM01000122.1 GCA_002724635.1 Rhodospirillaceae bacterium
CCATTCCACAAAAGCGGTTTGCGGGCCTACAAAATATGGCCGTGGAAGATCAATGAAGGCGGGATCGATCTGAAGATCCGGTTTGCCGCCGCCGAGTTCGATATCGAATAGGTGGCTTACTCGGCGGCGTCTGCGTTCGTCGTGTCCGACTCTTTGAACACGGGCATCACTTCGCTGGCGAACAAGCGCAAGGTCTCAATGTTATCCGGCAGGAGAATGAGGATGTGTTTGAAACCCATGTCCTCCAGCACCTTAAGCCGTTCAATGATTTTATCCGGACTTCCGATGAGGGCCGCCGCTTCCATATCGAGGGCGGGGTCCGAATAACTTTCTGGCTGGCGCTTTTCAAGGCCGGGGAGGGCGCCGAACTTTGCGAACATTTTGGAGACCCGTTCGTCCCGCTGATGCAGTGCAGCTTCCAGGTCTTTTTCCGACAATGTGATGGTGAGGCCGCGGGCGAGACCGATCTGCATGGGGTCAAAATCCCTGCCGGTGGCGGCACATGCCTCCCGCCAAACGTTGATCCGCTCCTCGGTACGTTCAAAGGACGCAAAGTGATCGAACAACACATTCATGCCTGATTCCGCGACGCGGGCGATGGACTCATCCGTGCCCGCTGCTGTCCAAAGCGGTGGATGGGGTTTTTGGATCGTATAGGGTTCCACCATGATGTCGTCGAATTGCCAGTACTTGCCGTTGTGGTCGAACCGCTCCTCCGAGTTCCAGGATTTTTTTATGACCTCTACAGATTCCTGATAGCGCTCTAGCGCTTCGTCACGGGGAATGCAGAAGCCTTTGTATTCGATGTCCCGGTAGCCTTTGCCGACACCAAAATCCAGCCGCCCGCCGGAAAGCAGATCCAGTGTTGCCGTCTGTTCGGCGATGAGGACAGGATTGTGCCACGGCAAAACCGTCACCGCTGTCCCCAGCCTGATCCTGCTGGTCTTCGCAGCGATGTAGGTCAGGAGATTGAGGGACGCTGATACTTGACCCCCACCGGTGAAGTGGTGTTCCACCAGAAAGATGCTGTTGTAGCCGAGATCTTCGGCTTCCAGGACCAGATTGATGAAATCATCATAACCCTGGCTGTCTGCCGTGTTTTCTCCGCGTTTCGCGACCGCACCGCCGAATAATCCAAACTTCATCACGTTGTCCCCGTGTGGGCGTTCGGGTCCTCGTGTTGAGGTCCGAACAGCCCGGTTGTTCCCGGCGAGGCTTCTCCAAGGAGATACCGGCCATCGCCGTCCCGCATCAGTTTGCCGTCTTGGCGGAGTTCGTCAAGTTGAACTGCGATTTCTCGCCCATCGCGGCTGCCCAATGCACTCATGATGTCGGCGTAAAAAAGTGGGCCAGATCCCTCTAGCGCTTGGGAAACTGTCTGGTATCGTGCGGCCCCTTCGATCTTTGGTGCGGTGGCGACGGTCAACATGAGTTCGTGCCGCCGGTGCAGGGGGAGGGTCATGTCAAAGCCCGCCTTGGTGCCGAACGGGCCGTGTTCCAGCGATGGATCCATCGGCATGCCGGGCATCCCTTTGAAGGGGATCATGTCCCGGTCTGCCTGGAAGCGGGACACCATGGCCCATTCCCATTGGTGCTCGTCCCGGATATTCACGTCTTCGTCGAAGATAAAGATATGTTTCGCGCCGAAGACCCCGCCGAAGAGCGCCGCGATGGCATTACGGGCCTGACCTGGCCGACGTTGGCGGATGGAGACCCGCATGTGCTGGCCTTCCGCTGACCCGGGAGGAACGTACACATCGACCGGTTCAATATTGGCGGCTTTCAGAATGTCGAAGGCTTGTGCCTCGAGCCTGACCGTCAGCAGGTTCACGGATTCGGCCCGGTGGATTTGTGGGCCGGCCCCGTGCAGCAGCGACTGGTGCAACATGTCCTCGCGCATGGTGATGGCCGTGACATGGAAGACTGGGTCCTGATGCATCGCGCCGTAGTAGCCCACATATTCACCGTAGGGGCCGTCCGGCTCGCGGTAGCCTTCACTGTCCAAATAGCCTTCGATCACCATCTCTGCATCCGCAGGAACACGGACGTCATTGGTGATACCTTTGACCAGCGGAACCGGCTCTCCTCGCAACGTGCCCACCAGAGTGACCTCATCCGCGGGGATACGCAGCCCCGCCGCCATGTAGTCCAGCGGGTGGGCGCCGACGGCAAAGTTAATGGGAAGGTTTTCGCCTCGCGCTGCGCAGCCCATGTAGATGCGCTTTAGATCGGAAGGCGCAGTGACGTTTGTGCCTGCCTCTTTGGAATTGCGGAGGCTGAGGCGCCGGCAGCCGACATTCGTGGTGCCGGTTTCCGGATCGACCGAGAAGTCGATCCCGGCAGAGAGATAGGCCGCGCCGTCCAGTTGATGCTGTACGTAAAACGGCAATTTTGTGAGGTCCGCTTCATCCCCTTCCAGGACGACGGTTTGAACTGGAGCCTCATCGCGCTCCACGTCTACAACAGGTTGCGGGTTGGCCATGCGTTTTTGGAACTCGGGGACAACCTGGTCTTCATCGACACCGAGGGCTAGGGCCATGCGTTTGCGGCTGCCGTTCACATTGGCCGCCAGTTCGTGTTTTTCCGGCCCGACACTCTTGAACAATATGGCCTGGGGGCAGTTTTCGATGGCGTCCGCCAGGTCCGCCAGTTCAATGGGCGCCTCGTGCGTCTCTAGTTCTCCTGACGCATCTAGCGTGTCGACAAACCGCCTGAGGCGGAATTTGTCCATGTCAGGCGTGGTCATTTGGGGCCTATCCTTTGGTTTTTCCGTAAATCCGGCGGAGCTCATTCTTCAGTATTTTGCCCATGGCGCTTTTGGGCATTTCCGGCACAAAGTCCATCTGCCGGGGAATTTTGTAACTGCCGATCCGCTCCCGGCAATGATTGATAACGTCTGTCTCTGAGAGAGATTTGCCTTCCGCCGTTACGATGACAGCAAACAGGGCTTCTCCGAATTTTTCGTCCGGCACACCGACCACGGCGCATTCCTGGATGTCATGATGCTGGTAGAGGGCGGCCTCCACTTCGGAGGTGTAGATGTTCTCACCGCCGGAGACGATCATATCCTTCTTGCGGTCCATCAAATACATCAGGCCGGTTTCATCCATGCGGCCAACGTCACCGGTGTGAAACCAGCCGTCGCGAAACGCCTTCTCGGTTTCTTTCGGCCGGTTGAGGTAGCCTTTGGAGACTTGGGGCCCCCGGACTGTCACTTCGCCGACGTCACCCAAAGGTAACTCCTCGCCATTGTCATCGGTAATGATCATGTCGAGACCGGCAACGGGCCGGCCCGCGGCCCGGAGCACACCTGTCTCACCTGTCTCGACAGCGTTCTTATGTGTCTCCCAATCCAAGAACGTTAGGATCGGCGATGTTTCCGTGAGGCCGTAGCCCTGAACGATCTGGGTATGGGGGAAGCCTTCGATGGATTTCTGGACCCACTCTGCCGCCATGGGAGAGGAGCCGTAGAGCATCATGCGCAGGGAGGATGTGTCATAGTTACCGAATGAGCTTTCCGTGAGGTTCATGATGATCATGGTTGGCGCCTTCATGGTGACCGTGACACCATACTTCTGGATCGCCTCTAATGATGCTGTCGGTGAAAAGACCGGCAGGTAGCAGTGTGCGGCGCCGACGAGGGTGAACCCGGTGCAGAGCAGGTCGGCGGCGTGAAACATGGGCGCGGTATGCATGTAAATGTCGTTGGGATTGGCATGCATGGCGATGGCCATTTGCATGCCGTTGGAATGCACATTCTTGTGGGTGAGCTGCACGCCCTTGCTGCGGCCGGTTGTGCCGCCCGTGAAGAGGAGTAAGGCCAAGTCTTCTTCTCCGACAAGGTATTGAGGCGCGGGGGCGGCTCTCGCAAGCAGGTCTTCATATTGAGGTTGGGACACGTCACCGTCGGGCGGCCCCACATAGATAATTTTGTCCCCCCAGGGGGCTATCTCGTCAGCATCCGCCACGCTAAGGAACTGTTTACCCAAGATGAGAGCCTTGCACTCGGCGTCCTCCAGAATATGCAGAATCTCCAGCGGCGCGAGCCGATGGTTGATGGGAACGGCAATGGCGCCGCCCCAATAACCGGCATGGATGAGTTCCGTGTACCGAAAAGCGTTCTCACAAATGATCCCGTAGCGGTCCCCGGGGCCAATGCCGAACTCGGCAAGCATTCCGGCCGCTTTGGCGGCACGGTCTACGTGCTCGGACCAGGTGAAGTTTTGTTCTTCATCCAAGATCGCTTGCCGGCTGCCATATAGCCGGACAGCGTTATCCAATGCTGATAGCATCGTTAGCATCGCGTGCGCAGCCTCCCCTTTATTTTTTGTTGCGTCACTGTGATCAGTTAAAGTCTATGCGTTCCGAGGCGTCAATTCCAGTCGTGCAGGGCACAGGTGCGGAAACCCGCGAGGACGTCCTGGCGTTCATGGGTGAAGAAATTTCTGTACATATTGTTGACCATCCGCGTCCGGGTCGCCCAGGCGCCGCCCCGGAGAACTTTGCGCGTGTAGAAGACCGGTTCCGAATACTCCCTGTAGGCATCCGCAACGAAACCCGGATAAGGCTCGAACGTCGAGTTGGTCCATTCCCAGACATTCCCCAGCATCTGCCGGCAGCCCCAGGCGCTGTCCCCGTCAGCAAAGGCGGCGACGTCAACACAGCCGAGACCCCGCCCATCCAGATTGGCCTTGCCGATGGAGTCTGGATCATTGCCCCATGGGTACAGGCGTTTGGCCCGGCTGAGGCCATCCCCGTCCGGCTCAGACGCGGCGGCAACTTCCCATTCGAGTTCCGTCGGTAGCCGGCGGCCGGCCCATTCGCAATAGGCCATGGCCTCGTATCAATTCACGTGGATCACCGGCTCGTGGGGCGGGAGGTCAATGACTGTATCGAAGCGCTTCATGAGCCATTTGGCAGGGCCGTCCGGTATCCAATAGATCGGGTGCTCCTGGCCGCTCGCCTTCAGATCACCCCAGGCCACATCCGGCCACAGGTCGCGGCGGTTATAGCCGTCGTCGGCGACGAAGGCTGCGAACTCCTCATTGGTGACAGGCGCCTTGGCGATCTTGAAAGGATAAACGGTGACATCGTGGGCCCACTTTTCGTTATCAAACAGGAACGGTGCATCCCGCTCCGAGCCCAGCCGGAAGGTGCCGGCGGGGATTTCCACATCACCGGGATGGGGCCCGGCGTCGGCGCTGGTGAGGTTCAGGTCTTTGGCGGCCGCGAAGCCGGGTGTTGGATACCCCAGGGTCTGGCGCGTATAGGAATAGGCTTCGTTGTGCATGTCCTGGTGGAAAGTGGCGAATTGGTAGATGAAGCTGTCGGCCTCGTCAGCGTCGCCATCGTCAAGCTGGTCGAAGATCTTGTTTTTGATCTCGTCGATATATGCCAGAGACTCGTTTAGCTGCAGGAGTGGCAGGTCCCAGCGGATGCTGTGTTCTACGGCAATGGAGTCGTAGACGTCGTCCAGTTCTGGCTTCGTGGGATCGTAACCATGGAGTTTGCGGAGGACGAACTGCTCCGTGAACCAGGCGACATGGCCGATTTCCCAGAGGAGGGGGTTCACGATGGGA
>PBPM01000029.1 GCA_002724635.1 Rhodospirillaceae bacterium
TGCCGCGCTGACGCGCGAAATCGAGGAGCTCCTCGTCGCTCTCGGCATCGGCGCCAGGGGAGGTCTCGCGAACGTACCATGGCGAAAGTTCCGGGGACTGCATAAGACGTCGTGCGAGGCGGATTCCCTTGATCAGAAGCCGCCGATCAGTCTCGGCTTTGAGATAGTTCGGCTGGATCAGCGGTTTGTCTGCGGTGTCTGGGCTACAGGCCCGAACATGGCCGCGGCTTTCCGGGCGCATTGGCCAAACGCCGGCTGTCATACCCGGAAAATCGTCGAGTTCGTACACGGCGGTTTCCTTGTAGCTTGCGGGTGCGAAGATCACCTGCAAGTCGGGGTGATCTAGTAACGGCGCCGACTTGCAAAGCGCGACGGCAATTCCAGGGGACTGGGCGAGGATTCCCTTCCGAAACAAACCATACTTCATGGCCTCCCACACAAGCGCCATACCGCGCGTGTCTTCGTTGATGGTTCGGATGCCCGCGAGCTCCGCAGCCACGCGGACGCCGAAATGATCGGATAGGTTTTCGCCGACCCCCGCTAGGTTCTGCACCGGGGAAACCCCGATATCACGAAGCAGGACGGCCGGGCCAATACCCGAAACGTGGAGGATCTGCGGCGACGCGATCGCGCCAGCGGATAGAATGATCTCGCGTTTAGCGAGTACCTCATGCGCTCGGCCTTCGCGGCGATAAAGAACTGAAATTGCGCGCTGGCCGTTAAAGACGATGCGGGTGACATGGGCGTGGGTGCGGATGTCGAGGTTCATCCGTCTGCGTACCGGATGCAGGAACGCGCGCGCGGCGCTAGCTCGTTGTCCTTTATGGATTGTTCGCTGGAAGTATCCCACGCCTTCTTGGATCGCGCCGTTGTAGTCGAGGCCGCGGGGGATGCCCTGATTTGCGGCACCGTCGATGAAGGCGTCAGATATTGGATCGCGGCGGTCGACGTCGGTGACGACAAGCTCTCCATCGCGACCTCGGTAGGTGTCGTCGCCGTGGCCGATCCGTCTTTCACTGCGCCGGAAGTAGGGAAGAACATCGGCGAAGCCCCAACCGCGATTACCCATCTGCGCCCAGCTGTCGAAGTCCATGCGCTGGCCGCGGTTGTATATGTGCCCGTTGATTGAGCTGGAGCCACCTATCACCTTGCCGCGTGGTGTCACGATCGAGCGTCCCGCTGTGCCGTCGCTGGGTTCGGTCTGATACAGCCAATTCAGGCGCGGGTTTGAAAGGGTCTTGATGAACCCTGCGGGCATGTGAATGAACGGGTTGCGATCAGCCCCGCCCGCCTCGAGCAGGCAGACTGTCGCGCCGGACGCGGACAGGCGGTTTGCCAGAACCGAGCCCGCCGAACCGGCGCCAATGATAATAAAGTCGTAGGATTCAGGCATCCGCCAGTTTCTCGTTCCGACGAAATATGCTCAGCGGTTGCGCGCCAAGTCTTCGATGATGGTTCGTGTCGTGAAGCGCGAGATTCGGTGATCCGCATGGGTCTCGTCGATCACCACATCGAACGATCCACCGTTAGGACCGATCGCCACCGCATCGCGGACTGCCTGAGCATACAATTCGCTACGAATCCCGTTGAAGCAGCAGCGGTCGTATCGATTGAAGACCTGAACCTGGCGACGCCTGGGGCCCGAGGCACCAAGAACGAAGAGTTCGAGATGGTTTGCGATCTCGATGAGCGGCGGATAGGTGGGTGGGCCGTCGGGCATGACCTCCTGCCCGCGCCGCATGTAATTCGGATAGACGCCGGCAATCGGGTAGCTCCGCTCAATCGACGGGTCGAGAGCGGCGACAAGCATGGCCATGAAGCCCCCCATCGAGAAGCCGACAATGTCGGTCGAGCGATAGTCTGATTGCGCCCGCGCGAAGTTAATGGCGCCATAAACCGGCGTGAGGTGGTGCCGCAATGGCCGGTCGAAATGAGACATCTCGTGAAAGATGTTGGATTTTTGGTTCTGGCGCGCATGCGGTCTAATCCCGTCCTGGTCAGAATCTACGAACGCGAGCGTGCCGCCATGTCCGAGCGCGTTAAGAGCAACGATGTCGTATCCGGCGTCGAGCAGCTTGCTCAGGAAATCGGATACAGTCTGAATGGGATCGCCGAAACCATGGTGGTAGACAACAAGCCGTTCATTCCCACGGGCCGACCGAATGATATAAGGGTTCGACGTCAGTCCAAGCCCTAGGTCGAAATGCAGCCGTGTCACAGCGGTACCGTTAGGCAGCTCGCCCAACTCTCCGTCGTCATCGAGGATACGGTCGGGCGCCAGATCTCTAGGAATACCGCCTGGCCCCAAGGCCATGTCCAGCAACCGCTCGCGTACCGCGGCTGGGGTTTGTATAACCGCAGAGGAGATCATCGCGGTAGTATCGAAGACTCTCAGAGCCGGGTCTATCTCCTCGTATAAATAGGAATCAGGCGCCTTCAGCCGCCGATAGACGACCCTAGTCGGGTCGAAATGGTGAATCGCCACTTCAACCACGCCGGCCAGCACCAATACAGCCAAGGCTAGCACGGCCAACCGGGGCCAAAGTTTCTTCATCATCAATGCCGTCGCGTTGCAAACAAGAAAATCAAGCGAAGATTATAGGCGCTGCACCGATGGACAGCACACAAGCTGTCATCATGAGGACGATCTAAAGCGCGTCTGACGTCTTGAACGCCCGCACCACAATCACTTCATCCAAATGCCCGCTGATTTCATTAAGGCGCATTCGAACCCGGAGGTCCAACGCCTTTAATGACGTAATCGAAAACCTGAACCATCGATTTCCGCTTTGACCGTCTAGGCTACCTTTCGGTCTGGAGAAGTCGGTTCCAAGCCTCCAGGCGACCGGTCTCTGTCTCACCAGCAGCCGCAGCCTCGGCCGCGACCTCCACCAGTTCTGTAAACAAATCGTCTGTTAGCGGGCCCTTGCGGAGTTTAAGCTCCTTTCGCACCTGTTCGAGGATCAGGTTGGCGGTCGCCGTATCGAGTTCCCCGAGGGACATGTCGGCTGCCCGTCGCTTGATAGCCATGGGGCCAGAATAGTGGCAAAGCGCAACCTTATCGGTATTCCCGAGTACCGATGGAGCCCAGGCGTTGAACGACCATTGATCATCGCTGGGTAAAACGTAGTGGACTTCTGCGGCATGGGAGAAGGCAGTCCGGCCAGTGCCCGGCAAATGATCGGGAATGGGCTGGTTCCAGACCTGTGCCACGAATTCCGAGAGTTCCTGGAATCCGTCAAGGCGGATACCCATATCATATCCGTAGAAAATCTCGCAGATTGCAGCAAGCACGGCGATATTTGGAACGCCTGCGCGTTCGCCCAGTCCGTTGATGCAGCCTTCAAGGATCTCGGCGCCGCCCTGAAGCGCGGATAGCTGGGCGGCCGTTGCCAGATCGAAATCATCGTGGCTGTGAATCGCGAGTGGCAGATCGCCGATGCGTTCTTTTACGGCCTTGGCGTGATGTTCGTAGACGGCCGGCATGCAGGGCGCGCAAATATCGTCGATCCGTACAATGTCGGCGCCAGCCTCTGCCAAGCGCTCTATAATCTCAAGCAGCCAGCCCAGGTCGAGGCGTGTGAAATCCATAGTGTTGACGTTGATCGTCGCGCCTTTCGATTTGCCATAGGAAACGGCCTCGCAGGCCTTGTCGACGGCTTCCTCGCGACTGATTTTCATGCCGCCCATCGATTCAACCAGTCGAAAATTGTAGTCGGAAACGGCAAATGCCAAGCAAATTATGTCGGCTCCGACATCCAGGCAGAGATCGATTTCCTGCCGGCAGAGTTCCGGGTTGAGTGCGGCCGTGGGGTGCACAAGCGCCTGGACCTTGAGGTCCAGACCCAGCTTTTTGACCTGTCGTATTTCGTCGGGGTCGTCATGATGCATCTCGATTATCGGAATGCCTACGGCATCTATGCGCCGAGCGAATTCGACCACTTCATCCAAACCGATAGATACGCCGTCTACCTGCCTGCCTTCGCGCAATGTCATGTCCATCAGCTGGACCCTGTCGGGCAGGTTCATTCTCTCTCGAATAGCGGGGTCGAAATTATAAGGGCTGACGGCCCACATTCCTTCGCGGTAACCGATCGATTGTGTCACGTGTATCGAGCCTCTGTTCAATTTGACGGTGAAGGCGCACAGATGTTCCGCCTAAGTCTCCGCTGTCCTATCGAGCACACGCATGGTGCCTTTGATCGACAGCGACGCAAAGTCAAAACTGGATGATCTGCCGAGGGCGGCATCACCGTCGCAAATCAGATCGCACGAAGTTTACAAGTCCAGCTCCAGTCCGAACAACGAAACTGCATTGGTACGGCCGATGGCCAACCGCTCGGCCTCGGATAGTTCAGCCTGATTAAACCAACTGGCGCCCTGTTCCATCGATTCATAGGGATAATCGATCGAAAACAATACTCGTTCGACGCCCATCTCTCGGATAGCCAGATGAAGCGGCGGATCATGAAACTGGCCGCTGGTGGAAACATGGACATTCGTTTGCATGTAAGTCCGCAAGGTTTTTTTAGCCGGCATACCTTTCGGGTTTTTCTGTAGGCAGTTATCAGCTCGCCACAGATCGAACGGAATGCGCTCACCGAGATGGCCCAGCACCATCTGCAGGCGCGGACAATCGTCGAAGAGGCCACCACACATCAGACGCAAAGCGTGCATGGCGGTCTCGAGCGCATAGGCCCAAGGGGCAAAGGTCAGCCACGGATGCCCATGGAAAAAGGGCATGTCATCGAAAAACGGGTTTCGCGGGTGCAGATAAAAAGGCACCTCCATTTTCTCGATTGCCGCCCAGAATGTTCGATATTCAGGCAGGTCGTAATAAAGCTGGGGCGTTGGCCCAACCGATTCACTGAAGCCGTTTACGTTGGCGCCCAGCAGACCCAGTTCCGCAACCGCGCGATCCAACTCTCGGATAGCCGCCTCCGGGTCCTGCATGGGTAGGGCTGCGAAACCTCCCAGACGATCTGGACGCTTGTCAATCTTCTCGGCCAACAGATCGTTCGCCCGTCGCGCCATATCGATGGCTTTGGAAGTTTCGCGCTCCGCTTGAACGGCTGGTCCGTTTAGAGACAGGATCGCGAAGGCCACCCCGCAACGATCCATCAGCTCGATGCGCTCGCCGTGGAAATCCGCTAGGCGCCGATGCAGTTCCGGGGCACCGGGACCGAGGGTCTCGGGCAGTGCAAAATGCTCCTCAATGGTAACCTTGCCATCCATGTCGGGCCTCCGTCCTGCCCCGTAAAAGATGGGGTTCAATAGAATCGGTTGGATGAGCGTCTTCAGGCGCCCGAGCATTCACTGCACCGGGGATCGCAATACTCATCATAACTGCTGCTCGTTTTTACAAGTGTGTTTTAAACCAAGCGGTAGTTTCCTGCGCGACGGTCTCAAAATGCTGGGAGTTCGAGAATTCGTAGATTTGGTTATGGCGCGCCTCGGGAAGCTGGACCAGTTTCTTGGGCTCACCACATTTCTCAAATGTTAAATGTACTTCTTCTGGCGGGACCATCGAATCATAGCCAGCCGCGAAGAACAGCACCGGGCGTGGCGAAATCCGGTCGACGACCCAATCGGGCTTGTAGCGAAACGCGGCCTCTACACTCTCCATATCTACATACGGGTCGTCTGCCGCGCCATGTTTCTCGACAGTCATGGTCGGCTTGTCGGAGGCATCTGGGTCAAGAGGGTAGATGTCGTAGCGGTAGATGGTCTGTTTCTTGCCAGTCACCACGCGATGCCGCGCCTCGGTTCGCACCGCATCACGGAACATGTACCAGTCATAGGCGGATCGTACCGAACGCAGCCAGCGCTCCCCATCATGCACCCCCACGGCTGAAACTATGACCTTGAGGCGCGGGTCGAACGCTGCGCTCCAGATGGCATTGGCAGCTCCGAAACTTGAGCCGTAGACCCCGATGCGATTGGCATCGACCCCATCGATCGTTTCTAGATAGGTGGTAGCGTCATATACATTCTGCGCCTGCTCGAGGGGACGGTGCCGGCGCCGCGGTCCCTCCGCTTCGCCATAACCGACATAATCGGGCGCCAAAGCGACAAAGCCCTCACGCGCTAACCGGCGCGGGATATCGACGGTCGCCACATTCTTGCGTCCGGAATAGCCGGTCAGGCTGATCACCGCGGGGAGAGAGGGATCACCCGATCGCCATTCAGCAGGACGGTACAGATGTGCCGTAATCTTATACCCGTCGCTGTAGAAGGCGACATCTTTTCGGGTGTAGCCCTCGTCGGTCATGAAATCTCCATATATATGCCGCTAGCACCTGTGTGCATTTAATATTTGCAAGAAATAGCCAGACCCTGCGTATTTCACTGATGAAAAAAATGGAGGCCCGGGCCGGGCCTCGCTAATCGAACCGAAACAGATATTTAGCATATCGCAATCTAGCTAACCCGCTGATTCCTTCCATCCGGAGGAACAAAATTGGCTAAGCGAGAGGCGGCTGGCTAAACCGCAATCGATCAACTGCAATGGGATCAGTGCGTTAGCTCGCGAGAGCGAAAGGTTGGAGGCCCGGGCCGGAATCGAACCGACGTACAAGGATTTGCAGTCCTCTGCATAGCCACTCTGCCACCGGGCCGGCCTGAGAGCTATTTCAGTGCCGCGCCTCATATCACAGAATTGGGCGTGGATTGGAAGCCCCAACTGTCCTGCCATTCCGGTTTGTGTGATTGTGTTGGCGCGTGGCGGTAATTATAAGCGTGGGACGCCTGGAGAATGATGAGAGCGGGTCTGCCGACAATGAGCTATTTCGAAACCGCACGGCGAAATATGGTCGACGGCCAGTTACGGCCAACAAAAGTAACCGACACGAGGATTCTTGATTCGATGGGGGTCCTACCGCGGGAAATGTTCACGGAAAAGGCGAGGCAGGGCGTTGCTTACATCGACGAGGACATAGAGGTTGCTCCCGGTCGCTACATGATGGAGCCGGTGGTCCTCGCGCGCCTTGTGCAGGCGCTGAACGTTGGAGCGAACGATTCGGTGCTAGTGATTGGTGCGGGGACGGGATACGACGCCGCGTTGATCGGCACTCTGGCTGGACCGGTGGTCGCGATTGAAGTCGATGCGGCGCTGGTTGAAACGGCGTCGATGGTTATTAGCCATCTCGGCATCGACAATGTTGCGGTTGTGGAAGCTGCACTGGCCGAGGGATACCCGGCCCAAGCACCATTCGATCTCGTGTTTTTCTGCGGTGCGGTGCCGGAAGTACCGGCGCGAATTGCCGAACAGGTGGCCCCAGGCGGACGCATAGTCGCCGTAATAGGCGGAGCCGAGAATGGCGTCCTCGGGCGCGCGACGATCATGACCCGGACCGGTGACAATCTTTCTTCTCGTGCGATTTTTGATGCCGGCACCCGAACGTTGCCGGGCTTTGAGGTGGCAGCCAAGTTTGTATTCTAAATTTGTGTCTGGCACGGTCCTAGGGGACGGTTCTGATATAGGTTTGGACAGTGCGCCAATAGTTTAGCGAAAGGGTGCACGAACTTTGTGATGAGATTTTAGCTATGATTCTGAAGTATGGATTGAGCATCATCGCGATCCTCTCTGGCATGGGCGTTAGTGCGACGACGACAAATGCCGAGAGCCTTCATGAGGCGCTGGTGCAGACTTACGAGACCAATCCGGAAATCGCCGCCAAGCGTGCTGGGCTGCGCGCCACGGATGAAAGTGTGCCGCAGGCACTGTCAAACTGGCGCCCGAAGGTCGAGCTCGATGCTTCCTATGGCGTTCGCTTGCGCGACCGTGACTTCAGCAGTTCAGCCGCAGATATAAAAAACACGGATCAGGTTCAGTCGATTTCACTGGGCATCCGCCAAAATCTTTTTCGTGGCTTCCGGACGCTCGCGAAAACCGATAGCGCGCGCAACCGCGTGGCGGCCGGTCGGGCCAACCTGATCAATGCCGAACAGTCGATTCTGCTCGAGGCCGTGACCGCCTATGTGAACGTCGTCCGCGACCGGGTGATTATGTCGTTGCGCGAAAACAACGTCCGGGTCCTCGAACAGGAGCGTCAGGCTACGGCCGACCGTTTCGAGGTAGGCGAACTGACTCGTACGGATGTGGCACAGGCGGAGAGTCGGCTGGCGGATTCGATTTCCCGGCGCACGATTGCGCAAGGCAACCTCGATACGTCGACGGCAGACTATGTGGAGGTCATCGGTTCGACGCCAACAGATTTGATCCGGCCGGCCCTGCCAGAAGGACTCCCTACATCGCAGTCGGAGGCCGTTCAGCTGGCCAAGACCAACAACCCGTCGGTGGTTGCGCAGAATTTCACCGAACGCGCTGACCGTGATGCGGTGGACCTTGTGACCGGTGAGTTGTTGCCGACGCTCACGCTGAATGGCGAAATCGAGCGTAACAAGGATGTACTGGGTTCCGACACGGTGGGCTCCGAGCAATCGGTTACCTTAAATCTGAAAATGCCCCTCTACCTGGCAGGCGATGTTTACTCGCGGATCCGCGAAGCAAAGCAAATTGCAAACCAGTCGCTTCTTTCGTTAGCGGAACAAGAACGGCGAGCCCAGGCGCAGGCTTGGCAGAGCTGGGCTGATCTCCAATCGGCTTCCGCACGCATCGTTTCGGTTGAGGCCGAGGTGGTGGCCCAGAAGATCGCCTTCGAGGGCGTTCAGCAGGAAGCCAAGGTTGGCTTCCGCACCGTACTAGACTTGCTTGATGCGGAACAGGAACTGCTGGATGCGCGGGTCGACCTCGTGGTCGCGCAGCGAGACGAGATCGTTGCAGCATATAAGTTGCTAAAGGCGATCGGCCGCCTGACCGCCCAGGATCTGGAGCTCGACGTTACAATTTACGACCCGGACCGAAATTTTCGGGATGTCGAAAACAAGCTGTTTGGGTCGGACATTGGCAACGGGGACTAATACCGGGTCGGTACTAGGCGAGAGCACCTTGGTAGCGGTGTTTTAACTGGCCCGGAATCGACTAAATTTATACTCTGCGCTTAGAAGTCGTTAACTAATTTCTGCGGTTATGCCCAATGAACGATACGGATGTCGACCAGCAAGAACCATCGATGGAGGAAATCCTCGCGTCGATCCGCCGGATCATATCCGAGGACGGCGATGAGGATTCTGAGGCCAAAGCCGTGGCGGCGATCTCCGATGGTGAGGACACGCCGGTGGAACCCCTGAATGACGATGTAAAGGAACCTATCGAGATACTGGATGATGATGTCGATGGCGATATTCTCGAGCTGACCGACGTAATCGATGACGACGAACCCGAACCGAGACCCGAGCATGAGCCGAAACTTGAAGGCGAAATCGAATTGGTTGACGACAAGCTTCTCTCCGATGAGGTTGAAGAGGTCAGTGTTGCTGCAATGTCGGAGCTAACTACCGTGCTCGCGGCCAATGCTGCCGTGGGTGACGGTGACCAGACACTCGAGCAGCTCCTCAAGGATGTGCTGCGTCCGATCCTTAAGCAGTGGCTAGACGACAATCTGCCCAAGATCGTCGACCGCATCGTGCGCGAGGAAGTGGAGCGCATCGCGCAGCGCGCAAAGTAGAACCCGTCAGAACCGTTGAAATGTTTCTGCGGCCGACCCGAAGGGACTAGCCGCGACGCACCCGCTTCGCTAAACAGCCAACGCTGAACGCTTGCTTGCTCCGGCGAAACGAACAGTTCGAATCTGCAGCATAGCCTCGAAACGATGACGACCCTCGAAAAGACATACGCGCCCGCGGAGATTGAGACGCGCCTTTATGAACTCTGGGAAGACGCAGGCGCGTTCGCCTGTGGGCGCACCCGTAACGCGACCTACACGATCGTCATCCCGCCGCCGAACGTGACCGGCAGCCTGCATATGGGACATGCGCTGAACAACACGTTGCAGGATCTGCTGGTCCGCTGGCGCAGGATGCAGGGCTACGACACGCTTTGGCAGCCCGGGACTGACCATGCCGGCATCGCGACACAGATGGTGGTCGAGCGCCAGCTCGCCGAGGACGGCATCCGCCTTGATCGGGGCCGGGCGCTCAACAATACGGGTGAGAAGCTGATTTCCCGCGAAGACTTCCTAGACAAGGTCTGGGCGTGGAAGGAAGAGTCCGGGGGTACGATCATCAACCAACTCAAGCGGTTGGGGGCTTCCTGCGACTGGTCGCGCGAGCGGTTCACGATGGACGATGGGTTGTCGAAGGCCGTGCTCAAGGTTTTCGTTGAGCTGCACCGCCAAGGCCTGATTTTCAAGGACAAGCGCCTAGTCAACTGGGACCCGAAGCTACACACTGCTATCTCGGATCTCGAGGTTGTGCAAAAGGAGGTGGAAAGCCATCTTTGGTACTTCCGTTATCCGATCGAGGACGAGCCCGACCGCTATGTCACGGTGGCAACCACCCGACCCGAGACGATGCTCGGCGACACCGGCGTTGCGGTGCACCCGGATGACGAGCGTTATAGAGACATCGTAGGTAAGAACGCGATCCTGCCGATTACCGGCCGAAGGATCCGGATTGTTGCCGACAGCTACGCCGACCCCGAGCAGGGCTCGGGCGCGGTAAAGATCACCCCGGCACATGACTTCAACGACTTCGACGTCGGCCGCCGGGCCGGGCTCGACATGATTAACGTGTTCGACGCCTCGGCGGTTGTCGCCATCGATACCGACGAGTTCCGTACCAATGCCGACGTCTCGGAATGGGGTGACCCCGACGCGGCAATCGCGGGCTATCACGGACTCGACCGGTTCGTGGCGCGCGAGAAGATAGTCGCGGAAATGGAATCCCGAGGCCTGCTCGCCAAAATCGAGGCGAACCGGCACATGGTACCGTTCGGCGATCGTTCCGACGTGGTGATCGAGCCTTGGCTCACAGACCAATGGTATGTGGACGCCGAGACCCTGGCGAAGCCGGCCGTCGCAGCGGTCGAGAAAGGCGATACGCGTTTCGTACCTGAGAACTGGTCGAAGACCTATTTCGAGTGGTTGCGCAACATCCAGCCCTGGTGCATCTCGCGCCAACTCTGGTGGGGTCACCAGATTCCGGCATGGTACGGGCCTGACGGGGAGGTGTTTGTTGCCGAGAGCGAGACGGCAGCCGCGGAAGCTGCTGAAGCGCAATACGGCAAACCAGTTGAACTGACGCGCGATCCGGACGTACTCGACACCTGGTTCTCATCAGCCCTGTGGCCGTTCTCAACGCTCGGTTGGCCGAACGAGACGCCCGAACTTGCGCGCTACTATCCAACCAGCGTCCTGATCACCGGTTTCGACATCATCTTCTTCTGGGTCGCCCGTATGATGATGATGGGTCTCTACTTCATGGACGAAATCCCGTTCCACGGCGTGTACATCCATGCCCTCGTGCGCGATGAGAAGGGCGCGAAAATGTCTAAGTCGAAGGGCAACGTGATAGACCCACTGGAGGTGATCGATGAGTTCGGTGCCGACGCGCTGCGCTTCACCCTTACGGCGATGGCTGCCATGGGCCGGGACATTAAGCTCGCGACGTCGCGGGTGCAGGGCTATCGGAACTTCGGCACCAAACTTTGGAACGCCGCGCGCTTCTGCCAGATGAACGAGTGCGCCGTGCCGGACCCAGACTTCGATCCAGCGTCCGTTGAACTGGCCCTGAACAAGTGGATCACGGGTGGCGTGACCGAGGCGACGGCAGCGGTGACTAAGGCATTGGAGGAGTACAAGTTCGACCAGGCCGCGGGTTTGGTCTACCAGTTCACTTGGCACACCTTCTGCGACTGGTATGTGGAGTTCGCCAAGCCGGTGCTCCAAGGGGACGATGCAGCCGCTAAGGCTGAAACCCGGGCCGTTGCCGGCTGGACACTACAACAGATCCTTCGGTTGCTGCATCCGTTCATGCCCTTCATCACCGAGGAGCTGTGGCAGCACTTTGGGGACGGTGAGGGGATGCTGATCCACGCGGCGTGGCCCGCAAACGATATCGCGCCGGTGGATGACGTCGCGAAGGCGCAGCTCGACTGGGCCGTCCGCGTGATTACCGAGGTGCGTACGGTGCGCAACGAGTTAAATGTGCCAGCCAGTGCAAAGATACACGGAATCCTGCGCGGCGCGTCCGACGAAACGAAAGAACACCTCGCACGCTACAGCGACCAGATCCTCCGTCTCGCGCGGCTGGATGCGGTTGATCTCGACGCGGACCTGCCTGACGGCGCGGTCCAGATAGTGCTGGGCGAGGCGATTCTGGCGCTGCCGCTGGCCGACGTTATCGACCTCGGCCAGGAGCGCGACCGGCTAGCGAAGGAAATCGCAAGGCTGGAGAAGGATATGGCCGGCATCGACAAGAAGCTCGCGAACGAGAAGTTTCTGACGAACGCACCTGAAGAGGTGATCGCCGAGCAGCACGAGCGCCGCGCGGACGCGTCCCATGCGAAAGAAAAGCTCGAGGCCGCCCTCAAAAGGCTGAAGGTAGCGTAGATATTATCAATCGTAGTTCCCGCTAAGGCGGGAAGCCATAAACACCATTGGGCTAAAACTTGACGGCCGCGTTTATGGACACTCGCCACCGCGGGTGCGACGAAATTGGTTGTGACAGCCAATCTGGTCACAGAAGATCGGCGCGTCTATGCTCCGCGGCAACGAATTCATACGGGCAAGCGCTTGCAATCTGATGAAGGAAATAGGTCATGGACGGCAACACACTAGGCGGCGAATGGGACAAATCGAAACTGCCGAGTCGCCACGTCTCGGTCGGCAATACCTCGGCTCCTCACCGCGCGTTCTACTACGCGATGGGGATGACGGAGGAGGAGATCAAGCAACCTTTCGTCGGTGTCGTCACTACTTGGAACGAGGCGGCGCCATGTAACATTGCGCTGTCGCGACAGGCTCAGGCCGCCAAAATGGGCGTGCGTGAGGCTGGCGGCACCCCGCGCGAGTTCACCACCATCACTGTCACCGACGGCATCGCCATGGGCCATGACGGCATGCGCTCGTCGCTGATTAGCCGCGAAGTGATCGCGGACTCGACCGAGCTAACTGTGCGCGGCCATTCCTACGACGCGCTCGTTGGGCTCGCGGGTTGCGACAAGTCACTCCCCGGCCTAATGATGGCCATGCTGCGCCTGAACATCCCTTCGGTCTTCATGTATGGCGGCTCGATCCTGCCCGGCACTTTCAAGGGTAAGGACGTCACCATCATCGATGTTTTCGAGGGCGTCGGCGCCAACGCCGCGGGAAATATGTCCGACGAGGATCTGAAGACGCTGGAATGCGCGGCCTGCCCGTCGGCCGGCGCGTGCGGCGGCCAATTCACGGCCAACACTATGGCTTGCGTGTCCGAGGCCATTGGTCTTGCGTTACCCCACTCGGCAGGCGCGCCGGCGGTTTATGAGAACCGCGACGAGTACGCGATTGCCAGCGGTCAGGCGGTGATGGCGCTTATCAAGAACCAGCTACGCCCGCGCGACATCGCCACCCGCAAAGCCTTCGAGAACGCTGCGGCCATCGTTGCGGCGACGGGTGGCTCGACCAACGCTGGCCTTCATCTACCTGCTATGGCCGCGGAGGCGGGTATCGAGTTCGACCTGATGGATGTCTGCGAGATCTTCCGTAAGACGCCCTACATCGCCGATCTCAAGCCCGGCGGAAAATACGTCGCCAAGGATCTATACGAGGCCGGCGGCGTCGGAGTCGTTATCAAGGAGCTGCTCGACGGCGGCTTCATGTACGACGACTGCATGACCGTGACCGGCAAGACCTTGGGCGAGAACTATGGCGGTGTCGATTTTCCAACGGGCCAGGATGTGGTCCGCAAGATCGATAACGCGCTGTCCGAGACTGGCGGCGTCGTCGGCCTTATGGGGAACCTTGCGCCCCAAGGCGCGATCGTAAAGATTGCGGGCCTCGCGAAGCTGGTTTTTACAGGCCCGGCACGGGTGTACGAGCGTGAGGAGGACTGCCTGCAGGCGGTGCTCAACCGTGAGTACGAGGAGGGTGACGTACTGGTCATCCGAAACGAGGGACCGAAGGGCGGTCCGGGTATGCGCGAGATGCTATCAACGACCGGCGCTCTCTATGGCCAGGGTATGGGCGACAAAGTGGCGCTGATCACCGACGGCCGATTCTCCGGCGGCACGCGCGGCTTCTGTATTGGACATGTCGGCCCGGAGGCCGCGGTGGGCGGGCCCATTGGCCTGCTCGAGACGGGCGACATGATCACCATCGACGCGGAGAACGGTTCCCTCGACGTGGACCTGTCGGACGACGAGCTCGAGAAACGCCGCGCAGCGTGGAAGCTGATCGAGACAAATTACCAGTCGGGAACGCTCTGGAAATACGCACAGACTGTGGGGGATGCGCGTTACGGGGCGATCACACATCCGGGAGGCAAGGCCGAAACCCACATGTATGCGGATCTTTAGGTACTGGGGTCTCACAGGTAACCTCGGGAGAACGACATGTTGCGTCGTCTTTTCGAAGGACTGGTGATGCTAATCGTCGTCTGGGCCGCCCTGAACCAGATCGAAGCTGGGCTTGTTGCGGTCGTGATCATCGTCAGCGCGGTCTTTGCGTTCACTGCCTGGCGTATCCGCCGTGTCTGGCAGCGCTACCGGATGCGAATTATGATCAAGTCGCGTCTGCGTAACGCTCCCGAAGCCGCCAACGCAGCTGTCGAGAACGAGATGCTGTCCCTGCGCGGCAAGCAGTATGGCCGCGGCGCTGAGCTCAATTTCTGGACAGGGTTCGTTCTGGGTGGCGCCATTACCATGGATACGCCGAACCCGGTGCATGCGGGTGACATGTACGAGCTCGAGAGCATCGGCGGTAGCTTCGGCGGAGATATGGGCGGTAGCCTCGGCGGAGATATGTAGCCGGGACGTGCGCGGGGGATCGGCAAACTCGCAATTACTCTCGTAATTTTATGGTTCGGTGCGGGCACCGCGGCCGCGCGCAGGGATAGCAAGACCCGCCACTCTCAAGGAGGAGAGGGTGCGCGCGAAGTGCGCGGGCGAGGTGGTATTTCAGTTCGGGCTAGGAACCTCACCTCTCCCTGACTGTTTCCATCCGCAAGGGGAGGGATGCAAATCTCTCTACTGAACGTTCGATTTCTTAGTCGGGACGATCCGCTGTACTTGGATCTTCTTGTGGTCTATCAACTTGCCGACCCGAGGTGAAATTTCGTTCTGCCAGTGCGGGTCCTCGTAGACCGCCTTATAGAGCCGTTCGCGCTCCTTTTCGGAGTTGAACCGACGCATCCACACGAAGACGGAATCGTCGGTCTCGCCGTGCCACGAGCCGCAGATCACCATGCCTTTAGCAATCTGGAATGGGGCGATCTCCTCGCTGAAGATCTTGAGCCATTCCTTCATCTTGTTACGGCGGATGTTGTATTGCCGGAGTTCGAAAAACGCCATGTGAGTAATCTCCTCGGTATTTGCCGCGGCCTCAGACCGTGGCCTCGTGTTGTTGGTCGGCTTGACCTTATCGTAATGGGCGAAGGTATTGGCCAAGTACCAATTAAAAAACTCCAAGTAGCTCTGCATCAGGAGCTTTTGCAGGTTGTTCGCGTCCTTGCCGGTCGGCAAGCATTCGCCGAGTAAGGTTCTGGGAGAGGCCATGGTTCGCAAGTGCGGTAAAGCCAACACCTTCCCCGGTCTTCCGCGACTGTTCGGCTAAAGTTCTAAGCGTGTCCGGATGGCTGGTTATCACGGGCCCTACGTCGACGAGAGGAAATGCCCGGCGCGGCAGATCACGAGCATTGCGCCCAAATTCAATTTCCGTAGCCAGGGACATGTCCCACCTCCGTCAAAGTGCACGAACTAAAAAGACTCCCGATGAACCGACACCATATCAGGTCCACCGGAACACGCTTAGTTGAGCCCGAGCAGGAATTGCCCCGCATAGGCCTTGATGAAGTTCGAAACTAGAAGCATCAGGTAGAGTGGCGACAGTGCGCCAACGACGGCGGGCTCCAGAATTCGCCGAAATCGGGAATAGGGGCGCGTGGTGTCGGTGATCTTAAAGGCGCAGTAAATGACGGGGTAGGTCATCAGCACCAGTACCACGAGACCAATATTGATCAGGGCAGTCCGTAGCACGAGCAATATCAGCGACTGGGCCTCGGGCAAGGACAACCAGATGCCGACGCCCAAGGCGAACAACCAAAAACCAATACCATAGGCAATCAGCGAGGCTCGATAGCCGCGGCGTCCCAGGTAGAGATCAAGAAGGACGTGCCAGACGTGCATGAATGGTTTCAGTCCGAAACGTCGACGTTGTTATCACCGTCCGCCTTAAGCTTACCGTAGTGGGTGTAGGACCGGGCCATGTACCAGTCGAAATACTCCCAGTAGGTCATGGGCTCGTACTGTGGCGGATTTTCAGGCCCGACGCAGGTCGGCAGCAAGTTGCCGGGTGTGTCGAAGCCCGGGTTAACGAAGCAGGCAAACGAGTAGCGGTCGTTATCGGTGGGTGGCACCACCCGGTGCGGCGTGGCACGAAACCGATTGTTGGTCCAGCGCTCGAAGAAGTAACCCATATTCACCATTACAGCGCCGTCGGGCAGGTCAGGCCAGAACCATGTCTCGCCGTCGGAGTCTAGAATCTGGATGCCTTCTTCCTGGGCTGGAGGCAGGTAGGTGTTGAAGCCTGTGTCGCAATGAGCGTTGGAGCCCATTTCGCCGTCGTCGAGGTCGTTCTTCGGCGGGTAGTGGGCGACCCGGAAGTAGGTGTAGCTTTGCTTGAAGAACGGGTCGAAAAAATCTGCATCGAGTTCGAGGGAGCGTGCCCAGACCGGTAGCATGGATTTGCCGAGTTCGGTGATCCGTGCCATGTAATTCTGGGCCGTCGCCTTGAAGCCAGGTGCCACGTCTTCGGGTAGCCAAGGGCAGGGGCCGTAAAACTTCTTGCCTGCGATCACGTCGGGGTGCTCGGCAGGATAGTCCGTCGCGAGGACTAGGCACTCGACCGTGTTTAGCTTTTTGGAATCATGGAATCTAGAATGGGTCGTTAGCCCGCCGCGCGCAGGTACATAGCCCTTCTGGTCGTGGGTGACCTTGATTTGCATCTTCGTCTCGAGGGGCAGGTCGTGGAACTGCTTCGCGGCATCATGCATACCTTCAATCAGCTCAGGCTCAAGCCCGTGATTCACGATAGCCACGAAACCCAAATTCTCCCAGACGTCGCGCCACTCGCCGGCAACATCCTCGATCGCGGCGGCATCGCCCATCCGCGCCTTTCCCACGTCGACCACTGGAAGCGCCTTGCGCGGCACGTCGCGGACGGACCTGGCGAATTCGGATTGGGTCTGGGCGAGTGACATTGTATTTCCCCCGTGCCGTTGGACTATAGCCTCAGGCCCTGAGCTCACACCAGACGGGGGTATGATCAGACGCCTTGGTCTTGCCGCGCGGGGCCCTGTCAATCTCGCACGCCGCCAGCCGGTCAGCCGCCTTCGGTGACAGCAGCAGGTGATCGATACGAATACCGTTGTCCTTTTGCCATGCGCCTTTCTGGTAATCCCAGAAAGAGTAAACATGGGTCTCGTTATGGAGTGTCCGCCAAGCCTCGGTGTAGCCGAGGTTCAGTAGCGTGCGGAACTTCGCCCGGGTCTCGGGTTTGAAGAGCGCGTCGTTGGCCCAAGCTGCGGGGTCATAGCAGTCGGTATCGGCAGGGATAACGTTGTAGTCACCGCCGAGGACTACCGGTTCTTCTGACGCGAGCAGCGCGGACGCCCGCTTTGTCAGCCGGTCCATCCATTTTAGCTTGTAGGGGTACTTTTCGCTCCCGACCGGATTGCCGTTGGGCAGATAGATCGAGGCGACCCGCACGCTGTCGTCGCCGGCCTCGACCCAAGCCTCGGCATAGCGTGCCTGGTTGTCGTTCTTGTCGCCGGCCAGCCCCATTGAGACTTCGCTCAGCGGGTGTTTCGAAAGGATAGCCACGCCATTGTAGCTCTTCTGGCCGTGGACGGCGCAGTTGTAGCCGAGTTCCTCGATCTCCATCGCCGGAAAGTTCTCTTCGACGGTCTTGATTTCCTGCAAGAGCACGACATCGGGTGTGGCCTCCGCCAGCCAGTCGAGGACGTTGGGCATGCGCGCCTTTATGGAGTTAACGTTCCAGGTAGCGATTTTCATACACCACTTATGCCTTATTGAACGCCCGCTGCAAACGTTGGTGAGGCTAGACTGACGGCAAATAAATAATTGTCATCACCCCGGCGAAGGCGGGGGTCCATAGGCTCTGAACGGAGCCGGGTAAGGTTCGATGATTATGATTCCCACCTTCGCGGGAATGACGCACATTCGGTGCGCCTAGTAGACTGAGAAGGACGAGCCGCAGCCGCAGGACGAAGTGGCGTTCGGGTTTTCCAGCGTGAAATGATTGCCGCCGAGGGATTCCACATAATTCAGCACGCTGCCGTCAATGAACTCCAGCGAGGCGACGTCCACGACAACCTTCACGCCCTCGGTCTCGAAGGTCCGGTCGTCCTCGTTCAACACGTCGTCGAAGTCGAAGGAGTAGGTGAAGCCGGCGCAGCCACCTCCGTCGACGACGATGCGCAGCATCAGCCCTTGCCGTGCCTCAGCAGCGAACAGGTCGTTGAGCTGGGCGATCGCGCTTACACTAAGGCCGACGCCTTTCGGCGCGGAGTCGGGCTGCACTGTATCCATCGGGTCTGTGTCCGGCAGTTCAACGTAACGATATCAGCTATTTAGTAATGCCGCAGGCTTTGTCAATTTTCCGTTGCAATCGGGCTGCACACACGTACCTTGCCGCAGATGTCCTCAGCCCCCGCAGACTTGCGTGATCCGCCCGCCGGACCTGAACATTTCGGGCCTGCCCTGGCGCCCTATGCTTGCGACCCGCTGGCCACCCGTGGACGTTTGCATGACGAACATGAGAGCGACTATCGCAGCTGCTTTCAGCGCGACCGGGACCGAATCATCCATTCGAGCGCTTTCCGGCGGCTGAAACACAAGACCCAGGTCTTCGTTTATCACGAGGGCGACTACTACCGGACTCGGCTGACCCATTCGCTCGAGGTCGCGCAGATCGCCCGCACGGTGGCGCGCGCCCTGGGCCTCAACGAGGACCTAGCTGAGGCGCTGGCGCTGGCCCATGACTTCGGCCACACGCCATTCGGCCATGCCGGCGAGGATGCGCTGGATGCGGCAATGGCACCCTATGGCGGCTTTGATCACAACGCCCAGACCTTGCGCATCCTGACCAAGCTGGAGGAACGCTATCCCACCTTTGACGGGTTGAACCTGACCTGGGAGACGCTTGAGGGCGTGGTGAAACATAACGGGCCGCTGACCGGGCATCATGCAGAGAGCGACCGGAAAATCGCGGTCGCGATCGATGAATATGTGGCCGATCAAGACCTCGAACTCGACACGTTTGCCGGCGCGGAGGCACAGGTGGCCGCAATTTCCGATGACATCGCCTACAACAGCCACGACATCGACGACGGTCTGCGCGCCGGACTCTTCGACCTTGGCGACATTGCCGACGTGCCTCTGGTTGGACCAGCTTTTGCCTCGGTGACGCGCAAACATGGCGATCTGGATCGGCCGCGGCTCGTTCATGCGGGCATCAGCCAGATCATCGGCACCATGGTCTCGGACGTGCTGACCGAGACTCGACGGCGGCTGGCCGAGGCGGATGTGGGTTCGCCGGAAGACATTCGGGGACTCGACCACCCGGTGGTGGCCTTTTCGCCCGAAATCCAGACGTCAGACCGGGCCGTGAAGGCCTACCTGTTGCAGAACATGTACCGGCATCACCGGGTCAACCGCATGACGTCCAAGGCCCGCCGGGTTGTCTCGGAGATGTTCGATCTCCTATTTCACGAGCCCGAACTGCTGCCGGCCGAATGGCGCGCACGCGTGGAGGCGAAGGACGCGACGGGCCGCGCCCGGATGATCGCCGACTACATCGCGGGCATGACCGACCGCTACGCGCTCGATCTGCACCGCAAGCTGTTTGATCCGGAATTTCTTTGATGAATGTTTTCAGTGCTTTCACGGAAATTGTTGAATCGGCGATTGGGTCTCTCGTGTCCGACGGCACGCTGCCCGAAGGCACGGATGGAGTACGGATCAGCGTTGATCCGCCGCGCGATCCCGAGCATGGCGATCTGACAACCAACGCGGCCATGGTGCTGGCAAATCCTGCTGGCCTGAAGCCACGTGAGCTCGCAGAGTCCTTAGCGGAACGGCTGCGTGCGCAGGACGGGATCGCCACAGTGGACGTTGCCGGGCCCGGCTTCATCAACCTGCGACTGCATGACGACTATTGGCGAGATTTGCTGCGGGACATCCTCGCGGCCGGCGAGGCCTACGGGCAGAGCGCCCTGGGGCAGGGACGTGCGGTGAATATCGAGTATGTGTCTGCCAATCCAACTGGGCCCCTGCATGTAGGCCATGCCCGGGGTGCGGTCGTCGGCGACGTGCTAGCAGCGCTCTTGGCCAAGGCCGGATACGCGGTCACCCGCGAGTACTATATCAATGACGCTGGCTCTCAGGTGGACGTTCTCGCCAGCTCCGCCCATCTACGCTATCGCGAGGCGCTGGGCGAGGATATTGGCGAGATTCCCGAGGGGCTCTACCCGGGCGATTATCTGGTCCCGGTAGGGCAGGCGATCGCGGCACGGGACGGGGAAAAGTGGAAGAATTTGGACGAAGCCGACTGGCTGCCGGAGTTCCGCACCTGCGCCTTGGACGCGATGATGGAGCTGATCCGCGACGACCTGGCGTTGCTGAACATCCGCCACGACGTGTTTTCATCGGAACGAGCACTGATCGAGGCCGGCGGCGTTGACACGGCCCTGAAGACCCTTGCCGAGGCGGGGCTTATCTACGAGGGCGTACTCGAACCGCCGAAAGGTAAGCTCCCCGATGATTGGGAGGAACGGCCCCAGACCCTGTTCCGCGCCAGCGAGTTCGGCGACGATTCTGACCGGCCGCTGAAGAAATCGAACGGGTCGTGGACCTATTTCGCGAGCGATCTCGCCTATCATCATGACAAGTTTCGGCGCGGGTTCCCGACCCTGATCGACGTCTGGGGGGCGGATCACGGAGGCTATGTCAAGCGCGTCGCTGCCGGCGTAAAGGCGTTGACCAACGGCTTGGCGAAGATCGACGTGAAGCTCTGTCAGATGGTACGGCTCCTAGAAGACGGCGAACCGGCGAAGATGTCCAAGCGGGCGGGTACCTTCTTGACCTTACGCGACCTCGCGGACGCGGTCGGCAAGGACGTCATCCGCTTCATCATGCTGACCCGCAAGAACGACGCACCACTAGACTTCGACCTGGTGAAGGTGCGCGAGCAGACCCGTAACAACCCTGTCTTCTACGTCCAATACGCCCATGCACGGACCCATTCGGTGGCTAACATGGCCGCCGAAGCCTTTCCCGACGCAGATTTCAGCATTCCGGCTCTCCGCGAGGCAAACCTCGCTCGCTTGACCGACTCAGACGAGCTTGCGTTGATCCGACTGCTGGCGACATGGCCTCGGACCGTGGAAGGCGCGGCTCAGGCACACGAACCACACCGCTTGGCGTTCTATCTCTACGACCTCGCCGCGGCGTTTCATGCGCTGTGGAGCAAGGCCCGCGGAGAGCCCGGCCTGCGGTTCGTCGTCGCGGAAGACAAAGAGGTTACACATGCCCGCATGGCCTTGGTAAGCGCCGTTCGGGTGGTGATCGCATCGGGACTGGCCGTCATGGGAGTGACCCCGGTCGACGAACTGCGCGAGTGAGGCGTCTATGACCGAACCCCAGATTCTCGGCTCCAAAAAATTTTACGAGGAACCCAAAAACGGGATGAGCCCAACCGCCAAAATATTCGCGTTTGGGGCCATCGGGGTGGGTGCGGTTGCGCTCGCCGGTATCGTCTGGATCGCTTACCAGCAGGGCATCCGCTTAGGCGCCGACGACGATGCACCGGTCATCCGGGCCGCCGAGGAGCCGATCAAGCGTCAACCAGAGGATCCAGGGGGCCTCGACGTACCGCATCAAGACAAGCTGGTCTTCGGGCGGTTTGCCCCGGGACAGATAGCGCAACCGGTTGAACGCCTTTTGCCGCCACCTGAGGAGCCCGCCGAACGCCCGGAAGTGATGGTTGCGGCGCCTGATCCAGTCACGACGCCCGACCAGGCACCGGCGAGCTCGACTGAAACGCCCGCCGGATCAAAGCCGGCGATAGAGGTTGGTGAAATCAAAACGACGGAGTCTGAGCAAGTCCTTCTACCGAGTCCGCCGGAACCAGTCGTCACAGCGCCACCTCCTCCAGCACCGTCAGATGTCGCCAGCAAGCTGATTGCTCCTCCGACCGCACCTAAACCCGCGAAGAAGCTGGCAGTCGTACCAGCGCCGGCCGCGAACGGTGGATGGCGCGTCCAGCTGGCCGCGGTGTCGAGCCAGGATCGCGCACGCTCGGAATGGAACCGGATCAAGACAAGCAATAACGATCTGCTGGGTACGTTGTCACTGAAAGTCCAGAGCGTGAACCTAGATCGCGGAGCGTTCCACCGAATTCAGGCTGGGCCACTCGGCGATCGTTCCGCGGCGGTCCGCTTGTGTGGCGAACTTAAGACCCGCGGCCAGGACTGCCTCGTCGTTGCCCCATAAGCGGCCCATCCTTCCATGACCGGGCCAACGCCGGTTGTCTTCGGGATTGCCGGCGAAGCACTGACGCCTGATGAACGGCGCTTCCTGCGGGATGCCAATCCCCTCGGCTTCATTCTGTTTTCCCGTAATCTCGGCGATGCGGCCGCTATTTGCCGTCTAACTGCTGAGCTACGTAATTGCGTTGGGCGAGCTGATGCACCGATCCTGATCGACCAGGAAGGGGGTCGCGTGATGCGCCTGCGCCCGCCGAATTGGCCGCCAGCGCCTGCGGCCCGAACGATCTCTGAGATCTATGCGCGCGATCAGCCGGCTGGGTGCGATGCGGCCGAGACGCTTGGTCGCCTATTCGGCGCAATGCTTGGTGAATTAGGGATCGACGTAGACTGTGCCCCCGTTCTCGATTTGGGGTTTCCTGAGACCACCGACGCCATCGGCGACCGGGCCTATTCCGACGACCCGGCGACGGTCGCGGCACTCGGCGGCGCCATGGCCAGAGGACTGATGCGGGAAGGGTGCCTGCCGGTCATCAAGCATCTGCCGGGTCACGGGCGCAGCACTGTCGACAGCCATCATGAGCTGCCGCGGGTAGACGCCGATCGTGCGACCATGCAGACCAAGGATTTTGCCCCCTTCCGCGCCCTCAATCATCTGCCACTGGGCATGTCGGCGCATGTGGTCTATTCGGCCGTGGATCCCGAACGGCCGGGAACGGTCTCCGCCCCCGTGATCGACGGGCTGATCCGCGAGGCAATCGGCTTCGACGGCTTCCTGTTTACCGACGACATCACGATGCAGGCGTTGCGGGGCACACCGCACGTGCGCGCCGCCGCCGCGCTCGCCGCCGGATGCGACGCGGTGCTGCACTGCTCGGGCGTACTGGACGAGATGATCGAAGTAGCGGGGGCGGTACCGCCACTCTCACGATCGGCTGATCGGCGCTGGAGGCGCGTATGCGCGGCGCGTCAGAAGCCTGAGGGGGCCAGCGTCGGTGCGTTGTCGGGAGCTCTTGCTGCAATCCTGGACGGGACATGAACCGGTGAATATCAACGATATCCTGTTTCTAGCCTCAATCTGGATCCTGCCGGTCCTGCTCGCGATAACTCTGCACGAGGCGGCCCATGGTTGGGCAGCCTGGAGGCTCGGCGACGACACCGCGAAGCGCATGGGGCGGGTCACATTCAATCCCATTGCGCATGTCGATCCGTTAGGAACGATCGTTCTGCCGGCGATCCTGATCTTTGCCGGCGGCATCCTGTTCGGCTGGGCGAAGCCCGTTCCGGTCAATTTTAGCCGACTCGGGCGGCCGCGACGGGACATGGTACTGGTCGCAGCGGCCGGTCCGGGGATCAATATCGGGCTCGCGATCGTTTCCGCACTGGCCCTACATCTGCTTCCATTCCTTGGCCCAAGCTTCGGCGAATGGATTGGCAGAAATCTTGTTAATTCTATTAATATCAACCTGTTGTTGGCTATCTTTAATATGATTCCTTTGCCCCCGCTAGATGGAGGGCGTGTCGCCGTCGGTATCCTGCCGCGCCCGCTCGCCTACCAACTCGCCCGGCTCGAACGCTACGGTTTGTTTATTCTGATCGGACTGATCTTTATCCTGCCGTTGCTGGGACGACAGCTAGGCACCGATCTCAACATCTTCCGTTGGCTGGTGCTCGCGCCGCTGGAATTCCTGCGCGGATTGTTGCTGCATGGCGTCGGCCTGATATGAGCGAAACGAGCGAGACCTTCGAACAACCCGTTCCGGACCACATGGCCGGACAGGGCGAGACTTCGAGCCATGCGCTGGTCGTCAACCTAGAAGGTTTCGAGGGGCCGCTCGACCTGCTGCTATCCCTCGCTCGTGATCAAAAAGTCGACCTGACCAAGATCTCGGTCCTGGCGCTGGCCGAGCAATATCTCGAATTCATCCAGAACGCGCAAAACCTGCGCCTCGAGATCGCAGCGGACTACCTCGTGATGGCGGCGTGGCTCGCCTTCCTGAAATCGCGCCTCCTGCTGCCGGTCGAGGAAAACGAGGAAGAGCCGACCGCCGCCGAAATGGCCGCAGCGCTGCATTATCAGTTGCAACGGATCGAGGCGATGCGCTCGGCAGCGGAAACGTTGTTCGCTCGGCCGCTTCTGGGGCGCGACGTTTTCGATCGCGGTGCGCCGGAGGGAATTCGCGTGATCACCACGCCGGTCTATGAGGCCTCGCTGTTCGGGATACTCGATGCTTATGGCGCGATCACCCGGCGTAGCGAGGCCAAGACCCTGAAGATTGAGCAGTTCGAGCTATTCTCGATGGATGACGCGCTCGGGCGTCTGCGCGGCGTTCTCGGCAGCGCACCTGAGTGGGCGACACTTTCGAGTTTCCTGCCCGAGGGACTACGCGAAGGACTGCCGAAACGATCCGCGATTGCCTCAACATTCGCGGCCAGTCTTGAGCTTGTTCGTGACGGCCACGCACAAATGCGACAGGACTCTCGGTTTGGCCCTATCTTTTTCCGCCGGCGTCCGGATGCGGACCTTCCCACCCCAACGAACGAAGGGGGCAAGACCCTTGACGATCAATCCTGAACTGGACCCCCCGGAGCATACCGAGTTACTGCGTCTCGCCGAGGCCGTTCTGTTTGCGGCTGTCGAGCCGCTCGACGAGGCATCGATCGCGGCCCAGTTGCCGAAGGGGACGGACATTACCGTCCTTCTGGAAGAGCTCCGCAAGCTCTATGCCGGACGGGGGGTGAACCTGAACAGCGTCGCCGGCAAATGGGTTTTGCGCACCGCGCCCGATCTCGCGGACAAGCTAAAGATCGAGCGCCAGTCCCAGCGCCGGCTTTCGCGGGCTGCGCACGAGACCCTCGCGGTGATCGCCTATCACCAGCCGGTCACTCGGCCCGAGATCGAGGAGATTCGCGGGGTCAGCCTGAGTAAAGGCACCATGGACACACTTTTCGAGGCGAACTGGATCAAGCCGGGCCGCCGGCGCAGTGCGCCGGGGCGGCCGTTGACCTGGGTCACGACCGAAACCTTCCTGTCCCAATTTGGCCTCGAGAACCTGAATGAGCTTCCCGGCTTGGAGGAGCTGAAGTCAGCGGGTCTGATCGATTCCCGGCCAGCCGTGAGCATATACGCGGCGGCGGTACAAAGTGACGAACTGCCCTTCGATTCAATCACCGGCCAGGATGAATCCGACCCGGTAATGGACGAGCCCATAGAGATAGAGGCCGACGACATCTCGGGCGAGACCGTAGCGGCGGGGAATGGCGATGCTGCGCGCGAGGGCAGCAGCGCCACCTAAACCAAGGATTTCACGGCTCGAAGGTTGCTGGCAAAGGCCGATTTCAATAGGCTCCGCCAACCCTAACAGCAGCGGCTCCGAGCCGACGGAATCATGGCGCGCGAACGTAACGATCTTGTACTTGAGCATGTATCGCACCGCTTCGACACGGCGGTGGCGGTCGACGACGCGAGCCTGACGGTCGGCGCGAGCGAGGTCGTCTGCTTGGTCGGTCCGTCGGGATCCGGCAAAACCACGCTACTCCGCATTGCGGCGGGCCTCGAACCCCTGCAGCAGGGCCGGGTCCTAATCGGTGGCGAGGTAATGGGCGACGCGCGCATGTCGGTGTCGCCCGAGGACCGAAATGTCGGTCTCGTGTTTCAGGACTATGCGCTGTTTCCGCACCTGACCGTACGCGGCAATATTGCCTTCGGCCTTAAGCAGCTCTCGGCCGACCAGCGTGATGAGCAGGTAAGCCAGGCGCTCGAACGCACGGGCATGTCCGGCTATGCGTCGAGTTACCCGCATCAGTTGTCCGGAGGACAGCAGCAACGGGTGGCGCTGGCGAGGGCGCTCGCGCCGCGGCCTCGGATCGTCCTGCTCGATGAACCATTCTCGGGCCTGGACGCATCGCTGCGCCACCGGGTCCGCGACCAGGCGGCCGCGATCCTGAGGGATTCAGGCATTGCCACCCTGATGGTGACCCATGATCCGGAAGAGGCAATGTATCTGGCCGATCGGATCGCCGTAATGGAGCAGGGACTTCTGCGCCAGATCGGTACACCCGACGAGATATATCTTTCACCGGCCAATGCCTTCGTTGCCGCATTCTTCGGAGACGTTAACAGGTTTTCAGGTACGGTCGAAGGCGGACAGGTGGCGACCCCGCTGGGTGCCGTCCCGACGAATGGGCACACGCAGGGGACGCCGGTCGACGTCATGATCCGTCCCGAGGCTTTATCCGTTTCGACCGAGGCAGCGGAGGGCGGCACCTGCGGTATCGTCGTGGCAGCGCGTTTCCTAGGGCGCCGCAGCCTTGTTGACGTACGCCTGAATGACACAGTCGGGACGCTGGTCCGTGTCCATGTGGCCGGACGATTCCTGCCGAAACAGGGCGTTAGCGTAACGGTTGGATATGACGACGCGCAGGCCCACGTTTTCGACACCAGCTAAGGCGAATAACGCTTTGAACCCAATGCGCTACGGGTACTCGCGCTTGACCGGCCATTGCGGGTGCGAACCCTTTCTGCGATAGTTCCAATAACTGCCCCTGAACGTTCGGGGAACAAAGGTAAACTGGAGCATTTGAACATGGGTACGTTTTCAATCTGGCATTGGCTCATCGTCCTCGTGGTCGTGCTGGTCTTGTTCGGTGGTCGTGGCAAGATTCCCAGTCTCATGGGAGACGTTGCCAAGGGCATCAAGTCCTTCAAGAGTAACATGAAGGACGAAAGTGCGGCGGATGCCTCGGGCAAGATTGAGGATGACACGTCGTCAGCTGCCACCACGGCGGCTCGCGAAGACAAAACGGCGAAGAGCTAGTTCAGCGAATCACAGGGTTTGGCTCTGGCCCGGCCCCAAACGGACTCCGCGATCATGTTTGATATCGGTTGGCCTGAGCTGCTGCTGGTGATGGTTATCGCCCTCCTGGTGATTGGCCCCAAGGAATTGCCGAATGCGATTCGGACGGTAGTGACAATCGTGCGGAAGCTGCGACTGGCGGCCCGGGAATTCCAGAGCAGTCTGGACGACATTGCGCGCGAGAGCGGCGTAGACGATATCAAGCGGCAGTTGGATGATATCGAGTATTACGATCCCGGCGAGGCGCTAAAGAGCATCGCAGATTCCGACAAGGATCTACTCGGCTTGGATGATGATCCCGGCCTCCCGTCCGGCAACAGCATCTTCGATCCTAATGCCGCCTTTATCCCACCGGACGAGACTGCCTCGGGTACGGACGAGGAGCGCCAGATCCCGTCGGATAAGGCCACGACGGCCGACGAGGACGACCCGCAGTCAAAACCGGCAGCAAGTGGGACCTCTACATGAGTTCGGACACGGATGAGCCGACGGCGGAAACGGACGCCCGGCCCGGAAATACAACGCAAGCGAGTGGTACCGTCGAAGATCTCGACGACAGAAAGATGTCTCTCATTGAACATCTGACCGAACTCCGCCGACGCTTGATGTATGCCGTTGTGGCCTTCATCGTCGTTTTTCTGGCCTGCTTTTACTTCTCAGACACATTCTTCAACTTTCTCGTAGAACCCCTTGCCTCCGTGTGGAGCGGAAACGATCGGCGGCTGATCTTCACCGCCATGCATGAGAAGTTCTTCACGAATATCAAGGTGGCGTTCTTCGCCGCCGCCTTCCTGTCCTTCCCGATCTTCGCCGTACAGATCTGGATGTTCGTTGCGCCGGGCCTCTACAAGAACGAGAAAGGCGCCTTCCTGCCGTTCCTGGTCGCAACACCCTTCCTGTTCTTCGGTGGCGGTGCGTTCGTCTACTACATCGTTATGCCGGTCGCTTGGCAGTTCTTTACCGGCTTCGAACAACTCGCCGCCGGTTCCGGCGGGTTGCCGATCGAACTGGAGCCGAA
>PBPM01000123.1 GCA_002724635.1 Rhodospirillaceae bacterium
CGGGGACGGGCCGATCAGGCCCGTCCCCGCGGTGCATCGGATCTCCGATGTCTCTCGTCAGCGACGTCTGTTCTCGTAGAGCCAGAGCCCTCCACCACCGGTGCCGAGTAACACGTCATCGTCTCCGTCGGCATCCAGGTCCACGAAGGCAGGTGCCGCGAAGGACGTGTCGTCCAGGTCGAGCCGGTTCGTCTCCACGAACGAGGGAGACGTCCGTGAGCCGTCGTTACGGAACAGGATGACACCTTCGCCTTCCGACCCTACGTACAGGTCGAGGTCACCGTCTCCGTCGGCGTCGCGCAGGATCGGGAGACTCCGACGGCCGACATCGAAGTCACCGTATTCGTCGCTGACGACGGTGAATTCGGCGTGCTGTGGTGTCCCGGTGTTCTCGTAGAAGTTGATCGTGCCGGAACTCTCGCCGACGAAGAGGTCGAGGTCGCCGTCCCCGTCGATGTCGCCCAGTGTCGGTGTGGCGTTGCGGCCGCGCGAAAGGGCGATGGACATGGAGTCGACAAACGCGAGTTCGATCGAGCCATCCGTTGCGTCGTTCCTATAGACCCGGAGGCGATCCGACCAGGTCCCGACGATCGCGTCGAGATCGCCATCCGCATCGAGGTCCCCGAATGCGGGCAGGAGGTGGTAGCCACCCCCCACGTCCATGTCCCCGTCGTAGCGGAAGCTTGGGCTCGTCGGCGAACCGTCATTGATGAGCCGATAGAGCTTCCCGTTCTGGGTGTCGTTCTGCTCGATCTTGTTTCCGACCAGGAGGTCCTGGTCCCCGTCACCGTCGAGATCCACCGCAACCGGGATCGTTTCCGCGCCGAAGTCGATCGTCGAGATGAAGCGGGAGGTCCTGTGCTCGAACAGCCCCGGACGCGCCTGCTGGATGTAGTGGAAGTTGTCCGCCGTCGTGGTGTTCGGGTTGTACGCTCCGCCGAGCACTCCCATCAGGAGGTCGTCGTCGCCGTCCCCATCCACATCGCCGACAGTGGGGGCGTTGTATCCGCTGGTACGGACCGGTTCCTGCGTCGGGAAGGGGAGAGGCTCTCCCCGGAAGTTCGCCCGTGTTGGAGACCCGGTGTTCTCGAGGAATAGGATTCCTGGCTCGAAGTAATCACCCCAGAAAAGGTCCTCGTCGCCGTCGTCGTCGATGTCTCCGAGCGCCATCGTATTGGCGCCGTGAAGGCTCCCGATCTGCGCGACGATCTCGATGCCCTCGAACCGGTCCGTGACCAGCTCGAACTCGGGGACGCCGTTCTCGTCGGTTCCGGTCTCCTCATAGCGGGTCACCGTGCCCTCGAGGCGACCGATGAGGAGGTCCATCTGCCCGTCACCGTCGATGTCCGTCGCGTTCGGAATGTTCTGACGATCGGAGAAGATCGCCCGGCCTTCCGTATCGCGGATCGTATCGGCGGCTTCCACGAACGCGGCCTCTTCGCGCGTCCCGTCGTTGCGATAGTAGCGCACGTAGCTGAATGGGCGCTCCGCAAGCAGGTCGTGGTCACCATCCCGATCCAGGTCCACGAAGCGGTACCACTCGCCGATCTCCAGATCCTGGTATCGATCGGTGCGCCACTGGAATGGGATATCCGCGCCGGGCACGTGCTCGAAGAACATCACACTGGCAGATCTCTCCTGGACGAAGAGGTCCTGGTCACCATCAGCGTCGATGTCGATCAGCTGCGGACGTGGAATGTTGAAGCCACCGAGGAAAGGCTGACCGATCCTGCGCCCCGAGTCGTCTACGACCGGGATGCCCGTGATGTGGCGCGTGTAGCCCTCCCCGCGCTCGGCTGATCCGAACGTCGCCGTGTGGGACGGTACCGGCTCGACCCCGGTGCTCGCGTTCATGGTGCCGCCGGCCGCGCAGCCTGACAGGAGCGCCACGGCTGCAGCAGTCGAGGCGCTCTGGATCGCCGATGCGCGGCGACGCGATGGTGAGGTCACGTGATCAGTGACCCGCGCCACGAGAGGGCGCGGACATGCCTGCCGCGTACCGCCCGACCTCGATCACCGCGACGACGTCGTGCGTCTCCGCGTCGATCGCGACCACCGTGCCCGGCCGACCTTCGCTGCCGTCAGCTGGCGTGTACGTCCCGGCCACGTTCCGGCCGCTGACGTAGATGGTCGACCCATCGGGCGACACGGCGGAACCGTGCGGCTCGATCAGAGCGGGGTGCTCGATCACGTCCGCGACGGTCCAGCTCTCCGTGTCCACCACGGTGACGGTGTTGGCGGCCTGGTTGGGGATCCACACAAAGCGACCGTCAGGCGTGAAGCTCGGGTGCCACGGCTGACCACCGACATCGATCGAATTCACGACCTCCGGTTCGTCGCCGCTGAGGTCGAAGATCAGCAGATCGCCGGTCATCTGGCCGCCGCTGACCATCCAGTTGCCATCGGGCGAGACGGCGAACTGGACGAGCATGTGGTTCATGCCGTCGAGGCCGAGCAGGTCGACCTCTTCTTCACCCAGCGGCGCGTACGCAATTGAGTTCTGGCCGAGGCTCGCTGAGAAGAAGCGATCACCATGGGTGTCGACGATCAGGGCGTGCGGACGCGGGAAGAAGACGTCGACTTCTTCCAGTTCCATCGTAGAGCGATCGATGACGCCCACCCGCTGTGGCGGGTTAACGGCCGCCATCGAGCGTCCCACGTACATGAGATCCGATTCCGGATCGAGGCTGAGCATGCCGGGTGTCTCGAAGTCGGCTTCACCGACCAGCCTGTTGTCCCGATCGAACTTCAGAACCTTGCCGGCGGCGATCAGGGAGACGTACCAGTGCGACCCGTCCGGCTCGACGGCCGTATGGTGTGCCTTGGCCGTCTCGGAGTACCCGAGTGCCTTCAGGTCTACCGTCTCGATCAGCTCATGCGACCGCATGTCGATGACCGCGACCGTCACCTCTTCCTGGCTGGCCACGTAGAGGAGTTCCTGTGCCTCGACCGCAGCGGCGGGACCGAGCGTTCCCACCGCCACGATCATGGCGATCGATCGATGCGGCATACGCCGCCGGAAATGCCGGAACATGGCTTCTTCCTTACTGCGAGATTGTCCGCGGACGATAGCGAACTATGAAGAGACCCTCGGAGCCGCTCGTCACTGCGACGATGCCGCTCTCGAAGTACGGGTAGTTCGACCACGAGCCGTCCATCTGGGCGTCGTCGCCGCCGTATGGAACGGTGTCGAACGCGCCCACCGGAACCGGGTTTTCCGGATCCGAGACGTCAAGCACACGCAGGCCGCTCTTGTAGTTCGACTGATACATCGTGTTGCCCACGATGTAGAGGTTGTGGTCGGTAGCCTTCGTGTCAGCCATGTACTCACGGGCGAGGATCGGATCATCGAGGTCCTCGAGATCCCAGATGAGCGTCCGCGTTGTCGCGACGTTGCCGCCCGTCTCGTCGAGCTCGTCGCCCATGTAGAAGTACCGGTGATCCGACGACAGCCAGCCTTGGTGGGAGTAGGCCACATTCGGGTACGTCGCCATAGAGACAGCGACGGGGTTGGCCTTGTCGGTCACGTCCGCGATCGAGAGAGCCGTCTCGTTCGAGCCCAGGCAGATTTCGCGTCCTGCATAGTCCTCGTCGGGCCCGTGGTAGACCACGCACTGCGCGTCGTGTGAGTACCCCGTCCGGTCACGACCCGTGGTCATGTCCTGGAAGCACCCCGCGAAGGTCGGGTTGAGCGGATCCTGGATGTTGATCATGTGGAGGCCACCTCCGCACGTCTCACCACCACCGCTGCTGCCGACGGAGTAGGCGAAGCCCGTGTCTTCGTTAATCACGATGTTGTGCGCACTGTGAATGCGGTCGTAGTTCGCGTCTTCGCTGAAGGTCACTGGGTTCGAACCGTCCAGGCCACGCAGCCGCGTCAGGTCGAAGACCTGCATGCCATGCTGACCTGCGTTGTCGGCGACGACATACATGTGGTTCTGGTAGACCTTCATGTCGCGCCACACGGTCGTGTTCGAGCCCTCGGTCATCGGGAGTCGGCCGAGGTAGGCCGGGGCACCAGGGTTCGTTACGTCGACGAAGGCCGTCGCATTGGTCAGGCCCACGAGCACGATCTCACGACCCGTCTCCGGATCAGTCCATCCCCAGACGTCATTCGTGTTGATGCCGCGTTCGGCTTCCATGTCGCCAAGCGGGAGGAAGGAGAGGAGGTCGACCTGCTCGCAGTCGAACATGTCGGCCTGGCCGTCCTCCGAGCAGCGGACCTCGTCACCCACGATCGCATCGATGCCGAGCATGACGCCGCCCAGGCGACCGGCGGGCATCCAGCCCTCATCGGACCAGCTCATCACGTAGGCCGCACCCGTGCCGTTGTCGGCGCGCGGAGCGGAACCGACGGCGATGCCTTCACCCACCGCGATCTCGGCGGTGAAGAGCTCTTCGGCCTCCACCCCGTTTCCGCTCTGCGTCACACTCGTCCACTCGCCGGAGTCCGCGTCGTACGTGTACGTGAAGAGGCGTCCCTGACCGAAGCCTGCCGTCGCCGCACCGATCAGCGCTGTCTCACCGTCGAAGGTGATGCTTCCGCCGAAGCCCGTCTGTGCAGAGGCCTCGAAGGGGATGAGCATCGTGCCGAGCTCCCACGCACCTTCCTCAAAGGTATAGGCGACGACCGAGCCGATGCCCACGATGTTGCCGGGCGAGCCGACGAGGGCGACGTCGTCATGGATGACGATGTCCGAGCCGAATGCGGCCTGGGCGTTCACGAGGGGCGCCTGCAATGCGCCGCCCTCGACCCAGCTGTCCGTGTCCGCGTCGTAGCGGAACGGGTAGACCGCGCCCTGTCCGTCGTCCGCCGCCGGAGCCGAGACCATGAGGTGTTCACCCGAGAGGGCGAGACCGGCGCCGAAGCGCGACTCGGGCATGAGTTCGGCCGGGGCCAGCTTGGAATGCTGGACCCAGTTGTCGCCGTCGCGGCGGAAGGTGTAGACGGCTCCGCGGGCACTGTTTTGAGCGATGGTGCCGATTGCGAGCCAGTCGCCGTCGACGTCGAGGCCGCTTCCCAGGCTGTCTGCCGGGGTCCGGTCATCGGTCACGATGCGCCCCGTCTCGTTCCACGTTCCGCCGTTGTTCTTGAACGTGTACACGGCGCCCGTACCCCCATCTACGCGGGTCGCAGACACGAGCAGCAGGTCATCCTGAGTCGCGAGGCTGATCCCGAACCGGTTTGCCGCCGAGGCGTCCGAGGGCTCGAGCATCTGGCTCTGCACCCAGTCGCCATTCCCGTCACGGTCGAAGACGTAGACCACGCCGGAGCGCATCTCGTAGACGGGCTCGCCGACGATGATCTGATCACCGGTGACCACTACCGCGTTCCCGAACGACTGCGCGCTCGAAGGAGTCGCCCATGCGGCTGCCGCCACGGCAACCGCGAGCATCAAACACATCCGCTTCATACCAGCCTCTTCTGACAGTGACCGACTCCGACAGGGGGTCGAAGTCCGTTGAAATCCAGGATCATCCAACTCAGAAGC
>PBPM01000124.1 GCA_002724635.1 Rhodospirillaceae bacterium
AAAGAAGCCGGCTGCGGCAAAGAAGCCGGCTGCGGCAAAGAAGCCGGCTGCGGCAAAGAAGCCGGCTGCGGCAAAGAAGCCTGCCGTGAAGAAGGCGGCACCCAAGGCGGCGGCAAAGAAGCCTGCCGCGAAGAAGGCGGCACCCAAGGCAGCGGCAAAGAAGCCTGCCGCGAAAAAGGTGGCGCCCAAGTCGGCTCCCAAGAAGGCGGCGGCGGCGAAACCGGCCGCGAAGAAGGAAAAGCTCGAGTTCGCGACCGACGATTTCGTGGTCTATCCGACACACGGTGTCGGGCAGGTGACTGGCATCGAGACCCATGAGATCGCGGGCCAGAAGCTCAAGCTCTTCATCATTAGCTTCGAGCGCGAGCGCATGACCCTCAAGGTGCCGATCGACAAGGTGAAGGACTCGGGGTTGCGCAGGCTGTCGAGTCGGAAAGTTATTGACACCGCCCTGAAGACGCTGAAGGGGCGTGTCCGAATCAAGCGCACCATGTGGAGCCGCCGCGCCCAGGAGTATGAGGCGAAGATCAATTCCGGCGATCCGGTGTCGATCGCCGAGGTGGTACGCGACCTGCACCGCAAGGAAGATCAACCCGACCAGTCCTACTCCGAACGGCAAATGTATCAGGCTGCGCTCGACCGGCTGGCACGCGAACTGGCTGCCGTCGAGAGTTCAGAGCACGATGATGCGGTCGAGAAGCTGGAACGTATCCTCGCCGCCTAGCCGACCCGCGATTGCTTGATCGCGGCCGAGGGGCGGGCGCTATTGTGCCCTTACCTTTTCCATTGCGCGGGCTATTCGACGACCAGCTTGACGACCTGGCCCGGCGTCGGCTGCGCACCCGGTGCCATGCCGTTAAGCACGCGGAACCATTCTTCTTTCGGCCCGGGCATGGGCATGTTGCGTGACAGGCTCGCCACGCTATCGTTGGGCCGGACGACACGCATCTCGATCTTCCATTCGCCGTAGCGCGCCCGATCTTCAGCCGTCAGCTTGCGGAAGCTTTGCGTTGTGGCATCCAGGTCGGAATCGAGCTTGCGGGTCCGAGACGGCGGCGTGAGAAACAGGAACCGATAGATATTGTCCTGATCGTGGCGGATGACTACAAAGCGCGCATCGAAGCCGCCGGACGCGTTACGCAATCGCGCCCGCCCGGTGGCCGCCTCCATCCCGTTGATGTCGATCGTCTCGACATTCGCGAGCGACGCACCCTTGGCCCAGACGCGGGTCAGGTAGGATGCCATGCTGCCGCGATGGGGAATCTGCCCGCCGCTGAAAAGGATTGCCGCACCGTTCGCTCCGCGGGCGGTGACCTGCCGGGCGCTGTTGAACAGGGTAAAACCTTCCGGTACTTCGAACAGGAAGTTCGCAGGTTCGTGCACGAAGATGTGGCCGCGCACGAAACCTTCATGCTCGGAATCCCCGAAGGTTATTCCATTGATCGTTTCCAGATAGGTGTGGCGTTCGTCCTTGGTTCGGGCCGCGGCCTTCACATTGGCCGCCCGTGTGGCCGCGACCACCCGGTCTCCGGTGCGTGGATGCGTCGACATGATATTGAAGCGTGATGCCGGGTCAGGTAGGCCGCTGACCCGTGCCTCGAGCGCGCTGAAGGCCTCAAGCGAGGAAAGGAAGGACGCCATGGCCTCGGTATCGTATCCAGTGCGCGCGAGGTAGCGGACGCCCAGCGTGTCGGCCTCGAACTCGTGTTCGCGGGAGAATCCCTGCAGATAGATGCTGGCACCCTGGCCGATGGCATCCCCCACAGCCGGGGTGCCAAGTAAGACCGAGCTCAGGATGCTGACGCCCACTGTACCGATGCCGGCAAGCACCGATTGGCTGTAGCGCTGGGCTGAGTGTCGCCCCGTGATGTGACCGATCTCGTGTCCCAACACGCCTGCTAGCTCTGCCTCATTGTTGGCGAGCGCAAGCAGGCCGCGTGAGATATAGACGAAGCCGCCCGGTAGAGCGAAGGCGTTGACGATGTCGTCGTCTAGCACCGTGAAGGTGAATTTCAGATCGGGCAGTTCCGACACTTGGGCTAGACCTTGCCCGATGCGGTCGACATAGGCGGTGACCCTTGGGTCGCTATAGATGCCACCGAATTGCTGGATGATCTTGGGATGTTCTTTTTGCCCGACCCGCAGTTCATCCTCGGGAGACATGAAGGCGGTGAAGTTTCGTTCTCCCGTCGCTGGGTTGACCGAGCAGGCCGTCAACGTCAGCGCGGCAAAGGCCAGAATTACGCGCAGGTCACGCATGCGCCGGGTCCATGATTGTGTCATTGCGAGAACAACTCTATCTGCTCTGAATTGGTGATGTCGATCATTGGTCCGTTGCGCGATTTTAGCTAGCTGCGCACGCGGATACGATGACCCAAATAGTCGTCCGGGGCGAACCCTGTCGCCAGAAGCGCTCCCTGCACCCAGACGCAATCCGCGGTGACAACGGGGTCTAACACCCGGTCATGGCGGTCGATCCTGCGGACGCTGTAGGGCAACGAGATATCCTTGCCGAGTACTAGCGCTTCGCGGGCGTTCCTTGCCTCATCGGCGAGCGGCCATTTCGTGAAGTCGGGTCGCCCGAGCCGTAGCTTCGGTGCCTCGATGCCGACGAGGCGGACCCGACGCCCATCCGCAGAGATGACCGTGTCTCCGGCGACTACGGACAGCAAGCGCGCGGCCCCCGTTTTCGAGCGCTGCGGGGGATTTGGCGTGTGCTGACTCCGCATCGGCTACGGTGATGGCGATGAGGATCAGAATATTGAGAAGGGGGAGGAAGGTCGCCATAGGCGGGGTATAACGTTTGATTGTCGACAGCACATCACCGCAATGCGGCAAGAAAATGGCCAACGGCCCCGGTTGACTTGTGGTTTGGTTCGCGCCCTCATGCCGCGGTTTCACAGGGAGATTTCGTTTGCGTACGGATTTGTTTCCCCCACTCGAAGTCCGCGACAGTGGCATGCTCGATCTGGACGGGGCCCATTCCATGTACTGGGAGGAGTGCGGCAACTCAGACGGGGTGCCGGTCCTTTTCCTGCACGGCGGGCCGGGTGCCGGCACGATCGAGATACATCGTCGTTTCTTCGACCCGGACTATTTCCGAATTATCCTTTGCGATCAGCGTGGCGCCGGCCGCTCGACCCCACGTGCGAGCATCGCTGAAAATACGACCGGGCATTTACTCCGTGACCTAGAGGCTCTCCGAGTCGCGCGCGGGGTCGAACAATGGAATCTCTTCGGTGGATCTTGGGGTTCGACACTGGCCCTTGCCTATGCCCAGGCCTTTCCCGGACGCAGCCTCGGGATGGTATTGCGCGGCGTGTTCACCTGTTCTCCTCGCGAGGTAGAGTGGTTCCTAGTGGGCATGGGACGATTCTTTCCCGAGGCGCAGCGTGACTTTCTGGCGGCCATTCCTGAGACGGCGCACGGAGATGTGCTCGTGGCTTATCTTACGCGTTTATCTGACCCCAATCCCGACATCCATCTGCCCGCGGCGCGCGCCTGGGCGACCTACGAGGCGCGCTGTTCGACCCTGCGGCCCAATCCGGACCCCGTCGCAGCGATTTCAGACAGTCAGGACATGCTCGCGCTAGCACGCATCGAGGCTCATTACCTCGCGCATGGGGCATTCCTCGAACCCGGTCAGCTTTTTGATGGGCTCGACCGGATACGCCATTTGCCCGCGACGATCGTGCAGGGCCGATATGACATGGTATGTCCGATTGAGACTGCCGATCGACTGGCGCGCGCTTGGCCTGAGGCCGAGTATGTCATCGTGCCCGATGCGGGGCATTCGGCGCTCGAACCCGGGACGCGCGCCGCACTGCTGCGGGCCGTCGAGGGACTCAAGGAAGTCGTGGGCGGTTGAGCGCGCGAGCATTTATATTGCCGCGGGAATTACGTATGATGGTTTGGGCCGATTGAGGGGAAGTAATGCACAAGATTACGACAATGCTGGCCGCGGCCGTTCTGGCCGTGTCGTTCCACGCCCCGGCGGCGCAGGCTGACGATCCGGATTTCCTCGTGATCGGCGGCGGCTGGTACGATTGGAACGACAATGAGGAGGCGATTGATTTCCGCCTCGAGTATCGCTCCGACTATAAGCTACTGGGCGTGGCGAAGCCCTGGTTCGGCATCGAGGCGACCAGTGAGCAGGCGATCTATGGGCTCGGCGGTATTCTCGTGGATCTCTTTTTCGGGCGCCGCTGGGTCTTGACGCCCAGCTTTGGCGTCGGAGTCTATGCGGACGGGAATGGCAAGGATCTAGGCCACGCCATCGAATTTCGCTCGCAGCTTGAGCTCGGCTACCGCTTCGACAACCGCTCGCGCGTGTCGCTGGCCGTCAGCCACATTTCGAATGCCGGCTTGGATGATAATAATCCGGGCACCGAGATTGGGACAATTTACTATCACATTCCATTCTCCACGGTTTTCGATTAGGCGCCGCGAGAGTTTCGAACATGTCTGAAAGAGGCGGCGCGTTGGTGACCGGCGCAGCGCAGCGCATCGGGCGCACGGTCGCGGAAGCGCTCGGGCAGGACGGCTGGCATGTTGTCATTCACTACAATCGTTCCGCTACGGCGGCGAATGACGCAGTTGACGCCATTGTCGCGTCCGGTGGCCGCGCGGATGCAATCGCCGGCGACCTAGCAGACCCGGTTGCCTGCGCGGGATTAATCGACGCGGCGGAGGGGGCGACCGGCGGGCTGACCTGTCTGGTAAACAACGCCTCCCTGTTCGTCGAGGATACGGCCCATGACGGGCGCGCGGAGATCTTCGATCGGGTCATGGCGGTGAATCTGCGCGCGCCGGTGATTCTGTCGCGTACATTCGCCGCGCAGGTGCCCGACGGCGGCGAGGGCGTGATCGTTAACATCCTCGATCAGAAGCTGGTGAACCCAAACCCGGACTTCCTGTCCTACACCCTGTCAAAGCATGGTTTGGCGGCCTTCACGCAGATGGCGGCCACCGCCTATGGCCCGACGGTGCGGGTATGTGGGGTCGCACCCGGCCTGACACTGCCCAGTGGCGATCAGCTGCCTGATCAGTTCGATGCCATCCATGGCAACACCCCGCTTGCGCGCGGTTCGCAGCCGCAGGATATCGCAGAGGCAGTGATCTACCTTGCTGGCGCGCGCGCGGTGACCGGGGAGACGATCCTCGTCGATGGCGGCCAGCATTTGGTACCGAGTGCCCGGGACGTTATGTTCCTCGATCCGGCCACACTGAAAGAACCTGGTGTATGAGTGTGTTGGTAAGTGACATGGCGGTGACCGACCCCCTCGAGCGGCACCTGCTCGACCGCTGGCCCGAGGTGCGGAAGATATTCTTCCGAAATCTCCATGTGGACATGGAGATCGGCGTACATGATCAGGAGCAGGGTCGCACCCAGCCG
>PBPM01000125.1 GCA_002724635.1 Rhodospirillaceae bacterium
CGAGCCGGCCGATGCCGTTAGCGCCGCCCAGCTGGTTGAGTTTCGTCAGCAGGGTCGCCGGCGACATATTCTCGCCGTCAATCGACACCGGGTCGCCCGCCTCGAAGCCGATCTCGATATAGGTCGGCGTGTCGGGCGCCTCTTCGGGCGCAACGGTGCGCGAGAAAACGAAGTCGTCGGGCGCGTGCCACGGATCCTCGAGCGCCTTCCCCTCGGCGGAGATGTGCAGCAGGTTCGCGTCGACCGAGAACGGCGCCTCGCCGCGCTTGTCCGTGGCGATGGGAATCTGGTGCTTCTCGGCGAAGTCGATGAGCTTCGTCCGAGAGGTCAGGTCCCACTCACGCCACGGCGCGATCACCTTGATGTCCGGGTCAAGCGCATAATACCCCAGCTCGAAGCGCACCTGGTCGTTGCCCTTGCCTGTCGCGCCATGGGAGACGGCATCCGCGCCGGTCTCGTGCGCGATCTCAACTTGGCGCTTGGCGATCAGCGGTCGGGCGATCGAGGTGCCAAGCAGATACACGCCCTCGTAGAGCGCATTGGCGCGGAACATCGGAAAAACATAGTCGCGCACAAATTCCTCGCGCAGATCCTCGATGAAGATCTCCTTGACCCCGAGTATCTCGGCTTTGGCCCGGGCCGGCTCGATCTCCTCGCCTTGGCCCAGGTCAGCGGTAAACGTCACCACCTCGCAGTCATAAGTTTCCACCAGCCATTTGAGAATGACCGATGTGTCAAGACCGCCGGAATAGGCGAGCACAACCTTCCTCACGTCACCTGACGCCATGTCACTGTTCCGTTTCGCGTTTGCGTAAATTGCGCCGGAGTATAGTGCCGCGCGGCGCGGGAGCAAGCATGGCCGGGCCGAAGATAAGATCGGCCAGATTATCCGCATCCCGGCCAGCGCGACAGCGAGGATTTTGGGTGCGATGCCCTCTTCTCCTGCGCAGCAACTTTGTCAGCTAAGGGCGGGCTAACAAGCATACGAATCTGCAAGCGAAAATATTCGTTTTAATTCAATTGTTTGCGAATCTTCGCGGCCGCTCGCTGTCGGACTTCAACTGGCCGCAGGCGGCCATGATGTCCTCGCCACACGGCGTACGCACGGGCGAAGGGTAGCCGGCCGTGCGGACGATCTCGGCGAACGCCTCGATCCGCGCGTCGGTAGAGCGATCATAGGGTGCACCGGGCCAAGGGTTGAACGGGATCAGGTTGACCTTAGACGGAATCCCCTTGATCAGCCGCACCAACTCGCGGGCATCGGCGTCGCTGTCGTTGACGTCGCGCAGCATCACATACTCGAAGGTGATGCGGCGCGAGTTGCGCACGCCGGGATACTCGCGGCACGACGCTAGAAGTTCCTCGATCGGATACTTGCGGTTGATAGGTACGATCTCGTCGCGTAGGTCATTGCGCACCGCGTGCAGGGAGACGGCCAGGTTCACCCCCAGTTCAGTGCCACAGCGTTCGATCAGCGGCACAACACCAGCGGTCGACAGGGTGATGCGCCGGCGCGAGATCGCGATGCCCGCATCGTCCATGACGATCTTGAGCGCGGCGGCAACATTCTCAAAATTGTAGAGTGGCTCGCCCATCCCCATCATCACGATATTGGAAAGCTCGCGTTCGTAGATAGTCGGGCGCTCAGCCGTTGGCCACTCCCCGAGGTGATCGCGCGCCAGCATAATCTGCCCGACGATCTCGGCCGGGCCGAGATTACGCACGAGACGCTGGGTGCCGGTGTGGCAGAAGCGGCAATTTAGAGTGCAGCCGACTTGGCTCGACACGCAAAGCGTACCCCGTTCGGATTCGGGAATGTGAACGCACTCGACCTCGTTGGCATCGCCCAAGCGGAGCAACCACTTATGGGTCCCGTCGGCCGAGGCCAGAACGCGCGAAATCTCCGGCCGCTCGATAACATACTTTTCGGCCAGTTTCGTGCGCAGCCCCTTCGAAAGGTTAGTCATATCTTCGAAATCGGTGACGCCGCGGCTATAGATCCACTGGAACAGCTGGTCGGCGCGGAATTTCTGTTCATCGAGGGCGACGACCGCCGCCACGAGCTCGGCACGGTCCATGCCGATCAGGTTGACCGGGCCGTCGGCGGCCACAGGGGCCGTGAATTGTTCGGAGGAGATCGGCATGATGGTTCACATAGGCGCGCCGGTCGGCGAACGCAACCGCTTGCGCGCGCTTCTGAGTTAGATCAATGCATCACCGCATCAGGCATGCAGCCTGAAAGGCATTGGTGTCCAGATCACAGACGCGAAGGCCAATCATGAACTACAAACACCGCGCGGTCCTGCATGCCCTGTTTGCGCACCCCGCCAGCGCCAAAATCTCGCCGCGCGCGGGCGAATCGGTCATTGAGGAACTAGGCGGTAAGGCCGAGCAGCGAAATTGGGAGCGCATCGGCTTTCGTCTGAACAACCATTTCGCCGAGAGTAACCACCCTCCTCAAATGATACACCCCGACGAAGTACATCGGATATCGAAACTTATTAAGGACGCCGGGGTTGGCCCCACGCAAAGTTATCCGCTCAATTGGCGTCCACAGGCCTTGTTGATCGCGGCGTGAGCGGAGCTCGTACCCTTCAGCGAATACTTGTCTGTAGTCGGGTTATTTCGGCTGGACATGCCCTTGACGGTCATGTGCGATCCCTTACGAATCGCCGCGACGAGCGTTTTTTCGTCGGTCTGATTGTAGGTCCACGCGTTCTCGCCCTCGGTGAAAAGCAGCCAGGCATCGCCACCAATCCGTACCTCGACCTCGGAGCCCTCTTTAAGGGGGTAGCCGATATCGATCTGAACCACATCGAACCCCTCCTGTTCTGGGCGGTGCCAGACAAGGAAGAATATCTCGCCACGCCGCGACTGCAAGCTCGCGGTCTTCGGCTTCGAGACCATGTAGCAGAACTGACCGCTACCGCTGCCACGGGTATAGGCGTCCCATTCGCCGAACTTGCCGATTCGCTTGGCCTCCGCGGCCTGAACAACCGGCGGTGACAGCAGTAGCGGGACCATGGCGAGCACGAGCGCAGGGATTGCGTATTTGAAGAATGTAACCATCATTATCCCTTTACCAAGGCTTACCGATTCTTACAAAGCGTAGGGCCTATCAACCTGTTGTTATCATTCGACCTTTTCTTGCCCCTGCATTTTCCGCAGGACAGGCTTGCCATGCACATGCTCCGGCACCGTCTCAAGCGGTCCGCCGGGAACCAGCGGGCGGGCGGGAAACCGTCCGAGGGTCAGCACCCGGTCATACATGACGATGGCCGCCGCCAAGCCCACATTCACGCAAAATCGGGTCGGAATCTTAGCCACATGGTCGCAGCGCGCAACCAACGCCGGCGACAGCGCACCTCGCTCCGGCCCAAGCACATAGGCCGCCTGGCGCGGGTGGCGGAAACTCGGCAAGTCGACCGAATCCTCGATGAGCTCGATCCCGACCAGAGCACAGCCGCGCGGCAGGCGGAAATCATCGAGGGTGGCGTATTCGTGGAGCGGCAGATGCTCCTGCGCATCCGACGTATCGGATCGCCCGCCTTCGCGCTCAGCGTAGACCGCGTCGATGGTGAACACGAAGCTGGCCCCGAACGCATTCGCGGTTCGCATGATCGCCCCCACATTCATCTGCTTCGAGATTCCCTCGACGCCGATACCAAAATAACCGCGCATTTTTGCCTCTGTCATAGGACCTTACTTGCATGGCCCTCGGGGCCGAGGCAAGTTGCCGACAAGTGTGTTTGTGTCATCAGGCGGGAGTTCGACAATCATGCGAGCAATTATCTGCAGGAACTGGGGCGATCCAGCCGATCTCGAACTCGGCGAGTTGCCGGAACCCGAGCTAGGCCCCGGCCAAGTCCGCATTCGCATGCGCGCCGCCGGCGTCAACTTCGCGGACTCGGTTCTGGTGCGCGGCAACTATCAGGAGAAACCCGATCTGCCTTTCGCGCCGGGCCTTGAGGGGGCGGGCGAGATCATGGAGGTTGGTAACGGGGTCACCGGCCTCGCGCCGGGTGATAGGGTAATGGCTCTGCTCTCGGCCGGCGCCTTCGCCGAACAAGCCGTGTGTGACGCGACCACGGTGCTGCCCATCCCAGACGGCATGGAAGACCGGACGGCGGCCGCCTTCCCCGTCGCCTATGGCACCTCGCATTTGGCGCTTTCCCATCGCGGTAACCTAAAGGCCGGCGAGACCTTGCTGGTGCTCGGCGCCGGCGGCGGCGTCGGGCTAACCGCGATCGAATGCGCCAAGGCGATGGGCGCGACCGTGATCGCCGCCGCATCGTCGGCCGAGAAACTAGCGCTCGCCGAAGCGCGCGGCGCCGATCACCTGATCAACTACGCCGACGAGGACCTGCGAAAGGCAGTGCGAGGCATCACCGACGACAGGGGCGTCGACGTTGTCTACGACCCGGTCGGCGGGGACCTTGCCCAAGCGGCCATTCGGTCCATGGCCTGGTCGGGCCGCTTCCTGATTATCGGCTTCGCCAGCGGCGAGGTCCCCCAGTTTCTCGGCAACTATCTGCTGGTCAAGAACATCGCCATCGTCGGCGTCTACTGGGGCGCCTACCGAACCCGGGAACCTGAGACCTTCCGCACAGGCTTCGACGAGCTCGCCGCATGGTGGCGCGCGGGTAAGCTGCGGCCACACATCTCCGAGCTCCTGCCGCTGGGAGATGTGCCGAAGGCAATCGCGATGCTCGAAGGCCGAAAGGCGACCGGCCGGCTAGTCATCGACATCGATGCCTAACGACACGACCCGCGCCTCACAGAGACGGTCATGGCAAAGCCCCCGGATATAAATCGAAAGACACAAGACGGGCTCGTGCAGTCTCAGTACGAGTCCTATCCCTATCCCGAACGCAACCCGGCGGACGAGAAGACGCGGCTTATCGCCGGCTCGCCGAGCAACCTATTCGAGCTAAACCATTATGTGTTTGGCGGCGCGCGCGACCTCGGCAAGCCCCTGCGCACGCTGGTCGCCGGCGGCGGTACCGGTGATGCCGCGATCATGCTGGCCCAGCATATGTGCAACATGGCCGTACCCGGCAAGGTTGTCCATCTGGACTTAAGCAGACCGAGCCAAGCCGTCGCCCGGGACCGGGCACAGATCCGTGATCTCGACAACATCGAATTCGTCACCGGGTCGCTCCTCGATGTCGCGGACGTGGCGCCGGGCCCTTGGGACTACATCGACTGCTGCGGCGTGCTGCACCATCTGGAGGACCCCGATGCCGGGCTGCGCGCGCTCGCGGGCCAGCTGGCGCCGGATGGCGGGATCGGCGTCATGGTCTATGGCGAGTATGGGCGCACCGGCATCTACCACATGCAGGACATGCTCCGGACCATCGCACCCGCCGGGACCATGCCCGATGCGGACCGCGTGGAAATGGCCAAGCGGCTGGCAAGCGGCCTGCCGGGTACAGCCTGGCTAGTGCGCAACGGGCTAATCCACGACCATGTCGGGGGCGGCGATTCCGGCGTCTACGACATATTCCTGCATTCGCGTGACCGCGCTTACCGCGTCCCGGAGATCGCGGAGTTTGTCGCCAGGGCTGGCCTGCGCGTGACAACGTTCATTGAGCCCTATCGATACGACCCGGACTGGCTGGTACAGGATCCGCGGATTCGCAAGCGACTGCGCGATCTCGGCCCACTGCCGCGGGCGGCGTTCGCCGAACTGTTCACCGGCAACCTGAAGAAGCATATTTTCTATGCCGTGCTTAATGACAACCCAGTGACCCCGCCCAACACGGACGACCCTGACATCGTCCCGCACCTGCTGAACCTGAGTGCCGAGGACGCCAGCAACGCGCTGCCCCCGGGCGGGCGGATCACGGTGAACGCCGATGGGCTAAAGACAGACATGTCGATCCCGCCGCTGTCACGCACGATCGGCAGCCTGTGCGACGGTACCCGGTCGCTTTCGGAAATACATGAGGCGATCCGCGAGAAACGCTCGGACCTCAACTATGACGCCTTCAAGCGCCAGTTCGACGATCTCTACCGAGTGATGAACGCGATCAATCGGATGGCGTTACGTAGCCCGGCTTGATCTCGATGAATGGCTGCCGTTCGCCGGCGCGAGGTCGCCGTCTAGGCGGTTTAGTTGCTGCGAGCCGAATCCGCGAATATCGTGTTTGCGGGATCCGTGAGACGAAACTCTTTCTGGATCGGTGAAAAGGCCCCCTTGCCTACAAGGATCTCCATCGGCGCGCGCACCGCCTCTATTCAGGCAGCGAGATTCTCGCCGGGCCCGAAGGTGTCGCTCAGCTCAGGTATCAGCTTGTTAGGTTCTTGCGAGACCGCCATCTCCGTAAAGTCCACGAAGCCAAGCATTCTCAGACCTTGGCATGTCGAAGTGCTGCGGCGAGATATCACGCTCCCGAACGCCGTCCCACTGCGAATACAATGCCCAGCGTCGTCACGACTAGGCCGGCCCAGGCGAGCATACTCGGCCGCTCACCCAGCAGCAGGATTCCGAATAGCACACCCAGGGTCGGCGCGCCGGCCAGCAGGACCGCCATCGTCGTCGCCGAGATCGAGCGTGTAGCGCGCGTCACCAGTATCACCACGATGAAGCTCGCAACGATACCCTGATAGACGGTCTGCAGGGCAATCTCCTGCCACGTTGGGAAGTTGTCGAACTGCAGGAGACCCGACGGCAAGAAAAGAAACCAGACGGGAATGTAGATCGCCGAGCTGATGGTCGGGACAGCGATTAGAACCTGCACGATAGTGACGTTCCAGCGGCGCAGGGCGGTCATATAAAGCGCGAAGCAGCCAGCCGCGCCGATGAGTAGAAGATCCCCAAACCACTGGCCCGGTGGCGCATCCAGACCGAAGCTGTCGCCACCGACCATCGCGCCGCCCACGACGATCAGGATCATCCCGCCAACCTGCGTGCGTGCCGGTATTTCACGAAGCCAGTAATAGCTGATCACCGCTGCGAAGATTGGCATCGCCCCGTTGGTCAGCACGCCGGCATGCACGACGGGGGCGAGCGCCATCCCACCGAACGAGGTGAGCGCGAAGGGCACTCCAACGCCAAAGGACAACACCGCGCCCTTCCACAGTGGAAGCCCTGCAAACCCACGGGTCAGCAGCAGCGGCAAAACGATCACTGCGGCAACCCCGACACGCAGGGCCGTGACGTCGAACGGAGTGAGGGCGTTGAGGACGCCAAAGCGCGAGGCGACGATCCAGCCGCCCCAGATGAACGGCACGACCAGACCGCAGCCCAACCCCACCGCAAAACTCGTTGCCCCCGCCTTCATCATCCGTTACCCGCGCGGGGAGAAGCGGACCCCGACAATAGCCCGGGACCGAGCGCCACCAAGATCCCTGCCGTGACCACAACTACACCGACAATACTAATTCCGGACGGGATTTCGCCTAGGGCCGGGATCGCGATGAGCACGGCAACCGCCGGGGCACCAGACATGATCGCGGCCTGACGCATGCCGCCGAGCATCCGCGCAGCATGGGCAATCAGGATCGAGGCGACGAAAGCCGCGACTAAGCCCTGATACACACCCTGCAAGACAATCTCGGGCCAGGGTGTCGCGGCGAGATTGCTCGGCAGAGCCAAAAGCCAAAGCGGGACATAAAGCGCCAGATTGACGCCGTTCACGATAACCAGCGACTGCAGGGCTGTAATCCCCCATCCGCGAACCGTCGTCAGGAAGGTGGCATTGCAGGCCGCCGCGCCCAGAAACAATAGATGCCCGCGCCACTGCCCCGGCATGCCATTGACCAGCGCGTCCCAACCGGTTGCCAGCACACCGCCGACGATCATGACGATCCCGATGACGCGCCAGCCGCCTAGCCGGGCGCCGAAGACGACCCAGCCGATTCCCGCCGCGATCACCGGCATGGCCCCGTTGGTTACGATGCCCCCATGAGCTACCGGCGCATAGGACATGCCGCCGAACAAGAACAGCGCGAACGGCGACCCCGATGTCGCGGCGATAATCATTACCTTCCAAAGCTCGAGGCGCGGCCAACGCGTGCGCAGGATGATCGGCAGGGTGCACATACCGGCAACCCCGAACCTCAGGCCGGCCATGTCATAGACGGTCAGATCCGACGTCGCTCCAAAGCGAGAGACAACCAACATACCTGAGAACAGGAGCATCACGGCGACGCCCGCACCCACTCCGAGGGCGGCCTCTCGGTTCACGGTTGTCTTCCGGGCAGCAAAAAGGCCCCACGCGGCGGACTATGCAGCATGGGGCCTCATCACTGGTACGAACAAGCGAAAACCGCTGGCGTTCGCGGCAACTACTGGGTCACGATAGTCGCTTCGGAGCGGTCGCGGACCTCATCGACGGAGACGTCTGGTGCAAGCTCGTGGATATGAACGCCGCCCTCGCCGATGCGGAACACACCAAGTTCAGTGATGATATCGTCCACCACGCCTGCACCCGTCAGGGGCAGGCTGCATTCCTTAAGCAGCTTCGCTGCGCCGTCCTTGGCATTGTGGTCCATCAGGATCACCACGCGCTTTACGCCGGCAACCAAGTCCATAGCGCCGCCCATGCCCTTGACCATCTTGCCCGGGATCATCCAGTTAGCGAGGTCCCCATTCTCGGCCACCTGCAGCGCCCCGAGGATTGACATGTTAATGTGTCCGCCGCGGATCATCGCGAAGGACTGCGCGCTGTCGAAATACACCGATTTCGGCGTCTCGGTGATCGTCTGCTTGCCAGCATTGATTAGATCAGCATCGACCTCATTGTCGGTCGGGAACGGGCCCATGCCTAGCATGCCGTTCTCCGACTGAAAGTTCACATCCATTTCTGCGGGAATGAAATTCGCGACCTTCGTTGGCATCCCGATCCCAAGATTAACATAAAAGCCGTCTTCAAGCTCCTGCGCCGCACGGGCGCACATTTCATCGCGTGTCCAAGCCATTTTCTGTCTCCTTCACTTGGTCGTCTTGTTCCGTCGCCGGGGCATAGTTAGTCTTCGCTAACGGTTCGGAATTCGATACGTTTTTCGAAATCCTGCCCTTGGAAGATCCGGTGGGTATAGATGCTGGGTAGGTGGATGCAGTCGGGATCGAGCTGACCCGGTTCGACCAGCTCCTCGACCTCGATGACGCAGACCTTGCCGGCCGTTGCCATGGGCGCATTGAAGTTCCGTGCCGTCTTGCGGAACACCACGTTGCCCGCCGTGTCGCCCTTCCAAGCCTTGATTATCGCTAGGTCGCCGGTTAGGCCGCGTTCCATGATATAGGTCTGGCCGTCGAACTCCTTGGTCTCCTTGCCTTCGGCGATGATCGTGCCGACACCGGTCTTGGTATAGAACGCCGGGATGCCGGCGCCCCCCGCGCGGCAGCGCTCGGCCAGCGTGCCCTGCGGATTGAACTCGAGCTCGAGCTCACCGGCCAAGAACTGGGCCTCGAACGTCTTGTTTTCGCCTACATAGGAGGAGATCATCTTCTTAACCTGCCGGGTCTGAAGGAGAAGCCCTAGGCCGAAATCATCAACGCCCGCATTATTCGACGCGATGGTGAGGTCCTTCGCGCCCGAATCTCGGATTGCCAGAATCATATGTTCGGGAATGCCGCAAAGGCCAAAACCACCTGCCAGGATTGTCATGCCGTCATGGAGAAGTCCGTCGAGTGCGGACTTCGCATCCGCGTAAACCTTATTGCTCATCTGTTCGCCCTGAATTGTTTTTTCGCATTCCGGCACCCTCGCCCGGCGCCAGAAAGTCAATGTTGACCGATTATGCCCAACCGCGCGACCCCTTCATAGTCCGGGCGTGGCATTACAAGCCGACGAATGCGCAGTCCAGCCACGCGGCAGACGCCTATCGAAACGCCGCGCTCCTGTTCTAAGGTGCGCGGCTATGCCGACCCGCCTGAACGCTTTTTCCCCCGCCGTGATCGCGATCGCCCTGATGGTCGGGGCGATGGTGCTGTTCTCCGCGGGCCACGGGCTGGTGCGCGTGGCGAGCGACGAGCTGCATCCCTTCCAGATCGGCTTCCTGCGTTCGACCTTCGGCCTGATCTTCATGCTACCCCTGATCCTGCGCGGGTGGGACTTTTCCGACCTGCGTGTGAAGCGACCGAAGCTGCATCTGATCCGTGGCGCATTGTCTGCGGTGAATACGCTGGCCTGGTTTACCGCGATCGCCACCATGCCGCTAGGCGAGGCCGTGGCGCTCAACTTCACCTCACCGCTGTTCGCAACAGTGCTGGCCGCGATCTTCCTCGGCGAGGCCGTGCGGGCGCGGCGCTGGACGGCCACCATCGTCGGCTTCATTGGGGTCCTGATCGTGGTGCGCCCCGGCGTGGAGACCGTGCAGCTCGGCGCGATCCTAGCGCTCGGCAGCGCCATGTCGATCGCCGTCAACGTCCTACTGATCCGGGTCATGTCACAAGAGGACAGCACCCGCGCGATCGTGCTCACCTTCAACTTGGCCATCACCTTCTTCACGCTGATTCCGGCCATCGTCACGTGGGCCTGGCCGAGCCCGCTTATGTGGGCAGTGACATTTGCGATCGGCGTTACGACCACAGTCGCACATCTGATGCTGACCAGGGCCATGAGACTGGCCGAGGCCTCGGCGATCGTACCGCTGGAATTCATTCGACTGCCCATGGCAGTGCTGATCGGCTTCATCTGGTTCTCGGAAATTCTTGATTTCTGGACCATCGTCGGCGCGACGATCATCGGTTGCTCGGCCGTCTACATCGCACGGCGCGAGGCATTAGCCGCGAAACAAGCACCGAACATCGCAGGCACATGAGCAAAACCCGCACGCATATCCTTGGGCTGCCACGCACCCCGATCGCGATCCTTGCGATGCTCGCGGGCGCGGCCTGCCTAGCCGGCAATCACGCACTCGTGCGCTTCGTTGCGGATGAGGTCGGCGCGCTCGAGACCTCGGCGCTGCGATTCCTGTGGGCGCTACCGCTGATGCTGCCTTGGCTGATCCGCAGCCGGTTCCGGGTGCTACACACAAGACGGCACGGCCTGCACTTCCTGGCGGGCTTCACCACATTCGCCTCCACCCTGTTCCTGTTCGCCGCGCTCGCGGTTCTGCCGCTGGCCTTCGCGACGTCGCTCAGCTTCACCGCCCCACTCTTTGCCGGCGTCATGGCAATCGTAATCCTCAGGGAGCGGGTCACACCGGCCCGCTGGACTACCATCATCGTGGGGTTCGCCGGCGTCCTGATTGTTCTGCGCCCGGGGGTCGCGCCCGTGTCGCCAGCATCCGTACTGCCGCTTGGATTTGCACTCGCCTACGCCTTCTGGTTCATCCTGATGCGTCGCCTCGGCGGGAGCGAGTCTAAGGCGACAACGACGATCTACCAGACCCTCTGGTCGGCGCTGCTGCTGACCCTAATCGCGCTGCCCGGATGGCAATGGCCCAGCTGGGAAGCGACCTGGCGCTCGGCGGCGATGGCTGGGCTCGGCACGGCGGCAATTTTCCTGGTCGCCTGGGCCTTCGACCTGGCCGAGGCGTCGATCGTCGCGCCCTTCGACTACGTCCGACTGCCGATGATAGCCGTCATCGCCTATCTGGCCTTCGGCGAGGTGCCCGACCTGTTCACGATCCTTGGCGCGCTTGTTATCGTCGGTGCGACTCTCGTCTCGGCCCGCCTAGCGCGGCCGCCCGACTGACTTGACTCGCAAGCGCACCGGACTGGTTAATACGAACGGTCAACACGACAGGGAACAGCATGGATTTTGGCATCTTCAACCTGATGAACCGGCGACACCGCAGCCAGACGGTGCGCAAGGTGCTCGTCGAGACCGTAGAGCAGGTCCAGGCGGCGGAAACAGCCGGGTTCGGCATCTCCTGGTTCACCGAACATCATTTCACCAACTACTCGATGGCTCCGTCACCCCTGATGATGATCAGCCATCTCGCGCCGCAGACCGTGCGTATCAAGCTTGGGACCGCCGTGGTGCTGCCGGCGCTTTATCAACCCGCCCGGCTGCTCGGCGACATAGCGTTTGCCGACAATCTTGCGGACGGCCGTCTGATCCTCGGCCTCGGTAGCGGCTACCAGGCCTACGAGCTGCGCCGCTACGGCATCGATCTAGACGAGGCCAGCGCTATCACCGACGAGTGGATCAACTTCCTCTCACAGGGGCTTGGGCAGGAATCCTTCGAGTTTCACGGCCGGTATATCGATCTGCCTCAGACCTGGTTCACCGTGAACCCGGTGCAGACGCCGCGTCCCGAAATCTGGATCGCCGGCAACAGCCCGCGCTCCCAGGCACGCGCTGTCAGGGGCGACTATCCGCTGATCGCGACCGGCTTCGGACGCGACGCCGATACGCTGGCGGAAATCCGCGCCGGCGCGGACGAGACGTGGCGGGCAGCGGGACGCGATCCGAATACGATCCGCTTCGGCACGCTGCGCTACTGCTTCGTCACAGACGACAGGACCGCAGCCCTCACCTTCGCCGAGAACGCCCGCTCCCAAGTGCGCCTGTCGGCGTTTCTCCGCCAAGGCCAGACCGAGCTCGACGCCCCCTGGCTGCCCGAACGGGCCTTCGCCGACGAGATGTCGTCAGAAGACATCCTCCGCTGGAACCCGATCGGTGATCCAGAGACCGTGGCTGAGCGTCTGGCCGAGGAGATCGAGAAAGTCGGGTCCGACCATATCGCGCTCTATATGACCATCGGCGACACCGACCATGAGGCGGTGATGCGCTCGATCAACCGCTTCGGCCAAGAGGTCATCCCGCTGGTCGAGAAAAGTGTTGGGCCACTGGTCGACGCCGGACGCTATGCCCAGACGAGGAATGCCGCCGCATCCGCAGCGGGCTAAGCGCGGCCGTGACGCATTCGGGCCGCGCCGGCAAGCCGTGAACTCCGGGCCTGCTCGTAGCAGAAGCGTCCGCACGATCGCTGGACACGCCCGGCCGGCCATCGTCGCCCACGCCGACTGGTCGGTCGACGCGCGCAAGCGCTGGATCGCCCGCGCCGTGCGTACCGAGGGCGGCGGATATAAGGCGCTGGCGCCGGAACCGGTCGGCGATCTTGAGAGCTTCTTCGATCGTCTCGCCGCCGCCGCCGGACCGGGCGAGACGGTATTCGCTGGCTTTGACTTCCCCCTCGGCCTGCCCGCCCGCTATGCGGAGGCAGCCGGGATCAGGCACTTCGCGCCCTCGCTGCAGCAGTTCGGCCGCGGCCGCTGGTCCAAGTTCTACAGCCCCGCCGGTACATCCGAGGAGATCAACCTCCACCGCCCCTTCTATCCCGAGAGGCCCGGCGGCACCCGCCACAAGCACCTCATCGACGCGCTAGGCGTCGCGCGAATCGACGACCTGCGACGTACCTGCGATCAGCCGACCGACCTACGCTTTGCGGCGAGCCCACTGTTCTGGACCCTCGGCAGCCAGCAAGTCGGGAAGGCTGCAATCAGCGGCTGGCGCGACTTGATCGCACCGGCCCGCCGCACGCGCCGCACGCTGCGCATCTGGCCCTTCGACGGCGCCCTCCCGACGCTGCTCGACCGGCCCGGCATCGTCGTCGCCGAGACCTACCCCGGCGAGGTCTATGCCCATCTGCACCTGCGCATCGGGGCCGCCAATAAGTCAAAGCGCAACCCGGCGGACCGGTGCGAAGACGCCGCCCCACTGCTTACCTGGGCGGCGAAGGCAGGCATCGAACTCTCCGCCGCGCTGGCCGCCGAGATCCGCGACGGCTTCGGACCTGCGACCGACGGCGAGGACCGGTTCGACGCGACCGTGGGGCTGTTCGGCATGCTCAACGTCGTCTTCGGGCGCCGCCCGCCAGGAGACCCCACCGACCCGGTCACGCGCAACATCGAGGGCTGGATTCTTGGCCTCAACGCGGCGCACCTGCGCCCGCGTGCGGCCTAGAAACCACGTTTGAAGCGCGGCAGGCCACGCGGTAAAAACAACGTCGCACAACAATCAGAGATCGGGGACGAATGATGGATGTAAACGGACTGGCAGCGGTGATCACCGGCGGCGGATCGGGCATCGGCGCGGAGGTCGCGCGGCACTGCGCAAAGGCCGGCATGAAGGTCGCGCTGCTCGACGTGAACATGGACGGCGCGAACGCCGTAGCTGACGAGATCGGCGGAACGGCGGTCGAGTGCGACGTGACCAGCGCGGAGAGCGGCGCGGCCGCGATCGCCGCCGCCCGCGCGGCGAACGGCGTCGGCCGGCTGCTAGTCAACTGCGCGGGCGTCGGCACGCCGGGACGCATCGTCAGCCGCAGCGGCCCGATGCCGCTCGACGCATTCAACATGGTGATCCAGGTAAACCTGGTCGGCTCATTTAACATGATGCGCCTCTTCGCGGCCGAGCTAGGCGAGGTCGAAAGCTTCGAGGACGGCGAGCGCGGCCTGATAGTCTCGACCGCGTCGGTCGCCGCCACGGAGGGCCAGATCGGCCAGGCGGCTTATGCTTCGTCCAAGGGCGGTATCGTGTCCCTGAACCTGGTCGCCGCGCGCGAATTCGCGCCGCGCGGCATTCGCGTCAACACGATTGCGCCGGGCCTGATCGACACGCCAATGATGGCTGGCCTGCCAGACGAGGCGCGCGCCAGCCTCGCCGAGCAGCCGGAGTTTCCTAAGCGCCTTGGCCGTCCGGAAGAGTATGCGCGGCTCGTGATGCACATGTGCGAGAATGTGCTAATCAATGGCGCGGTGATGCGCCTGGACGGCGCACTGCGTATGACCGCGCGCTAGGCCCGTGGCGCAGGGAGCAAGCGTCATGGCGGCGTTCGGCCAAGGCGCGCAGCGCGTCGTCGCCAACGGGTTGCCGCTAACCAATTTCGAGGAGGTTACGGCCTCGATGGGACTCTGGGAGGACTAGTGCGCTGGCCTATCGTCGCGCGAGCCCGTCTGCGAGGCGGCGGGGCGGCAGGCCCTCGATGACAGCTACGAGCTGAGCGCCGTCGAAAATCTGACCACCGCCGAGGTCTTCCTTCCACTTCGCGAAAACCGGACCTACAGCTACCGGCTGCAGTCGACCGACTGAATGGCGGACCATCTTATGTAACGACGGCTGCTCTAGCCCACACCGCCTCCCGGCTACCCACGGGAAGATACTTTCAAGGGCGGTCGGGAGGGGTTGTGGGCCGGTGCCAGTCCGAACCTAAGATGCGCCATCCATGAAGCCGGCGAGCTCGATATCGAGTGCGGTCAGGCCGCCGGCATCATGAGTAGACAGGGTCACCTCAACCCGGTTCCAGACGTTGAGCCATTCAGGGTGGTGGTCCATCGCCTCGGCCTTGAGCGCGCAGCGACCCATGAAGCCAAAGGCAGCGTTGAAATCGTCGAACCGGAACGTCTTAGAAATCGCGTCCCGGCCATCGACCAGCGTCCAGCCGTCCAGTGATGCCAGCGCGGACTCACGCGCCGCGCCTTCGAGTTTCTCAGCCATGCCGGCCTCCTGTTCCTGCGATGTGTCTCGGAATAGAAACTGGCCGTGCTTGGCCTCGCGATCAAGGCCCCCTATATGAAGACACCATGGCGGCCACGGGCAAATACGGAACCGCACCTTCGCTCGCCGATCTGGAAGCGATCGCGAGCGAGGCCTTCGTGACGATTCCGCGCGCATTGTCGCAGCACATCGACGACGTCGCGATCCATGTCACCGATTTCCCCGACGACGAAACCATGGAGGCGATGGAGCTCGAGAGCCCCTTCGACATCCTAGGTCTCTATGTCGGGGTCAGCCTGAACCGGAAATCCCTGTCGGATACACCAAGCGACATCGACCGAATCTACCTCTACCGCCGGCCGATCCTCGATTACTGGTGCGAGACGGGGGAAGACCTCTACCATCTCGTCCGGCATGTCCTAATCCACGAGATCGGGCACCATTTCGGCTTCTCCGACGACGACATGGACCGAATCGAGGCGAACCCCGGCTAGGAATCGAGGACCACGAGACGCCGCGGGAACTCCGGCAGCAATTCGTCGGTGAATTACAGCCTATTCTTTTTCCACACATTTGTCGCCAGATCGGGTTCGACAACGGCAGGCTGAGGGGCCCATGGAACCCTCAGTCCGCGACCACATCGGCCATCGTCTGGCAGCGATGGAAACAGGGGTGAATGGCGTAGCTCCCCACATAGAGAGTCAGCGCGATGTCCGGCATGGCCAAGAGGATGGTTTTGTGTCAGATCGGCGCACATTCCGGGCGCGGACGAGCACAACAGCGTGCGATGCGTCAGCCTTCGGCGAGCGCCCGCAACTCGTCGACGAAGGCGGGCACAATCTCGGTCGCCGGGCCGTAGCGGCCTTCTTGGAACAGGCTAACGCCCAGCGATTCCTCGAGGTTGAGCTCGACCGCATAGGCGCCATGTCTGCGCGCCTGCTGGACGAAGCCGGCCGCCGGGTAGACGTTGCCCGACGTGCCAATCGAGACGAATAAGCCGCACCGGCCAAGCGCGGCCTCGATGGCTTTCATCTCCAATGGAATCTCGCCGAACCAGACCACATGGGGCCGCAGAGTGCCAGCCGCATCGCAGGCTGCACAGACCATGTCGGTCTCAATATCGCCGATCCCCTCAACCAGATGGCCGCATTCGTTGCAGCGGGTCTTCATCAGCTCCCCATGCATGTGGATAAGATTCCGGCTGCCGCCACGCGCGTGCAGATCATCAATATTCTGGGTCACGAGCAGAACCCCGCCGGGCCAGAATCTCTCGAGCATGCCTAGGGCTTTATGGGCAGCGTTGGGCCTGATCTCCGGATCGCCCATCTGGGCGCGGCGGATGTTGTAGAAGCCGAGCACCGCCTCGGGATCGCGGGCGAAGGCCTTGGGCGTAGCTACGTCCTCGATCCTGTGCTTCGCCCAGATGCCGTCGGGATCGCGGAACGTCTGCAGGCCGGATTCCTTAGAGATCCCAGCCCCAGTCAGGATCACGATCGTGTGGGCGGGGGAAACATGATCACTGAGAGACATCGTCCGGTCCCGGCTAGTGTTCGCCGAGCTGATACTCGACCTCACGAGTATAAACCGACCCGCCCCGCCCGAGAGACGACGAATACAGGCCGAAAGCGTTAACCGTGAAGGCCGGTGCCGCAAATGCCCCATGCTCACTCAGGAAGTCAGCGACCCGTTCCACCCGGCTGGCCTGACAGCGCGCCAAGGTTATATGGGGATGAAACTTGCGGCCTTCGGGCGCTAGGCCGGCGCGCTGGCACGCCAGTTCGACCCGTGCCTGCAATTCCACCAGCGCGGGCACCCTCTCCACCCCTGCCCAAAGGCTGCGCACTCGTCCCCGCGATTCGAAATGACCAACGCCACGCACTGCGACGTTGATCGGGTCCGCCGAGAAATGCGCCAGCGCATCGTCGACATCCGCCGCGACGCCCTCGTCAATTTCGCCTATGAACCGCAAGGTGATGTGCATGTTCCCGGCCGACACCCAGCGCGCGTCGGGAATCTGGCCGCGCAGACCGGAGAGCCGCAACGCTAGCTCATAGGGTATGGCTATGGCGGCAAACAGCCGGATCATTCAGCGCCACCATCGTCGAGGAACAGGGACAAGATGCCTGTGTAGGTATAAAGGCGGTTGTGCGAGATCTCGCCATTGCCGAAGAAACCGACCAAGGGGATGTTGCCGAAGGCCTCCGTGATCATCGCCATCTCGCGCGCGCCAGGCCCGAACAGATGCGGGCCGCGCGCAACACAGCTGTGATAGACCGCGCCGCGGATCCGATCCCCGGCACGGCGGCGCAGCTCCTCGAGCATACGCCGCATGTCCTCGACCGCGCTGGCCGCGTCCCGGCGCACGAACATTAGCCGATTGCCCACATCCAGCACCTCGGCCACCGCGACCAGCCCCCGGGACGGCTCCATCCCGACTAGGTTGCGCACCACATAATCAGCCTGGTCAGACCCGGGCACCGGTAGCGCCGCGTGCACATATCCGGCGAGGCGACGGAGATCGCGGGTCAGCAGCTCGCCTACATCCTCCTTGAGAATTTCGAGCGCCGGTCGGCCGTCGAGCTCGGCAACTAGCCCCTCCACCATCGCGGTGATCTCATGGGCCGGCCCGATCGGCGAGCAGCCTTGGGTCAACCCCGTGGCGACCGGCACCTCGGGATCGAACTGCAAACCCGCTAAGCCTCCCTGTGCCGCCGTTATAAGCGGCTGCTGGTGCTGACTGGTCACAAGACCGCCGACCAAGTAAGCCCCGCTCTCGTTGGCCAGCGCGGCAACCTCTTCGACGATACCCGGCGCATGCGGCTTAGCGTGGATAATCGCAAAACTGCCCTCTGCCAATCTGGGCATCACCACGGGTATCGGACGCACCCGGTCGGGGGGCACGTCGAGCAACATCATGGCCATCGCCGGCGTGTCGAAATACTCAATGCCGGGCGCACAGATCGCGGGCACCACCGCACCGGTCCACTCTGTCACGCCCGTCCGCGTCCGAAGGAACTCGAGTATCTCCGCTAGGTCGCCACCGAGCGGGTCCGTGACGTAAAGGAGGCCGAACCCCACACCATCGTCCGGCAGCATCGTTAGGCAACGCCCAGCCAGCACCTGCCAGCCGATCCAGCGGGAAACCGGCCCTCCATCTTCAACGCCCGCATGGGCAAAAGGAAACGTACGCATCGGTTTATCCGGACTCCGGCGACGCGGCGCCGAGCGCGCGCCGTACATAGGGCAGTATACCCGCCACGATCCGGTCCACCCCAGCGGAGTTGGGATGAATTCCGTCGGGCTGGTTGAGTGCGCGCTCGGCCGCTACGCCCTCAAGAAAGAACGGATAGAAGGCCACGTCGTGCCGCGCGGCCAAGCGCGGGAACAGTGCGTCGAAGGCGGAGGCATATTCCCGCCCTAGATTGGGGGGCGCCAGCATGCCGGTGAACAGCACGGGAATCGACCGGTCTGTCAATGTGCGCAGGATCGCGTCGAGATTGCCCTCGGTCTCGGCCGGATCGATCCCGCGCAGCCCGTCATTGGCACCCAGCTCAACGATCACAAGGTCGACCATGTCCGGCAGCGACCACTCGAGCCGCGCCCGCCCGCCGGCCGTGGTGTCGCCAGACACGCCGGAGTTGATTACCGTCGCCGAAATGCCGTCCGCGCGCAGTGCCGCCTCGAGGCGCATCGGGAAGGTATCGCTTACATCGAGGCCGAAGCCAGCCGAGAGAGAGTCGCCGAAGACGACAATCACCGGCCTGTCATCCGCTGCCGCGGGCAGCGCCAAGAGGACAAGGGCGAGCCACAGGATTGCGAATAACGCGCCGGCCCGTCGTATCGCACCGGCATTGATGATCCGGACCGAACGGCCATATGTTGAAGGCATTGAATATGTGATCGGTTGAAGGCAAACCAGCATGAAGGATCAGCTCGATAAGGGCCCGGACGCGCAAGGTAGCGGCGATGCGGCGCCGATGATCGCACTTACGGGCGCCGAACTTCATTTGGCGAGTGTAGGCGGCAACGTCAACGTCCTGCGCGGAATCGATTTGTCGATCGGGGCGGGCGAGACGGTCGGCGTCGTCGGCCCGTCGGGATCTGGCAAGTCGACCATGATGATGATCATCGCCGGCCTCGAACGACTGACCGGCGGATCGGTCGCGGTCGCCGGACAGGACCTCACCAAGCTCGACGAGGACGCGCTGGCCCGCTTCCGCCGGGACAACGTCGGCATCGTGTTCCAGGCCTTCCACTTGATCCCGACCATGAGTGCCCTCGAAAATGTGGCCGTGCCCCTAGAGTTTGCGGGCGAAGTCGACGCGTTCGACCATGCCCGCGCAAGCCTAGAGGCCGTCGGCCTGGCGCACCGTCTCAACCACTACCCCGCGGAACTGTCGGGCGGCGAACAACAGCGGGTCGCCATCGCGCGCGCCTTCGCCGCCCGTCCCCGGTTGCTGCTCGCTGACGAGCCGACCGGCAATCTCGACGGCGAGACCAGCGCCGCCATAATCGAGATCCTGTTCGCGTTGTCGGCGGAACGCGCGACGACATTGCTGCTGATCACCCATGATCCGGCGATCGCCGCGCGCTGCAGACGAGTCGTGCATCTGCGCGACGGACAGGTTTTCGACGCACAGGAACCCCCGTCGGCGTGAACGGACAACACCCGACATCGGCGGTCAGATGGAGCCTCGCCGCGAAATTGGCGCGCCGCGAGTTGCGCGATAGCCTGCGGAGCTTCCGTATCTTCGTCGCGTGTCTCGCCCTTGGTGTTGCCGCAATCGCCGCAGTGGGCTCCACCAAGGCTATGCTCGAGCACAGCATCGACGCCGACGCCCGCAAGATCCTCGGCGGCGATGTACTAATCGGCATTGTTCACCGGCCCGCCTCGCGTGCAGAACGCCAGGCGATGGATGCGTCTGGGACCGTCACCGGCAGTGCCGAGATGCGGGCCATGATCCGCGCCGGCGGACAGGATACGGACAACCGGGCGCGCTCCCTGATCGAACTTAAGACGACCGAGGAGAGCTATCCCCTCTTCGGCAAGCTGGAGACGAACCCGGCACTCCCGCTGACAGCCTTACTCGGACGCAACAACGGAATCTGGGGTGCCGCGGTCGCGCCGGAACTAATCGACAAGCTGGGCATAGCGCTCAGGGACCGTGTACGGATCGGCGATGCCGATTTTGAGGTCCGCGCAACCATCGTCCACGAGCCCGACCGAATCGGCGGATCGGGTCTCTTCTCGCTTGGTCCGCGGGTTTTAATTGCGGATGCGGCTCTCGACGAGACATCACTCGTCCAGCCCGGCAGCCTAATCCACTACAACTACCGGGTCCGCCTACCCAAAACGACCACCCCGGCCGACTTTATCGACAGGATGAATAACGGCTTCCCCGAAGCGGGCTGGCGGATCCGCACTCTGAATGAATCTTCGCCCCGGCTGACCCGGCTGGTCGGCCGCGTCACGTTGTTCCTCTCATTCGTAGGACTGACGGCGCTCCTGATCGGCGGGGTCGGCATAGCGAATGCGGTACGGGCCTGGCTCGATGCCAAGAGAGCGACAATTGCCACCCTGAAATGCCTCGGTGCGCCACGCGCCCTGATGTTTCGCATCTATCTTTTGCAGGTGATAGTGCTCGCGCTGGCCGGTATCGCTATCGGGCTCGCGGCGGGTGCCGCGCTGCCGCTGCTCGCCGCCAACGCGCTCGCCGCCGTTGTTCCAATCCGTCTGGCGGGCGCCATCTTCCCGCTGCCGCTGGCGACGGCCGCCCTGTTTGGTCTGCTCACCGCGCTCGTGTTCTCGATCTGGTCGGTGGCGCGGGCGTGCGAGATTCCGCCTGCCGAGCTGTTCCGCTCTCTAGTGACAGCCCCGGGCGGTTGGCCGCACCCAGCCTACATGGCGGCGACGGGTTCGCTGGCGGCGGCGTTGGTGGCTCTGGTCATCGCCACGGCCTCGGACGCGAGATTTGCCGCCTGGTTCGTGGCGGGGTCCATTGGCGCCATGGTCGTGTTTCGCCTCGCAGCGCTGGGAATCGCCGCCGCCGCAGCCCGAATACGGCATGTCCGACGCCCCGCGATGCGCCTAGCGCTCGCGGGGCTCTGCCGGCCCGGCGCAGCAACGGGCTCGGTTGTTCTGTCACTCGGACTCGGGCTGTCGATGCTGGTCACGGTCGCGACAATCGAGGGAAACCTATCTCGGCAAATCTCCGAGGAGCTACCCCGGGATGCACCGGCCTTCTTCTTCGTCGATATCCAGCCGCAGCAGATCGAACCGTTTCTGGATATCGTCGCCGAGGTACCGGGGGTCGAACGCAGCGAGCAGATGCCCATGCTGCGCGGCCGGATCACCGCCATCAACGACGTACCCGCTGCCGAGGCGGACATTGCGCCCGATGCCCACTGGGTCCTGCGCGGCGACCGGGGCATAACCTGGGCGGCCGAAGCACCCGCCCACAATCCGGTCATCGCGGGAGAATGGTGGGAGGCGGATTATCGTGGCGAGATGCTGGTCAGTCTCGATGCGCAGGTGGCCGACGGGCTCGGCCTCACCATCGGCGACACGATCACCGTCAACATACTCGGCCGACCCTTCACCGCCACCATCGCCAACACCCGGCAGATCGACTGGCAGAGCCTCGCGATCAATTTCGTCTTGGTGTTCTCGCCCGGCATTCTCGAATCCGCACCACGCATGCACATCTCTATCGTCCATGCCGATCCGGATGCCGAGGACCTGCTGGAACGCAGGGTCACCGACCGCTTCGCCAACATCACCTCGGTGCGCGTGCGCGCCGCCATCAAGACCGTGGCGGCGCTGATCGACAATGTCGGCTACGCGGTCAGCCTGACAACAGTCATCACCCTTATTTCGGGCACGCTGGTGCTGGCCAGCGCCATCGCCGCCGGACGCCGACGCCGTATCCATGACTCCATTGTCCTCAAGGTGTTCGGCGCAACCCGGGGCGACATCGTCGCGGCCTACATACTCGAATACGGCCTGCTCGGACTGGTCACGGCAGTCATCGCAGCCATCACCGGAAGCGTGACCGGCTGGGCGGTCGTAACCTGGCTGCTTCGGATCAACTGGACGCCGGAGCCGCTTGCCGTCATCGTCACTACGCTGATTGGCACGGCGATCACCATGGGCGCCGGGCTGGTCGGCACCTGGCGCACCATGGGACAGTCTACGGCGCCCTGGCTGCGCAACGAGTAATGCAACCATCGGATGACAGGATCAGGCGTGAACAACGACAGGAAAAAAACCGGACCAACACCAGCCACCCCGCCCGAGGCACCGTTTCAGGACGGGCCGAACCCCACCCTGCATCCGCCCAGGGTGCACACCATGCGCATGGGCCATCTGCCACTGACCATCTTCGCCACGATCGCGATCTCGGCCCTATTTGCGCTCGCCTTTGACCTCGGTTCAGCGCCGGCGGTCGCCGGCACGAGCCTGCTCGTGCTCTTGATCCTCTTCGCCGGCATCACGCCGCGTATGTCGGGTACGCCGGTCACCGCAGGCACCCGCTTCACCGTCGCCCGAGTGGCGCTGACCTGCCTGCTTGGCGGGCTAGCGGTCATCCCTGCGGCCAGCCCGCCCGAACCGCTTCTCTGGTCGATCGCCCTGATGGGCCTCGCTGCCGCCGGCCTCTGGGCCGTCGATGGCTGGCTCGCGCGGATCACTTACTCAGCCAGTGGTTTCAGCGAGCGGCTCGGTGCACTCGCCGGTGCGCTTCTGGCGGTGGCGCTCGCCCTACTCGTCTGGCGCCTAGGCCTGTGTGGGATTTGGGTCATGGCGGCGGGCGCATTCGCCTTCGCAGACGCGGCCGTGCAGGCAGGGCGCCGAATCCAGCGCAGCGATGCTTGGCAGGTCGGAGCCGATTTTCTCATCCGAGCAGCGCTCGCTGTCGCGATTATCCCGGCCACGCCACCGCTGGCCGTCACGGGGCTGACCGTGCTAGCAACCGCTTCTGCGATCGGCCTGATGGGCCATACGCTGCGGCACGGAGCGGATTTGGATGCCGTGTAATCTATTAAAATCAGTGGTTTACAGTGAATTCCGTCTGGTAGAATCCAGCACTCCGACGGTTGAATTACGCCACCGGACGCCCCATATTGAGGGTAGAATTTTTTTTCGCATGACAGGGAACCCTTGGGAGGGCCACGAAAAAATGGCGAACCAATTCGAACGCGGCACGGTCATTCAGGGCCGCGCCAAGGCTGCGGAGCAGATCGACGAGGGCCTACGGTCCTACATGCTGCGTGTCTATAACTACATGACGACGGGCCTCGCGCTGACAGGTATCATTGCCTATCTGGTCGCAAACACCCCGGCGATACTCAATCTCTTCTACTCGGTCGGCCCTCAGGGTCAGGTCGCCTCGACGCCTCTGGCGTGGATCGCGATGTTGTCGCCGCTGGCCTTCATTCTTGTCCTGTCCTTCGGCATCCAGCGAATGAGCGCCTCGACCGCGCAGTTCCTCTTCTGGTTGTTCGCCGGCGTGATGGGCCTCTCGCTCAGCCACATCTTCCTGCAGTTCACGGGTGCAAGCATCGCGCGGGTGTTCTTCATCACGGCGGCGACGTTCGCGGCAATGAGCCTCTTCGGCTACACCACGAAGCGTGACCTGTCAGGTCTCGGTACGTTCCTCTTTATGGGCCTGATCGGAATTATCATCGCAAGCGTGGTGAATATCTTCATCGGTTCAACGATGATGCAGTTCGTTATCTCCGTGCTCGGCGTGATCGTGTTCGTCGGCCTCACCGCCTATGACACCCAGAAGATCAAGGAGATGTACAGCGAGCTCGACGGCTCTGAGGTGGCCGGCAAGAAGGCCATCATGGGGGCGCTTCGGCTCTATCTCGACTTCATCAATCTGTTCATCATGCTGCTCCATCTGTTCGGTCAGCGTGACTAGCGCGGGGTTGCATACGTAACGGCAAACGCCCGGGCCCGCGCCCGGGCGTTTCCATTTTGGCCCCGGCGGGTCAGAATTAAAAAAACACCGAACCGGAAACAGGAACACAATATGGCCAGCCTGAAAGACAAGGTGATCGTCCTGACAGGCGCCAGCCGCGGCATCGGCGCGGCGACGGCGCGTGAACTCGCGGGCGACGGAGCGCATCTGGTGCTGTGCGCACGCAGCGCAGACGCCTGCGCCGAGACAAAGGCCGCGGCCGAGGCGCTGGGTGCCAGCGCGGAGACTCATGGCTTCGAGGTCGCAGACTACGGCGCCGCCAAATCCTTCGCCGACGGTGTTATCGCCGAACATGGCCGGATCGACGTGCTGATCAACAACGCGGGCACCGGCCTGATGGGTTCGGTCGCCGACGTTTCCCCGGCTACCTATCTCGAGGTTCTCAAGGTCAATGTCATGGGCCCCTACAACCTAATCTCAGCCGTGCTTCCGTCGATGACCGCGCGCGACGAGGGCACTATCGTCAATATAACCAGCGCCCGCGCCTTCATCCCCGATCGCTTCTACGCCGCCTACTGCTCGTCCAAGGCGGCGCTGCTGTCGATGACTCAGTGCCTGCATTACGACCTCGAGGACAGCAACGTGAAGATCTTCGCCCTGTCCCCCGGCTTCACTCAAACGGACATGGTCAACGATATCTACGCCAATCCGGTGTTCCGGGCCGCTGCTCTCACCCCCGAACAGGGCCAACCGCCCGAACGGCCAGCTAGGGTACTCGCCTGGCTCGCGCGTGAGGCACCGGCCGATCTGGCGGGCGTGCACAACCAGGTACAGTTCAACGACCTGACCAGACGCGCCGGCATCGAGAGCGTCTGACGGACGTCCGATAACCAACACGCTGATATTCACCGAGTTGCTCGACCATCTCCCGGCTAGTCCGCCGTCGAGCTAACGCACAGGGCACGCGAGCTGATGGGCGCGGCCACGCAATCCGCAAGTGATGCCCAAACCGCGTCGATCACCGTCGACAATTCAGCGATCAGCACAAGGGCGCCGCATCGGCGGCGGCACTCACATCGGCTACCCATGTGAAACTCAGCGCCGAGGCGATCGGCAGTACAGGCTTCACGGTCGCCTAGGCACACAGCCCATCATCCGTAGACCGGGTCGGTCGGCGATATGATCGTGCCCACCCGCGGCTTCACTTGACGCGGCTTGCGGTAGATCGCCGAACAGCGCAGCACGGGCTCACCGTCCGCCAGTACGGTTCCTTCGACGAAATTCATGTTGCGAGTGCTCTTAGCCAGCCGCGCATCGCACTCGACCCACTGGCCCGGGCATATCGGAGCCAGAAAGTCTGCCTCGAGGTGAATGGTAGGAGTAAGCCCTACCAAGCCAAGTGCATACATCGCAGACTGGGCCATGGCGACGTCGACAAAGCTCGTCATCCAGCCCCCATGGACAACGTCACGCGGATTGAGGTGGCGATGGTCGGCGCGAAACCCGAATACCGCCTTCGCCTTACCGCACTTCACGAACAAGGGTCCGTTCCGCGTGGTAAACGGGCTGGTGAATTGGAAGGCCTCGAACCCGCGCGGGACCTTGATCGCCTGCTCCAGCCGATACTCCACATGTTCCAACCGGTCGGCGCCCCAGAAAGTCTCGCCGTCGAGGACCATGAAGGGAGCACCGAACATCCCGTCCTTGAGAGCACGCCGATAGGCATTGCGTAGATCTTTCCGTGCCCGTTCGTCGTCCGCCGCCGCTTTGATCTCCTTGATGGCGAGCGGCACGCCACGCGCCTTGCAGGCGCGTGCCAGTTGCTGCGCGGTGCGCACCTCCTTGCCGGTACCGAAATACCGGTAATCGACCGCGCGGGCAAAGTCCTTGGCGAGTGCTGGATCCTTTCGGTTCAGGCGCCAGAAGACTAGCCTGTGCAGCGTCGCCCCGTAAGGCGGCACCTCGGGCGGAAAAGAGACCGGCAGGCCATTTATCTCGCACAGGCGCGGGAAATCCCTCGAGTTGTGGGCAAACTTCGCAGGCTGATCACGCGGCGACGTTACCCCATGATGGGCTAGGATCTCGGGCAACGGCACGCAGTGCCACTCGACCTCTCGCCCCCAGCGGGCGCCGAGCGTGTCGACGCGGTTCATCGCGACATAGGAATAGGCGGATACGAAATCGAAATAGAACTTGATAGGAGCTGGCATTCTATCCTCTACGCGATGACGGGCTACAAGCGGGAATCAGCCCCCACCCCGCCGTCTTTTGAATCTCACTCAATAATATAGTCGAAAATCTTCAACTCAGTCGCGGTCACCCAGGCCGCAGGCGCGCAACGCACACTTAGTAAATGCAAAAACCCGGTCCAGACACCGAGACGGCGACCACCGCGCGGACCATAGAATTCATGATCGCCGACGCAACAGAAAGGCCTTCAGGCGGATCGACCTTATCGCAGTAAAACACCTGCGGCTCCTCGAACGCGGCCAGATGGATAGTCTCGCCCACATCCCATGCAGGCCGGCGAATGAAGGGTTCCGCTTGACGGGTGAGCGTCTCAAGCTGACTCTGACGTCGGCCTAGCGCGAAGGTGCTTTGGGCCTTGTCCTTAACGATCTAGCCCATTCGCGTCAGCCCCGCCAGTAGGCGATACGCGGTCTCGCGGTTGAGACCTGTCTGCCGAGCGATCGCAGCGAAAGTAATGGGATTCTCCGCCCCATCGTCACATTAGAGGATCGCGACTCTACTCTTCGCCGACCGGTTCTGGTAACGCGTTTCGGTCATCCCGGCGGCGATCTTTAGTCGCCACGCACGCCGTCCAGTAGTGGCTCACGCCTCACAAGCCACCAGCCATACGGCTCAGGCCAGTCAGCAAATTCCGGATCGACACCCAGCTCATGGGCGATATGGTGCGGCCAGTTGGGGTTATAGAGGGCTTCCCGGCCGACAGCGACGAGATCGGCCGCACCGGACGCAACTAGGTCTTCAGCGACATCCGCGTCGAGTACCAGCCCGACCACCATGGTGAAAATGCCCGTCGCGTCGCGTATGCGCGATCCATAAGGTGCTCGGAACCCCTGTTCGCGCGGGCCGAGTCCCGCGGCCGCTAGCCTGTCAATACCGCCGGACGAGCAGTCGATCACATCGACGCCTCGGGCCTTGAGCTCACCGGAAAGCGCGACCGAGTCTTCTAGGCTCCATCCCTCGTCCGCGCCATCCACGTCGACCGCGGAGATGCGTACAAACAGAGGCTTGTCCTCGGGCCAGACTGCACGCACCTGCTCCGCCGTCTCGAGGGTGAAGCGCATACGGCCTGCCAGATCCCCGCCATAGGCATCGTTGCGATGATTGGATAAGGGCGAGAGAAACGAATGGGCTAGGTATCCATGGGCCGAATGAATCTCGAGAACCTCGAACCCCGCATCCACGGCATGCCCGGCGGCAGCCGCGAACTTCGCCTGAATCGACGCGATCTCCGGCACCGACAATTCCGTCGGCATCAACCAGCCCTGCTTCACCGGCTCGGCGCTGGCCGCAACGATGTCCCATACGTCCTCGCCGCGCGCCCGATCAGTATCGTCAAGCGGACCATTGCCGTGCCAAGGCCGCTGCATGCTTGCCTTGCGGCCGGCGTGGGCAATCTGGATCGCCGGCATCGCACCACTGCGGCGGATGAAGTCTGTGACGGGCTTCAGGGCCTGCGCGTGATCCGCCGACCAGATTCCCAGATCGCCATGGGTGATCCTGCCGCGTGGTTCCACGGCTGAGGCCTCGGTGAAAACGGCCGCGGCTCCCCCCTGGGCGAACTTACCCAGATGCACAAGATGCCAGTCATTGGCCAAGCCATCCGTGGCCGAGTAGGTGCACATTGGAGAGACCACGGTCCGGTTGCGAAACTCCACACCACGAATTGTCAGGGGCGAGAACAGAGCAGATATGGACATGAGTCCTCCTCGGGGGTTCGAAAACGGCAAACGGATGCGACTTATTCTTTACCGTTACCGAGAGCCTTAAGCAGCCGCAACAGGGTTGCGTCTCGTTCCGCGGTCAGCTCGCTGATCGAGCGTCCCTGGGTCTCGGCATCTACGCCGTCGATGATCTTCTGTTTCACCGCATCGGTGAGCTCAGGGGCGCCCAGCGCCTCCCATCGGCGCTCCTGACTTGGCCCCAGGACCTCGAAATAACGCCGGATGCCGCCATCACCGCCCCCTAAGTGATAGGTCATGTGCGGGCCCATGAATGCCCAGCGCAGGCCGGGGCCACCGCTCACCGCCTTATCGATATCCTCGACCGTCGCATAGCCCTCGGCCACTAGGTAAACCGCCTCGCGGTAGAGCGCCGCCTGCAGCCGGTTGACGAGATGGCCGGGAATTTCTGCGCGCAGCCGAATCGGGGTCTTCCCGATCGCATCGTAGAATACCATCGCCCGGTCGACGGCCCAGCCGTCCGTCTGCTTGCCGCCGCCGACCTCGACCACCGGCATCAGGTGCGGTGGGTTGAACGGATGACCAAGCACAATCCGGCCGGGATGCACCGCCAGATGCTGAAACTCCGAGACCGGCAACGCGGTCGAGCTGGATGAGATCACCACATCGTCGGGAATATCCCGGTCAATCTCGGCCATCAGCCGCGCTTTAAGTTCCGGGTCCTCAGGTCCGCTCTCTTGCACGAACTCGACGCCATCAAGCGCCTCACCAACCCGGTCGAAGCAGGCCAGCTTGTCGAGCGACGCCCCCTCGGCGAGGCCCAGCTGCTCCATGATCGGCCAGGCCCGTGCAACGAAGGAAGTCACGTTCTCGGCGTAGCCGTAGAGGGGATCCCAACATCGCACGCTCAGACCGTGTGCCAGAAAATATGCGGCCCAAGAGGAGCCAATGGTGCCGGCACCAATGATGCCAACGGTCGTAATCCTAGCTTCACTCATATTTCTCTCTGACCCCATAGATCCGCGAACGGTGCCGCGCTGGTACAGGTCTGATTTGAATGCGTTTCCGTGACTGATACTATGGCGCAACAACGCATACTTCAGGTGACTAAATTCATGACTACCTATGTCACGGCCGCACTGGCCATTACTTACTCGTCCTAGATCGTAGCCTATCGCCCGCCGGTACACGCACTTTTGGAGAAGGATGGCCGGCGCTCTACCTCGCCCAAAAGCGGGACGTGATCTCGATGAAGGGCGAGGCAGCAGCACTCTCCGTCACGGCTCTGCTGGAATTCCCCGATAAAGCGGCGGTGCATGCCTTCTATGCCGACGCGGAATATGCGCCTTGGTTAGAATCCCGCAACGCGGGCGCAAACGGTCAGGTACTCATCCTCGACGCGCGCCAGCGCGGGTCAGCTGTCGACGGGGGTTCCCGCAATCCCGCTGCGCAGGTCCTTGCAGGTGAAGAAGTGGCAGTCCTCGTCCGGCGAAATCGTGACTGAATGTATGATATCGGCCGGGATGTAGATGAGTTGCCCGGGACCAACATCGGATTCCTGTCCGTCCACCGTCGCGTGCAAACGGCCCTGTAGGATGTAGATCCACTGTTCGTTCGGATGCGTATGGGGTGCGGATGTCTGACCCGCCGGCAGAGTCATGATGCCAACCTGAGTCAGCTCGCCTTCGACCACCGGGCCGAACGTCTCCGCGTAACCCGGCCCGGCCGCCAAGCCCTCAAGTTTCGCCACATCGAACACATAATCTCCGTTGCCCGCCTTGTAGGCGCCGTCGGTCTTGGTATCGGCACTCGCCATTCTATTACCCCCGGTATTCGTAATTTCGCCAATATATTAGCAAGCACGAGCGACGGTGCGAAAGCATCATGGGGGCGCCCGATCGCGCAGATGACTCAAAATTGTGCCGAAACACGCGGCAAATGGACGCCGTCGCCATCGGCAGCGGCCCCATCCGGGAGCCTTCTGCCGCGCGGCCGAACCGCAATTTGGCTCCTGTCCGAGCGCTAGCCTGCACGGTTCCAGAGCGGATCCTGTTTTCTTTCTCCGGTCGTGCCCCCGGTCCATGCTATGACGCTGGTATGAACCGCGCAGCACTCCTCATCATTGCCGCCCTGACCGGGCTGGGCGCCGCCTACATGATCTATCTCAGCGTGACTGCTGATGCCGGCGTGACCGCATGGCGCGCCGCACGGGCGACCGCCGCCGTCCTGGTCATCGGGGCCGCACTGGTTACCTGGCGGGAACTAATCCGTCCGAGCGACAAGCAGGCGCATGTTCTGAAACGGGCCTCCCTAGTGGCACTAATCGTCGGCATAATCGGGCTGGGGACTAACGCATTTGTCGGCGGCACAACTAAACTGCCCGACGGGCCGATCTTCGTCCTGTCGCTGCTGCTAATACTGCAGGCCTTTATGACCATTGGCCACGCCTCCCGATCAGCCTGAGCTGCCTCCTTGTTCGACGGCGCAGCGCAGTCGCGCATAAACGGTAATCTCCGCGGTATCTTCTGGATGGCGGTGACAGGCATCCTATTCGTCGCCGTCACCGCGATCGTGCGCCATCTGGGGACGGACATGAACGCCGTCCAGGCGGCCTTCATCCGTTATGTGTTTGGGCTCATCCTGCTGGTACCTATCCTGTTTCGGATCGGCAATTTTGCACGCGAGCGCAAGATCATGGGACTGCATGCCGCGCGCGGCGTGATCCATGGGATCGGGGTCATGCTCTGGTTCTTCGCGATGGCCAAGATACCGATCGCCGAGGTCACAGCGCTCGGTTTCACTGCGCCGATCTTCACCACGCTGGGCGCAGCCTTTTTTCTTGGCGAGAAACTGCATCTTCACCGAGTCGGCGCCGTTCTGATCGGGTTCGGCGGTGCGTTGATCGTTCTGCAACCCGGGTTCCAGGCGATCAATATCGGCTCCATCGCCCAGCTTACGGCAGCGCCGCTCTTTGCCTGTTCTTTCCTGATCGCCAAGCGCCTGACTCGGACGGAGTCGAGCCCCGCAATCGTCGCCTACCTGTCGATCTTCGTGACTCTCACCTTGCTGCTGCCAGCGCTAATGGTCTGGCGCACACCCACACTGATCGAGCTCGGTTGGCTGTTCGCCATCGCGGCCTGTGCGACGGCCGGCCATGTCACGCTGACGCAGGCCCTCAAGTCCGCCGACATTACGGTGACCCAGCCGATCCAGTTTTTGCAACTCGTCTGGGCGACACTTCTGGGCCTCACCTTGTTCGGCGAGCAACCGGAGATATGGACCTGGGTCGGAGGCGGTATAATTGTCGCCAGTGCGACCTATATCGCGCGTCGCGAAACGCGGACGCGCCGAGCCGCAGAGGTGCGCCGATAAAACGCGCTCGCCGAAAAACACCGGGGCAGCTGTGAGCCCCAGCATCGCCAAGCCGCTCAGTCCGGTCGCAGACGAAACCGTAGCCAAAATCAGCCATCCGGAAACCGGCTGCTCCTCGCTCTAAGTCTTGTCATCCAACGGTCTTGTTTCGAAACTGCAAATATACGAGCAGCAAACCGAAATGCGGTTCGGCTCGGTTTTGCAACATTGCATGATAGTGCATTGTTCCAATCGACCTGTGAGGTCCCCTTAGGTTTTTATTTCAACATGGCGTTCTTCAATTCTGCCTTCGCAACCAGCTTCCTAGTCAGCCGAATCATCTTCCGGCTGACCAAGACATGGGAAGGCACGCTCACACGACGGATCGCAAATATGGCAATTCAGGTCATGGAGAACCGCGTCCTGACGGGCGCCGTCCTTGAGATCGACGGGGGTGCCAAAATCCTGATGAAGAACCGGCACGGAAAAGGAGACATCTATGGGAACCGACAACACAGGCGCGGGCAACGCGGACATCGACATCGGCAGCTTCTGGAAGGCGATCAGCCAGCGCGCGGTCGGTGCGACCGTCGTCACCGCGCGCAGCAGCGCCGGACCGGCGGGTTTCCTCGGCCTATCTGCGACCCATGTATGCGCCAACCCGCCGACGATGCTCGTCTCGATCGACACGCGAACCTCGGCCCTCGGGGCGATCCGGGAGTCCGGACACTTCGCAATCAACTACCTGCCCAAGGGGGCGGAGAATGTTGTGGACCTGTTCGGGGGCAAGACCGACGTGAAGGGCGCTGACCGTTTCGAGGTCGGCCGGTGGGGCATGCTGGCGACCGGAGCGCCTGTGTATCAAGATGCCGTGGGGGTGATGGACTGCCGGCTCGAGGAGACCCTCGAGCGCCACGGCACGATCATTGCGCTCGGCACGGTCGTTGCGATCGGCGGGGACGCGGACGCTGCGCCGCTCGTATATTTCCGCAGCGGGTACCTGAGCTGACACTTGCGGCCGGGCGGGTCTGCTACCCGCCCGCGCCGCGCCTACTGAGCGGCTTCGCTTGGCTGCTTGAAGAACTGGTTATCCGGGCGCGGGAGGCCGAGATTCTCACGCAGGGTCTTGCCCGCATACTCGCGCCGGAGGACGCCGCGCCGCTGGAGTTCCGGCACCACCCGGTCGACGAACAAATCGAGACCCTCCGGCAGGAACGGGAACATTATGGTGAATCCGTCGCTCGCCCTTCCGTCGAGCCATGCCTCCATCTCATCGGCGACAGTCTCAGCGGTGCCTACCATGGCGAGCCCGGAATACCCACCCATACGCTGCGCTAGCTGCCGCACGCTCAGCCCCTCCTGCTCCGCCATGCGGATTGCCCGTTCGCGCCCGCTCTTTGATGCGTTGCTTTCGGGGATCTCTTTCGGCAGCGGCTCATCGAGATCGAACCTAGAAGCGTCAGTGCCAAGCTGGACCGAGAGTGACGCAATCGCGCTGTCGATATGCACTTTCGAGTCGAGGACCGCACGTTTCTTGCGCGCCTCTTCGACGCTGTCGCCGATAACTACCAAACAGGCAGGCAGGATCTTTAGATGGTCGCGATTCCGCCCGAGCTTGGTCATCCGGTCTTTCACATCGGCATAGAATTCACGACCGTCCTCGATGGTGCGCTGGGCCGCGAAGATCACCTCGGCGGTCTCGGCCGCCAGCTGGCGCCCCGCCTCGGAGCCACCCGCCTGGACAATCAGCGGCCAGCCCTGAACCGGTCGCGCCACATGCAGGGGGCCGCGCACCGAGAAGAACTCGCCCTTGTGATCTAGGGTGTGGAGCTTCTCGGGATCGAAGAAGACACCCGATTCCACATTGCGGACGAAGGCGTCGTCTGCCCAGCTATCCCAGAGGCCGGTGACCACGTCGTAAAACTCACGCGCCCTGCGGTAGCGCTCAGCATGATCGAGATGCTCCTCGAGGCCGAAATTCTTCGCCGCATCCGGATTCGACGTGGTGACGATGTTCCAGCCCGCGCGCCCGCCGCTAATGTGGTCGAGCGAGGCGAACCGGCGGGCGACGTGGAACGGTTCGTCGAAGGAGGTCGAGCCCGTCGCGATCAGGCCGAGATTCTCAGTCGCCATCGACAACGCCGACAGCAGCGTGAAGGGTTCGAACGAAGTTGCCGTCGCGCTGCGCTTGAGCGCATCCATGGGCATGTTGAGCATCGCCAGATGGTCAGCCATAAAGAAGGCCTCAAAGCGCGCTTCCTCAAGTCGCTGGGCGAGCTTCACGATCGCGCGGAAGTTGAAGTTCGCGTCGGGCATCCCGCCCGGGTAACGCCAAGCGCCCGTGTGGATGCTGATCGGACGCATGAACGCCATGAGATGCATTCGGTCGCTGTCCGTCATGACTGGTTCGTTCCTGTCCGCTGCCCGGAAGTCCTCAAAATAGTCCCCCGCCCAGAGAGGTCAAAAAGACATTACAGCGCACCAAAGTCCGGCGGCGGGATGCGGCGTCTCGATGCCGCTTCATAGGCCGATGCGACCCTGAGCAAGACGTCTTCCATGCCAGGCTCAGCGCGGAAGACCAGCGAGAACGGCAGGCCCGGCTCCGGCAGCTCGGTCGCCACGTCGGAATGGTGGCTTTCGAAGCGGGTGCCATCTTCCGATAGCTTGAACACTGGGTCATAGACCGTCGTCACGAAGCCGGCCGGAATCAGGATCTCTGTGAGGCCGGCGTTCGGTCCGTAAAGCGACTCCAAGGCAAGATTATGCGGCCCGCCCTCGGGCTGGTGTGCGCCGCCGATGACGCCGGGCGCCCAAGGGGTATGCAAGCGCACAAGGCAATCGAGCTTATTCTCGAGGATCACCATCATGTCGATCCGCCGCAACAATTCGCGCAGCATGATTCTCTCGTCAACGCCTTGGCGCTCGCCCAACGTGTTGCGCGGGTCCTCCGTCTCCTCCCAGTTCTTGAAGCCCGCCCGGTGATCATCGCCCCAGAATTTCGAGCGTTCGTTCAGGTCCGACCAGGTGGCCAGCGTCTCCTCGAAGCCCATTGCCGCCCAGTCGGTGCTACGACGCAGCAGGTACTGGGCAATGTGGAATTGGAAGGTATGAGCTAGAGCCTGCGGCTGGATATTCCGGATGTCGAACGCCGCCGGCGGCTCAATCTGGCCCTCCGACAGGCCGACGAAATACTCCATAGGCGTCATGTTACCCGACCCGAATGTCTTGCCCGGCGCGAATTCGGTCGGGACGATGGCATCCGCAAACTCGGGATAAAGCGGTGTGCCGTCAGGTTTTAGGCGGAACATCAGGTTCGGCATGAAGATGCCGACCATGCGGCAGAGCGCGGTGCGGAAGTCGACCGTCATCGCCTCACAGTCGGGGTCGGGCGTCCACAACGGGTGCGTAGACTCGACGAGTGTTGCTCCCAGCTTTTCGGCCAGCACCGCCTTGAGCTCCGCCGCCGCCGCGGCAGTGATTGGTCCCTCGGACACCGAGCCCGGCACGGTAATCATGGATTCGCGGATCACGCCGATGCGCATACCCGCGAGCGATCCCGGCGCGGCCTCGGCTATATGCTTGGCATACCCGTCAAGCACACCGGATCGCGGAACCGCCGTCCACGGGTCGCGCGGATCGTAATACCCCTCCTCCGAATCTTTCAGCGCGTCGAGCACCTTGGCAGAATCCTCAACCCGGCGGCAAAGGACGCCCGTGCGATCACACTGGATGTCGGCGCCGATCGCATTGCCGTGGAACGAGATCATCGCCTTGTGCGGCAGGATCAGCGCCACCGAATTGTGATTTGCCGGACCGCGGGTCGAGGCGCGGGTCTCCTCGCCGAGGCTCGCCATCACCAGATTTGCCGATACCGAGACACCGGAACCGGACGACGAACCGAGTGAGGCCGCGCGGCTAGTATCGTAGGGGTTGGCCGGATTTCCGGCCCAGGTCGAGCGCTGATACCCCAATGTCGAGGGCAAAACCCGGTCCGGCTTGTGCGCGCCGCCCGGATCACCGGCCCGGCCATTGTATTCAGTGAGTACCGCCTTGGCGAAGATGATCGCGCCCTTCTTGCGAAGCTGGTCCACGAGCGTGTGATCGCGCGCCGGGAAGTCGATGTCGTAGGCGGCGTCCGCGCCACCGGTCGAGCGCATGTCCTTCGTGTCGAACGGATCCTTAAACGAGAAAACGACGCCATACATGGGCATCGCTTCCAGATCGGGATCGTTTCCATACTCGGCATCGAGCTCAGCGGCCCGCTCAAGCGCATCGGGCAGCTGGCGAAACATTTCACATACCGGCGGCGCACCCGGCGGTAGCGGTCCTGCCGACGGGTTCCTGTCGAAGTCGCCCTTGCAGGTGACCGAGCGCTCCCCGCGGATATTGAGGGTCTGAAGTGCATTCAGCTGGCCGCCTTTGGGAATACCGCGCAGCATGCCAAACTGCTGCGGCACGTCCGGATCCGATGCCGTCGCCTCCATTCGCCCAAACTCAAGCGGCAGACCGCTGTACTTGTCCAAATCCGGTAGTACGTCCGACGCCTTGACCGTATCCGTTGGGAAGGTGATCGGCGCGCCGGCGCGCACTACCCCATCGCTAGCAGGCACGGGCATCCCGTCCTCGGTGACGAGCATGCTCGCGGCCCCGTTATAGGCCCGCGCGCGATCGATGTACTGCTGCACCACCTCGACCAATGTGGCGCGGCCCTCGCGAATGGCCGCGTGCAGATCGTCGATCGTGGCCTCCACGACGTCGAACGACACTCCAATTCTTTCAGTGTTTTTGGCCATAAAATCCCCCAAACACGATTTTCCCGATAGTGGAATGATCGGAGTCAAAAATCCAGTAACCGCGGATGCCACATGCGCTTTTATGACGAATTTGCGCGCACTGTTATTCCCAACCGGACAAGCTATGGCGTAATGTAAGATTCGCCGGCAGCAGCACCATACATTAGTCTTCTCGCCGATCGCCATCCAGCTGGGCTTCGACCCGATCGCCTTCGCCATCATCGCCATCGAGGCGGGGCTGCTGATGCCGCCCTTCGGGCTTCTGGTCTATACGGTTAAATCGGCGATCCAGGATATCGATCCGACCATGAACGTCATGAACATTTTCAAGAGCTCGATTCCCTACTGGATCATCATGCTCATCGCCATAGCGCTCATCTTCCGCCTCCCGGAGATCGCGACGGTGTTGCCCAACGCGCTATTCCCTTAGCATCGCGGGCAATCTAGCCTTCATGAAGATGCCGTCGGGGGCTCCCGGCGGCTTTTTCATCTCACGGAGGCAGAACATGACGGAACCGGCAAGACTGGCGCTTCACCAGGGGACGACGGAGGGGGAATGGGGCTTCGTCGAATCCGTAGAGGGTTATGCACGGCACGGCATCCCGGCGCTGACCGTGCGCCGCTCCCTGGTCGAGGAGTACGGGGTCGCGCGGCACCGAGGAAATCTTCGGGGACGGCGCCTAGCGCACGAAAAAAGCCGCCGGTGGACCCGGCGGCTTTTCGCACTCGGCTTCGGCGAGATTTGCGCCGCGCGCTAGCTCCAGTTGTCCTGGGGGTTGGCGCGGGCGAAGTTATTGACATCGATCTTCAGCAGGCTGGCGGACGTCAGGCCGCACATAGCCTCCTTGTCGGCCGCCGAGTAGCTGTCGTCGAGCCCCATGATGTGCTCTGTCGGATCGTAGTCGGCCATGTCAAAGGGGTAGTCCGTGCCGAGCACGATCCGGTCGGTACCATACTGCTTGGCTAGATAATCGAGCTGATGCGTCGAGAACACCGTCGTATCGAAATACATGTTCTTGAGATAGCTCGTCGGCGGCTGGTCGATGTTCAGGCAGCAATCCTCGCGCTGGCCCCAGGCATGATCCATGCGTGCGGAGTAGGCCGCGACGAAGGCGCCGCCATGGACGGCGACGATCTTGAGGCCCGGATAGCGGGCCAGCACACCGTCGAAGATCAGATAGTGGATCGCGACCGTCGTATCGAGCGGGTTTCCGATGATGTTGGTCAGGTAATGGGCGCCGAAACGCTCGCTGGCGAAGGAGGTCGGGTGCAGCAGGATCGGGATGTCCAGCTCCTCGCACTTGGCCCAAAAGGGCTCGAGGCGTTCGGCAGATAGCTCGTCCTGGCCGATCTGGGCGCCGATCTGGATGCCCTTGAAGCCGAGCTCGTTGATAATCCGGTCCAGCTCCTTGAGTGCCATGTCGGTGTTCTGGAGCGGTACGGTGCCGAGGCCGACCAGGCGATCCGACGCTTCGGAGACGGCGCGGGCGATGTTGTCGTTCACCTTCTGAGCCGTCTCCTGGCCGAGCGCCTCGGGCGCGTCGTAATGCATCTGCGGCGGCTGCGGCGAGATCGCCATCACGTCCACGCACATCTTGTCCATATCGGCCAAGCGCTTGGTCACGCCGACCAGCTCTTCACGCCGGTCCTCGTTCTGCTTCTTGTTCAGCTCGCGGGTGAGCGGGCTCGCATACTTGACCGCGTCGAGCGACATGGCTGGGACATGCTTGCGCACCTCCTCATCGATCCCCTCAGTCATGATGTGGCCGTGGATATCGATGATCAGCGTGTCGGGACGCTTATAATGATCAGGATGCTCGCGGCCCCGGCTGGAACCATAGGGATCGATGTTCTCAAGATTGCCGGTCATCGCAGCGCCTCCGATTTTACTTTTGTGGAATTCCGAAAGGGGGTGTCTCAAACGGCCTGAGCCGCGTCAAGCGCTAGATTTCGTCGTCGGAGAAGTTCCGGGTGCACGCCTATGCGGCGGCACAGACCTCGCACAGGCCGCGCAGCTCGATAACAGTGCTGTGTGGCTCGAACCCCTCGGCCTTCGCCCAACCGCGCAGTCGCTCGGCGACATCCTGCTCGGCGAATTCAGCCACGCTGTCGCAGTTCTCGCAGATCGCAAAAGCCACGGCACCATGGGGATCGCCGCCCGCCGCACCCGAGGGATGATTGCAAGCCACGAAGGCGTTAACGCTTTCCAGCCGGTGCACCAGGCCGAATGCGACCAGCTTGTCCAGCGCGCGGTAGACCTGCAGCGGCGCTCGCAGACCCTGATCGCGGAGCTGGTCGAGGATAGTGTATGCGCTGAGCGGTACCTCGGCCCCCTCGAGCACATCAAAAACCAAGGATTGGTTTCGTGTGAGGTCGTGCGGCGTAGTGTCGGTGCTCATGGCGTCAGTTCTCATGCGAATGCGGACGAGGACGAAGTATGCCCGCGACCGGCAGCAGCGCCAACAAAAACAGGATCAGCGCTGCGACGACGATCGTGGGGCCGGATGGGGTGTCCCACTCAAGCGACGCGAAGAGGCCGGCAATGACAGAGACAACTCCTATCACCACAGCGATCAGTGCCATGGCCTCGGGGCCGCGCGCCATGCGTCGTGCGGTCGCGGCCGGAATGATCAATAGCGCCGTAATCAGCAGAACCCCAACAATCTTCATTGAAATGGCGATTACCGTCGCCATGAGCAGGATGAAGACCACGTTCGCACGATCCGGCCGCATCCCTTCTGCCTCGGCAACGTCGAAGCTCACGGTCGCGGCGAACAGTGCCCGCCAGATGAAAACAAGGACCAGCGTGACCGTAGCACCACCGACATAGATCACGACAAGATCGGTGACCGATACGGCCAGAATATCGCCGAAGAGAAAACTCAGTAGATCGACGCGGACCGTTGGCAAAAAAGCAAGAACCACGAGACCCAGCGCGAGGGATGCATGTGCGAGCAAACCAAGCAAGGAATCAGAGGAAAGGCTTGACCGTCGCTGCAAGCTCAACAGGGACAAGGCGATGATGGCCGAAACGACAAAGACCGCTACGGTAATATTTACCTGGACGATGAGCGCCAAGGCCACCCCGAGCAAGGCAGAGTGGGAGAGCGTGTCACCGAAATAGGCGAGCCGGCGCCAGACGATGAAGCAGCCGAGCGGGCCCGCTACGAGCGCAACGCCCACACCGGCAACGAGTGCGCGAATGAAAAAATCATCCAGCATGGCCATGTTCCGCCGATACATCCGAATCATGGTGCCCATCACCCGGATGGCAGTGATCTGTAATCGAGCCGTCGGCGTGCCGCACCTTGCCATTAGGCAAATGCCTATGGTCGTGGGCATGCTCATAGATGGCCAAAGCTCCCGCCGCCCGCGCCCCGAAGAGGGCAATATACTCCGGATTCTCGGCAACCATCCGTGGCGGCCCCTTGCAGCAGACATGCCCGTTCATGCAAACCACATTGTCGGTATCGCCCATGACGACATGAAGATCGTGCGAGATCATCAGGACACCGCAGGCGAGTGCCCTCCGGATATTGCTGATCAGTCCGTAGAGCGCGATCTCTCCGGAGTAGTCCACGCCCTGAACCGGTTCGTCGAGGACGAGGAGGTCCGGCTTACGTGCGATCGCGCGCGCTAAAAGCGCACGTTGAAACTCGCCCCCTGAAAGATGACGTACTTCTGCGGCGGCCAGATGACTAATCTCGACCATCTCTAGGGCTTCCTGTACCGCAAAATCCTCTACCCTGTTAGTCAGAGACATGAAGCGTCTCAAAGATAGCGGCAGTGTCCAGTCGATGGAAAGTTTCTGGGGAACATAGCCGACCCTCAGGCCGAACGCCCGGTTCGACACGCCCTCATCGGGAGCCAGCAGGCCTAAGGCGATCTTGGCCGTGGTCGACTTCCCGGCCCCGTTCGGGCCGATCAAGGTGACGGACTCGCCCCGGCTTACCGTCAGGTCTACGCCGCGCACCAACCAGCGGCCGCCGCGATAGAGGCCAACACCCTCAAGGGCCAGCAAGGATGATGTTTGATCGAGCATTACAGACTGAAGTTCATATAAAATTCTTGAACGCCGGTGATCGCATACGTTATACAGTGACGCAAGAGCGTTATGTTATAACATATTCCCATGACTCTATGCATGTGCTATGTTATTACATTTCAAAATCAGGAATTTATGCTTGGCCAAAGCGCTAACACACTCAAGGGCATGAGAAATGAAGATTAGCCGTGTTTTTTTGCTGGCCTGCTCGCTGGCGCTTCTGGGAACGAACGCATATGCCAATCCGCCGGCGGTCGTCGTATCGATCAAGCCCATCCATTCTCTGGTCGCCGGCGTCATGCAGGGTATCGGTACCCCGTCGCTTATTGTCCAAGGCGGAGGGTCCCCCCACGCCTTCACGCTGCGCCCATCGAATGCTCGCGCACTGCAAAATGCCGACGTAATCTTCTGGGTAGGCCCGAGCCTGGAAACGTTCCTCGACGGGCCCATCGATACACTTGGCGACAAGGCGCGCGTGGTTTCCCTCACGGAAGCGCACGGCCTGCAGCATATGGCGTTTCGCGAAGGAGGTCCGTTCGAGGCCCATGCGCACAATCATGAGGACGATCACGGCGACCACGCCAAAGACAAGCATGACGACCACAAGGACCATGCACACGGCAATCACGCCAAAGACAAGCATGACGACCACAAGGAC
>PBPM01000126.1 GCA_002724635.1 Rhodospirillaceae bacterium
GACCCGCCACGTCTCGTGGCGCCGATGGCGGCCATGATCGGTGACAGGCAGGGCCAGTTGCGCCTCAATACAACCTCGCTGCGCTCGATCCTCGACGGCATCAGCGCCCGGCTCGACGAATCCCGCGACATCTCGCGCTATATGATCGGGCTCCTGATCTTTCTTGGCCTACTGGGCACCTTCTGGGGCCTGCTCCAGACCGTCGATTCCGTCGCGGCCGTCATCGCCGGCCTGCAGGTCGGTGGGGGCGACGCCACGCAAATCTTCAATGACCTGAAGTCAGGACTGGAGGCACCGCTAGCGGGCATGGGGACGGCCTTCAGCTCTTCGCTGTTCGGACTCGCCGGCTCGCTGCTGCTCGGCTTCCTCGATCTCCAGGCGAGCGCGGCGCAGAACCGCTTCTACAACGACCTCGAGGACTGGCTGAGCAGCGCCACACGGGTGTCGAGCGTCGGCCCGCTAGATGGCAACGGCGACCAGTCTGTACCGGCCTACATTCAAGCGCTGCTAGAATCCACCGCGGACTCCCTCGACAATCTGCAGCGCACGGTCGCGCAGGCGGAAGCCTCGCGTAGCCATGGCGACCAGAGCCTGCAGATGCTGACCGAACGGCTGTCAACCATGACCGATCAGATGCGCACCGCGCAGGAGCTGATGGTCCGGCTCGCCGAGAATCAGGCCGAACTCCGGCCCGTGCTGCAGCGCCTCGCCGAACCGCGTCAGTCCGAGGGGTTCGATGACGCAACGCGCAACCACATTCGCAATATCGACAGCCACCTCGCCCGGACGCTAGAAGATCAGGTAAACGGGCGCAACCAGATGGTCCAGGAACTGCGCTCCGAGATCCGGCTTCTGGCCCGCACCATCGCCGCGGCACTCGCCGAAGGCGAAGACGTCTAGCGGGCCCGCCGTGCCCGGATCCTCGTATCGGAGGCACCAGTCGGCCGTCAACTACTGGCCCGGTTTCGTCGACGCGCTCGCCGCGCTTCTGGTCGTCGTGGTGTTCCTCGTCATGGTCTTCGCGCTGGCTCAGGCGTTCCTGTCGGACGCACTGTCGGGGCGCGACGATGCGCTGTCACAGTTGAACCGGCAGGTTAGCAAACTCGCGCGCATGCTCGACATCGAACGCTCGACCAACGACGAGCTGCGCCTCTCCGTCTCACAACTGTCCGCCCAGCTCCAGAGCTCCATTTCCGAACGCGATACGCTGGTCGATCGGCTGTCGATCGTCGAGGCGAAACTCCAAGCAGAGCGACGCGCCAGCACCGCCGAACTCGACTCTCTGCGCGCGCAGATCATCAGTGACCGGGAGACTATCGACACCCAGAGGCGCGGCCTGAGCCGCATGGAGGCCGAAATCGCCGAACGCGAGTCGCGTTTGGCCGAGCTCACCGAGCGGGCCGAGGCCGCCGAGGCGTCGTTCAAAGAACAACGCAAGATTTCGCAACGCGCCCAAGACCAAGTGGCGCTTCTGAACCAGCAACTTGCCGCATTGCGCCAGCAGCTCGCCGCACTGAACGAGGCACTCGAGGCGTCCGAAGCGGAAAATAAGGCGCAGGAAATCCAGGTGATCAATCTCGGCAAGAGGCTGAATGAAGCGCTCGCCACGAAGGTGCAGAAGCTGGCGCGCTATCGGTCGGAGTTCTTCGGCCGCCTGCGCGAAGTCCTCGGTGACCGGACCGATATCCGTATCGAGGGGGACCGCTTTGTCTTCCAGTCCGAAGTCCTGTTCGGCTCGGGCCAAGCGGTCCTCAATCCCGAGGGTGCGGCACAGCTCGAACAGCTGGCGCAGACCTTGGCTCAGATCGCGGCAGAAATTCCCGACGATATCGAATGGATAATGCGGGTCGACGGCCACACTGACGAGCGACCTATCAGCACGGCGCAATTCCCGTCGAACTGGGAGCTCGCCGCTGCGCGCGCAATCTCAGTGGTGAAGTTCCTCGTCCGAGCGGGAATCCCGTCGGAAAATCTGGTGGCGGCAGGCTTCGGCGAGTTTCAGCCGATCGACGGCGGCAAAGACGAGATCGCCTATCGCCGCAACCGTCGGATCGAGTTCAAGCTCGATCAGCGCTGATGCGGGTTACTTAGGTCGCAGCACCGGCGCTGTCCGTATCGAACTGCAGTCCGGAGAGCCGCGCATAGAGCCCGTCCTGCTCGATCAGCTCGTGATGCGTACCCTCGGCAACAATCCGGCCGGCATCGATGACCGCGATCCGGTCTGCCGCGATCACCGTTGCCAGACGGTGCGCAATAACCAAGGTCGAACGGTTCTGCATGAGACCGGTCATCGCTGTCTGCACCGCCCGCTCGGACTCGGCATCCAGCGCGCTCGTCGCTTCATCGAGCAGCAGCAACGCAGGATCCCGCAGAATCGCGCGGGCGATCGCAACGCGCTGGCGCTGTCCCCCCGACAGGCGGACCCCCTTCTCGCCCAGAAACGTGTCGAATCCGTCGGGCAGCGCCTCGATGAATGCGAGCGCCGAGGCTGCATCCGCCGCCGCTCGCACCTCGTCGTTGCTCGCATTGGGCCGGCCATAGCGAATATTCTCCCAGGCATTAGCCGAGAAGATCACAGGCTCTTGGGGCACCAGCCCCACATGGCGACGCAGCGCTCGGGGTTCTAGGTCTCGAAGATCGACCCCGTCGAAACTCAATCGGCCCGAATCCGGGTCGTAGAACCGCAAGAGAAGCTGGAACACCGTCGTCTTGCCAGCTCCCGACGGACCGACCAGCGCCAAGGTCTCGCCAGGTTCCACGGCGAGCGAGAAGTCGGACAGGGCCGCATCCTTCGGACGAGATGGGTAGCGGAATGTGACGTTCTCAAGAACCACGCGCGCCGCGACGTTCTCCGGCAGGGCCTTCGGTGCCACGGGGGCGACGATTGCGGGCTCGATGTCCATAAGCTCGAACAGCCGCTCGGTCGCGCCAGCCGCGCGCTGCAACTCGCCTATGACCTCGGAGATGGCGCCAACCGAGCTGGCGACAATCACCGCATAGAATACGAAGGCCGATAGATGGCCCGCGCTCAGGCGCCCACCGATCACATCGCGCCCGCCGATCCAAAGGATCACGCCGATCGCGCCAAACACTAATAGGATCACTATCGCCGTAAGGAGCGCGCGGGCGCGGATGCGCCGCACCGAGGTTGCGAAGGTTTCCTCGACCCTGTCGGAAAAGCGGGTCCGGTCGATATGCTCATGACAGAACGCCTGAACCGTTCGGATGTTCGCGACCGATTCGTCCACATAGGCGCTGACATCGGCTAGCCGGTCCAAGCTCTCGCGGCTGAGGCGGCGAACCTGCCGACCGAAGACCAAGATCGGCACCAAAACGAGTGGCACCACGACCAGCACCAGAAGCGTGAGACGCGGGCTGGTGATCGCCAACATCGCGAACCCGCCGAGGACCAATAGGACGTTGCGCAATGCCATCGAGGCGGAGGTGCCTACCACCGCCTGAATAAGCGTCGTGTCGGCGGTCAGACGCGACATGACCTCTCCGATCCGCATGGTCTCGTAGAAGGCCGGCTCGAGACGTAACGTGTGCCTGAACAACGCCTTGCGGATGTCCGCAACCACGCGTTCGCCAACCCAGGAGACGAGGAAGAAGCGCGAGTAGGTCGCCCCGGCCAACACCACCACCACGATCAAGAGCGCGACCAGTGCATCGTTCAGCAGACCGGCGTTCCCGGCAGTGAACCCGTCATCCACCAGGCGGCGCAGGCCCTGGCCAATCGCCAGTACCGTGCCCGCTGCAACAATCAGGGCGAGGAAGGCACCCGCCACGGCAAGCCGATAGGGACGAATGAAACCGCCGAGCCGTCGTAGCTCGCGCAGGCTACGCTTCGGCGGCTGGTTTTCCGGGTCCTCGTTCACTCGGCTGAATCGTTTTTGCATGGCCATATCGGGAACAGGGTTTAGCAGGCCGGGCAAACCCCGCCAAGAAACGCCTTCATGCAGGCGCCGTTGCGCTGCATGACGCCCTCATGCACTCTGGATACAGCGCTTGCCGCGGCGAACAGGCTTGGCTATAACCACCGTCTTCTGAGCCGGAGGAAAAGTGATGAAGAGCGATATTCATCCCGAGTACCACGAAATCACGGTCGTGATGACCGATGGCACCGACTTCAAGACCCGCTCGACCTATGGCGCGCCGGGCGAGACGCTGCGTCTGGACATCGACCCGAAGACCCACCCGGCCTGGACCGGCCAGCATCGTCTCGTCGATACGGGCGGTCAGGTGGCCAAGTTCAACAAGCGCTATGAGGGCCTTGGCATCGGCTGAGCCGGGGTACAAAACCCAGCGGCTTCCGGGCGTTGCTGTTGCAGCGCCCGTTTTGATTCAGACCCTTGAACCGAAAATCGTCCCACCTATATCAAGGTTATCGTGGGGAATGCCGAATTCGGATTCCGGACCGCGTCAACCCGGCACCTCCCGGCCAATGGCGGGGGAACCGATGCACAGTTGCTCTCAAAGGAGGACAAGTGAAATGCGTACCTACAATCTTGACCTGACCCCCCTGTTCCGCTCCTCGGTCGGTTTCGACCGCGTCGGACAGATGTTGGATTCGGCCTTCAACAGCGAGGCGCCGTCCTATCCGCCCTACAACATCGAGAAGCTGGGCGACGACGATTATCGCGTGACCATGGCGGTCGCGGGGTTCGGCGCCGGCGACATCGACATCACCCAGACCAGCAATTCGCTGGTCGTGAAGGGTGCGCAGGGCAAGCCCAACGCCGAGGCGGACTATCTGCATCACGGCATCGCGACGCGCGCGTTTGAGCGCCGGTTCGATCTCGCCGACCATGTGAACGTTACCAAGGCGGACTTCGCGAACGGGCTGCTGGTCATCGACCTCAAGCGTGAGGTGCCCGAGGCGCTCAAGCCCCGGCAGATCGAAATCACCGCCGGCGCGGACGCTCGAACCATCGACCACGACAAGAAAGCGGCCTGATCAGAGAACGGCCGTGGCATCTATTCAGGATCGCGAAGGTCCCGCTGGAAACGGCGGGTCCTTTCCGCAGCGGGAGCGTGTATAAAAACATCGGCGCGGTCGCATAGAAGCCGCGGAAAAAACAAGCTGCGGGAGGGGATCATGCAGCGCAGCAAAGACCGTATCCTGACGACCCATGTAGGCAGCCTACCGCGGCCGCAGGAGCTGGAAGATCTGCTTTACAAGGTCGAGTTCGGCGAGGACTACGACGCCGCCGCGTTCGATGCGAGCGTGACCCGCGCGGTCGCCGATATCGTTGCCGCACAGCGTGAATGGGGCCTCGACGTCATCAACGACGGCGAAATGTCGAAGACCGGCTACGCCACCTACATCCAGCAGCGCCTAGATGGCTTCTCGGGCGACAGCCCGTCGGTGCGCTTCGACGACCTCTCAGGCTTCCCCGGGTTCCGAAAGATGCTGGCCCGCATGGCCAACACAAGGCGCCTGAACCGTCCGTGCTGCACCGGCGAGGTGGTCATTCGCGACCGCGAGCCCATGCACAAGGACCTAGAGAATCTTACGGCTGCGGCGAAGGACAACGACGCGACGGAGTTCTTCATGAACGCCGCCTCGCCCGGTGTAATCACGGTGTTTCAGCACAACGAGTTCTATCCCGACGACGACGCCTATCTCGAGGCTCTGTCCAACGTGATGCGCGAGGAATACGAGGCGATCGCGAACGCCGGGTTCGTACTCCAGATCGACTGCCCGGACCTCGCAATGGGCCGCCACACCGAGTATCGCGAGCTGTCGGACGCGGACTTCCTGAAGCGCGCCGAGATGCAGATCGAGGCACTCAACGCGGCGCTGACGAACGTCCCGGCCAACCAGGTGCGGATGCATATCTGCTGGGGCAACTATGAGGGCCCGCACCATCTCGACATTCCGTTCGAGGCGATCTTCGACGTGGTGATGAAGGCAAAGCCGCAGGGACTGCTGGTCGAATCCTCGAATCCGCGCCACTCCCATGAGTGGCGGGTGTTCGAGGAAAAGACGCTACCCGACGAAAAAATCATCATGCCGGGCGTGATCGACAGCGTGACCAACTACATCGAGCATCCCGGCGTCGTCGCCGACCGAATCTGCAATTATGCGAATGTCGTGGGCCGCGAACGCGTCATCGCGGGCGCGGACTGCGGCTTCGCCACCTTCGCCGGCATCGGCAAGGTCGACCCGGACATCGCTGTCGAGAAGTTCAAATCTCTAGTGCGCGGCGCAGAGATCGCCTCCGAACGCCTCTGGGGCTAGTCCGCAACAACCAGCGGCGCGAGGCCGGCACGCACATGATCGGGCACCGAGATCGGCTTCATTTCGCCCGGTCGTACGTAAACGTGCACGAAGTGCCCCGTCGCGGACGGCGTTTCCAACCCCGCCTTGAAGATGCCGATCTCATAGGTGACGGACGTGTTGCCCAGCCGGCGCACCCGCACGCCCACATCGAGGATGTCGGGAAACGCGATCTCACTGTGGAACCGGCAGCCGGTCTCAACGACCATGCCCACCGGCTCGGTCTTGCGATAGTCGAGCCCCGTGAACCGCATCAGGAACTCATTCACCGCTGTGTCAAAGTAGGAGTAGTAGGTCACATTGTTGACGTGGCCGTAGACGTCGTTGTCCATCCAGCGGGTCGGCACCTGTAGGAAATGCGGATAGTTCTCACGATGCTCGTGGCGCTCTGTCTTTTTTTCGCTCATCGAACCTCGTCTAGGAACGCGGAAAGTACGTCGATCGTCTCGTTCGGCCGCTCAACCATGATCATATGACCGGTGGCGGGCAGGATCTCGGCGCGCGCGCGCGCGATTGCAGCCCGCAACGCCTTGGACGCGCCTACGGGGGTCATCCGATCGCTATCACCCATCACGAACAGCGCGGGGCAATCAATCTTCGCCGCTGCATCGAGGGCGCCGGCCCAGTCGTTGCAGGCCACCAGGTCGGTGCCGAGCACATCCGTCGGGCAGGACGCCAGCAGCGCCCGGCCGCCACCGCGTAGCCAGAGGCCTGGCGCCTGATGACCACCTTTATGGGCCGGCTTGCCGAAGCCCCAGTCGGTGATCAGCTCCCAGGCGACCGGATCGTTGGCCGCCGAAGCTGCCAGCAGGTCTGGGTGCACCTGCATGTGATCCGAGGGCCCGATTAGCATAAGCGAAGCCGCACGGCCAGGTGCCGCGGCGGCGGCCGCCAGCACGATGAGCGACCCCATGGAATGTCCCGCCAGGTGCGCGACCGCAACCCCGGCGGCATCCGCAAGCCGCCAGAGCCAGCCCGCGAAATCGTCTATCGTCGTCGGGCTGTCGCCGGTCGAGCGACCGTGCCCGGGCAGGTCCGGCACAAGCACATTGAACCCATGATGGGCGAAGTAGCGCGCCTGCAAGCCCCAGACGCTGTGATCGTTCCCGCCGCCATGGACTAGGATCAGGCTTGGCTGATCGGCGTTGAATTCACGTCCGCCGGTGTGCACGAAGACGCCATGTCCGTCGACCTTGAACTCCATCGCCGCCCTCTATTCCTGCGAGGCGCGGAGCGCCTGCTTGAGATCCGCCACGATATCGCCCGTATCCTCAAGTCCGATGGCCAGCCGTACCATCTCTTCACCCACACCCGCAGTCTCCAGATCGGCCGCAGTCATCTGCTGATGGGTCGTGCTGGCCGGGTGGATCACCAGCGACTTGGCGTCGCCAACATTGGCAAGATGCGAGAACAGCTCCAGCGCCTCGATGAACTTCGCGCCCGCCCGGCGCGGACCCTCGGTGCCGGGCTTGATACCGAAGGTCACGATCGCCCCTGCCCCGTCCGGAAGCAGCCGCTGGGCCAGCGCGTGGTCCGGGTGGCTCTTCTGGCCCGGATAGGTAACCCATGCGACCTCGTCCGCCATGACTAGAAAATCCGCGACCGCCTGCGCATTCCTGACATGGCGCGCCATTCGCATCGGAAGCGTCTCGAGGCCCTGCAGCAGATAAAAGGCGGTCTGGGGCGCCATACAGGCGCCGAAGTCGCGCAAGCCCTCGGCGCGCGCGCGCATGATAAACGCCGCCGGGCCGAACTCCTCGGCGAAGTCCAGGCCATGATAACCGGCATAGGGCTCGGTCATACCCGGGAACTTGCCCGAGCCCTCCCAGTCAAAATTGCCGCTGTCGATCAGCACCCCGCCGATGGCGATGCCATGGCCGCCGATCCACTTGGTCGCGGAATGCATGATCAAATCCGCGCCATGTTCGAACGGCCGCAGCAGCGCTGGGGTTGCGAAGGTGGAATCCACCAGCAACGGCAGCCCTGCGGCATGAGCCACCCGCGCGACGGCCTCAATATCAAGAACCTCGAGGCCGGGGTTGCCGATCGTCTCTGCGAATAAAAGCCGGGTCTCGTCACGAATGGCAGTCCTGAAAGCATCTGGATCGCGCGGATCGACAAGCGTGGTCGTGATCCCGAACCGCGGCAGCGTGTGCTGAAATAGGTTATGGGTGCCGCCGTAGATGTTGCGCGAGGCGACAATATGTCCACCGGCATCCATCAGCGTCAGCACGGCCAGGCTCATGGCTGCCTGGCCGCTCGCGGTCGCGACGGCGCCGACGCCGCCCTCGAGTGCGGCAATCCGTTCCTCGAAAACCGCGACTGTCGGGTTTGAGATGCGCGAATAGATGTGCCCCGCCCGCTCTAGATTAAACAGGCTGGTGGCATATTCCACGTCCGGGAACACGTAGGATGTCGACTGGTAGATAGGCGCCGCGCGCGCGCCGGTCGCGGGATCGGGGTGCTGGCCAGCATGCAGGCTCAGCGTCGAGAACTTTAGATGCTTGGGGTCGATCATGGGATTCGTCCGACAGCGAGGAGATTTCGCCGAGGAACTTATCGCAATGAACCCCACGGTTGAACCGGGAGCGCACCCGTCCGCAAAAGAAAACCGCTTCAGAAGTGGGGACCGAACCAGCTCGCAATCAAAAAGTGGAGCAAAAAAGGATCCAAGTAAGATCCAAATAGATCGTCTATGGTAGGAGCCATCACACCCATACTCACCGGTGAAATCTAGAGATTGGTCAACGGCAGTCCCGAATATAAAAAAACGAGGCCCGAAACCGGACCCCGTTCCCATTCAAACATTTAATCTCTGTCGTTTAACTATCGCCCTGATTGTTCCCGCCGATGCGCACATCCGCCATCCAGTTGGGAATCCGGCTCTGCGCGGGCTCTTCCTCGGGAATCAGGTCCGCGCTGATGGGACGGCGATCGTCGGCAGCCGGTTGACGTCCCGCCTTGCGGGCCTTCTCGACCGCCTCGTCCAGATCCACCTGCCGGCAGAGACCGATCGTCACCGGGTCGCGGGGCTGGATCTGGGACGAGTTCCAGTGGGTCCGGTCGCGAATAGCGGTGATAGTCGGCTTCGTAGTGCCGATCAGCTTGCCGATCTGCGCATCGCTCAGCTCGGGATAGTAGCGCACGAGGTAGGCGATGCCGTCCGGCTTATCTTGGCGCTTGGACACCGGCACGTAGCGCGGCCCCTTCGTGCGTTTCACCGGCGCCGGATTGTCAGTCTCCTGCAGGACGAGACTGGCGGCCGGGTCTTCCTGGCAACGCTCGATCTCAGACCATTCGAGCTGACCATTGGCGACCGGATCGAGCCCGCGCATGCCCACGCCCACCTCGCCATCTGCGATACCCTGAATCTCGAGCATGTGCATACCCGTGAAGTCCGAGATCTGGGCGAACGAGAGTGACGTATTCTCAACCAGCCAGATCGCCGTGGCCTTCGGCATCAATGGAGGTGCCATGAAATTTCCTTTCGCCAGTCAACCGCGCCCCACGCGGCCGATATGGCCTGAATTCATCGTCCCTGAGGAAGTTGGGCCTCTATATATGCGGCGAACGACCGAAATGCAAAGCACACGGCACCGCGCGTCTAGGAGATTTCAAGAATGATCTTGCCGATATGGGTACTGGTTTCCATGAGCACATGGGCCGCCGAGGCCTCTTCGAGCTGGAACGTAGCGTGGATTACCGGCGCTAACGCACCCGACGCGAACATCGGCCATACCCTTTCACGCAGAGAGGCGGCGATGCCGGCCTTCGCCGCCACCGATTGCGGCCGTAGGGTCGAGCCCGTCAGGGTCATACGGTTCATCATGACCTTCGCCAAGTTGATCTCGGCCTTAGCGCCCCCCATCAATGCGATCTGTACGATGCGCCCGTCGGGGCGCAGCGCGTCGATGTTCCGGGGCGTGTAGTCGCCGCCCACCATGTCGAGGATCACGTCGACGCCCGGACCGCCATTCATTTCCGCGGTCATGGACGCAATCACCTCCTCAAAGGCCTCCTCCTTGTAGTTGATCGCCCGCGTCGCGCCGAGCTTCTCGCAGAAGGCGGCTTTCTCCGGCGAGCCGACCGAGGTGAAGATAGCTTCCGCCCCAAATGCCTTGCACAGCTGGATCGCCGTGGTCCCGATTCCGCTCGACCCGCCATGCACAAGGAAACGCTCCCCGGCCCGGAACCGGCCGCGATCGAAGACATTCGTCCACACCGTAAAGAAGGTCTCGGGCACCCCTGCCGCCTGGACCATATCGAGGCCCTCTGGCACGGGCAGGGTCTGGGTCCCGGCCACCGCCACATATTCGGCGTAGCCACCGCCGGATACGAGAGCACACACGGCATCGCCGACCTTCCAGTCGCCCGCATTGGCCCCACAGACAACAATTTCGCCGGCCACCTCGAGGCCCGGCAGGTCCGACGCCCCTTGCGGTGCGGGATACAGCCCCTTGCGCTGGGCCACATCGGGACGGTTCACACCCGCCGCCGCGACCCGGATCAGCACCTCGCCTTCGGCGGGGGACGGCACTGGCCGCTCGGTGGCGGTCAGCACTTCGGGGCCACCGGGCTGGGCAATCTCGATCGCGCGCATCGTTGTCGGCAAGGCCATGCTTCCCTCCATGATCGGTTCTCGTTCTTTCTGATGGTTGCGGGCGCAATCTAGGCGCGTCAAACTTAATGCACAACGACTAGAGGTGAGCTTCGCTGACGGGGGTGCGCGATGATTCTGGACGACGATCAGGAACCGAATTTTCAGGGACATAAGAGCGGTTTCGACGAAATGAACATTGAGGGCCTATCGGTCGAGGAGCTCAACGCCTATATAAAATACGCAAAGAACGAGATCGCACGTGCCGAGGCGGAAATCGCAAGCCGCGAAGCCCTTCGCGGTGACGCAGATGCGTTGTTCAAGAGCTAAATAAAGAGGCGCGGCGCCGGACAACCGGCGCCGGGAGGAAAGCATGGTCAATCATTTCGAAACCGACCTCGACAAGAACGCGGCGAACTTCACGTCGCTGTCGCCCCTGAGTTTCATTCGCCGCTCCGCAGCGGTCTATCCGAACCGGGCGGCCGTGGTGCATGGCGACACCAGCCACACCTATGCCGAATTCTACGCGCGCTGCCGACGACTCGCATCGGCCCTCAGCCAGCGCGGCATTGGTGTCGGCGATTGCGTCGCCATCATGTCCCCAAACACCCCGCCGATGCTTGAATCCCATTTCGGGGTACCCATGACCGGCGGCGTGATAAACGCGCTCAACTACCGGCTTGATGCCAAGGCAATCGCCTTCATCCTCGACCATGGCGAAGCGAAGGTGTTGCTGACCGACACCGAATTCGCACCGATCATCAAGGAGGCACTAGAACTGGCCGAGGTCGACCCCATCGTCATCGACATCGACGATCCCGAGGGGCCGGGCGGCGAGCGGCTGGGCGAGATAGAGTATGAGGACTTCATCGCAACCGGCGATGCGGCATTCGAATGGTCCCGGCCCGCCGATGAGTGGGATGCCATCGCCCTGAACTACACCTCCGGTACCACCGGCAACCCCAAGGGCGTTGTCTTCCATCACCGGGGCGCCTATCTCAATGCCATCGGTAACGTCTTCACATGGGGTGCCACCGGCGGCCCGACCTATCTGTGGACCCTGCCGATGTTCCATTGCAACGGCTGGTGCTTCACCTGGGGTGTCACCGCCGTGGCAGGCACCAATGTCTGCCTACGCGATGTGAACTCCGCGTCGATCTACCGGGCCTTCGAGACCGAGGGCATCACCCATCTTTGCGGCGCTCCGATCGTCATGCAGATGGTCGTGAATGCCACCGACAAGGAGCGCCGGCCCTTCGACCAGCAGATTGAGTTCATGACCGCCGCGGCACCGCCGCCAGCCGCCGTGCTCGCCGCAATGGCCGAGGAAGGCATCACCGTTACCCACGTCTACGGCCTGACCGAGATCTACGGCC
>PBPM01000127.1 GCA_002724635.1 Rhodospirillaceae bacterium
CTTCGGACAGCTGCGTCACCGTCCCACCAGTACATGGCGACCAGATCCATCGTCTGGTCGACCGGGCCGGGCCGCGCTTCGACGACGTCGCGGACGACACCCTCCAGAGAACCGGCTGCGGCGCGAACCGTGGCCTGGGTCTCGGGCGTGGGGGTAGCGAGTCCGTTGTCCGTGTGGAACGAGACGCGTAGTGCAGAGAGGTCGACGTCTTCGGGTTCGTTCCAGATCAGCGGCATCAGGCCCGGGTCGATACCGTCGGGCCCGTGGATGATGTCCAGAATCATCGCGAGGTCGTCCACCGACCGTGCGAGGGGACCGATTTGCTGAAAGGAGTCCTGGAGGCCGCCGAACGGGTAGATGTGTCCAGTGCGAGGCACTCGGCCGGCGGAGGGCTTGATGCCGGCCAGCCCGCAGAAGTGGGCGGGCAGTCGGATGCTCCCACCGTAGTCGCTGCCGATGTCGAAGGGCGCTCCTCCAGCCGCGACGATGGCCGCCGCTCCGCCGCTGCTCCCACCCGGAGAGTGGGCAACGTTGTACGGGTTGTGGGTCATCCCGTAGACGAGGTTGTCCGTCTCGAAGTTGAGTGTGAACTCTGGCGTGTTTGTCTTCCCGAGCAGGATAGCACCGGCTCCTTTGAGCCGCGCGACGACGGTTGCGTCTCGCTCGGGCACGAAGGAGGCGCGCCCCTGCGTGCCACCTGTCGTGATCCCCCCCGCCGTGTCCAGCGAGTCCTTGATCGTCATGGGTACGCCGTGCAGCGGTCCCCACAACTCACCCCGCGCGAGAGCCTGATCGGCCTCGGCCGCACGAGCCATGGCGGCGTCGCTCTGGATCTGGAAGACGGCGTTGAGCGGCCCGTTCACCTCGCCGATACGTACCAGGCAGGCTTCGACGACCTCCGTCGAAGAGACCTCCCCGGCCCGGATCGCTTCAGCGAGCGCGCGGGCGGTCGAGTAGTGGAGGGGATCGGCGAGAGGTGTGCGCGGAGCACCACTGCCACTCGACGGAGCGCACCCGTGCATCGCGCTCAGGACCGCACCCGCACCGAGAGCCGTGACGAGGTCGCGGCGGGAGATCGCTGAAGGGGCCGGGGCCGGGGTCGGACGGAACATTTCCGCAGGCGTCGACATCGTGTGCTCCTCGAATCGGGATCGGAGTATAGTGCGATTATGCTGCGCTGATGCCTGTCGCGCAATTCATGCGACCCAGCCCGAGCCAGGGGATTCCGATGGAGCAGGTCTGCAGCCCACTGGGGACGTCAGGGTGCGTTCGGCACCCGCCGGAAGCGTACGTGCACGACGCGCCCGGCGTCGAGCTCGAATCCAGTGACCCTCGACCTCTCGCGTTGGAAGCGGAAGATGAGGCCGGGATCGATCCGGTCGCCGGGCAATGACCGACCTGCGGTCAGCGTGTCGCCCGAGATCTGAACCAGCCGATCGTCGATCCCCGGACCGGCGCGCACGCGGAGCTCGTCCCCGGCCACCTCGATGTGATATCGGACGTCGAGTTCGGGGCTGTAGTACGTGCCTGCATACGCAGCGGGATCGGAGGGAGACCGCGCCGGCACACCCAACCTATCCTGGACGGTCTCCTCAGCCCTCTCGGGTATCGGCCCGAGGCGATCGGCGAGTATGACGTCGGCGACTCTGCGGGTTCGTGTGCCGGGGTCGCCGTCCGACCGGTTGCACAGGGTCACGAGCCCGAGCCCCTCCGTCGGGAATCGAAGCGTGTGGGCCCGGTAGCCCACAAAGGAGCCGCCGTGCCCGATGGTCGGCAGGCCACGGTACTCACCGTGACTGAGCCCAAGCGCGTAAGGGATGTCGTCCCCCGATTCCAGGACGCCAGGCGCCTGTACGATCGTGTTCAGCCCCCTGCGGAGACCGTCCTCCTCCTGGGCGGTCAACCACTTCGTCATATCCTCGACCGAGGTGTACACGCCGCCGTCGCCGATCATCTCGAGTGTCGTCATCGAGGTCCGGAAGCCGCCACCCGGAAGCGGCGCGTATCCGTCTGCCCGCTGCGGCACGATGTGGGTGTGGTCGTCGTGAAAGTGCGAGTTGCTCATCCCGAGTGGGCGGAAGAGGATCTCGTAGGCGTACTCGCGAAACGACATGCCGGTGGCTCGGGCCACAGCCTCGGTCACCAGGAAGTACCCCGAGTTGCTGTAGAGGTATTCGGATCCGGGTTCGAAGTTGAGTTCGTCCTGGGCGGCCTGACGCGCGATCAGCTCCGCCTCGTCGTAGAAGTCATCGCCGCGAAGGCCCCGCAGTCTCATCAGGGTCAGGTAGTCACGCAGACCGCTGGTGTGATTGAGCGTGTGGAGGAGGGTGAGTCGGCTCCCGTAGTCCGGGATCTCAGGTACCCACGTCCGCAGCTCGTCTTCCAGGCTCAGGTGCCCGTCCATCGCGGCGATCGCCACGACGGCGGCCGTGAATTGCTTCGATACCGAGCCGGACCGGAATACCGAGGTCGTTGTAATCGGGATTCCGTGCTCGAGGTTGGCCAGCCCGTAGCCTCGGCCGTACACGAGTCGCCCGTCCGACACGACCCCGAGTGCACACCCGGGTGCCTGTCCCGTGTCGAAGTCAGCGAAGACCGCGTCTACAGCATCGGTGTCGAAGCTTGCTTGCGCATGGGATGCCTCCGGTGCGCCGAGGAGAAGACCGACGAGGACAACGGTGCCGAGTGGTCGGCGCACCGAAGAGAGTGAGGTGTTCATCGATTCGATCCCCTGAGTACGCGTCCCGGCATCGCTCCGGTCGTACCCTCGGGAGCGTAGACCCGCACACCATTGACCCAGACGCCCTCGATGCCGCGGGACGGCTCGTTCGGAGTCTCCGGCGTGGCGAGGTCGAGCACGGTGGTGGCGTCGAAGAGAACGAGGTCCGCGAAGTTGCCGGACTCGATCGTGCCACGCTCCACGATCCCCATGTGGTCGGCGGCGAGAGAGGTCATCTTGCGGACCGCTTCCTCGAGCGTCAGGTCGCCACGCTCGCGGACGTGCCGTCCGAGCACCCGTGTGAAGGCTCCGAAGCCACGCGGGTGGCGACCTGCGAGTCCGCCGTCGCTGGAGACGTTCGTGTGAGGCCAGGCGAGGAGCGTGGCGATGTCCTCGGTGGCCATGCTGCGCGCGATCACGCTCTCCCTGCCGTCGATTGCCTCGACCTCCGCGATCAACTCCAGATACACGTCTGCGGCTGGGCGCCCGCGTGCCTCGGCGATTTCGGCGAGCGTCATCCCTACGTACGACGGGTCGGGCTCGAAGGCTGCGATGAGCATCCCATCCGCTGGAGCGAGCTCGTCGAGAGCGAACTGTGCGGCCCCGCGCGTGAATTCCCGGTCCGGGAAGAGCACCGTCATCGTCGACTGCCAGAACTCGTACGGGTAGACGTCGGCCGTAACGTCGATCCCTTCTGCGCGTGCTTCGTCGAGGATCGCAATGACTTCGTCGGCGCGGCCCCACAGACTCTTCATCGCGAGCTTCATGTGCCCGATCTGGACGGGCATGCCGGTCTCGCGTCCAATCGCGAGAAGCTCGTCGAGCGCCTCGAAGAAAGCGCGGTCTTCGCTCCGCATGTGGCTGATGTAGCGCCCACCCACCCCGGCGGTGACCCGTGCGAGTGTCATCACCTCGGGTGTTTCGGAGTAGATGCCGGGATCGTATTCGAGTCCGGTCGACAGGCCGAGCGCTCCAGCCTGCAGCTCCTGCTGAAGGAGCGCGACCATCTCTTCGACCTCGGCTTCCGTCGCCGGACGGCGGTAGTCATCACCCATGACCATCGCCCGAACGGTGTTGTGGCCCACGTACGCGGCAACGTTGATCGCGACCGGTGACGTCTCGAGCTCTTCGTAGAATTCGGCGAGCGGGAAGGGCGACCCACCGTCCTGCCCTGCGACGATCGTCGTGATGCCCTGGCTCACCGCGGCCAGCGCGTCCGGCATCTCGCCCAGCCCGTTGTCGTGGTGGCTGTGCGTGTCGATGAAGCCAGGTGCCAGCACCAGCCCGTCTGCCTCGATGACGTCTTCGCCACGGGCGGGCTCGAACGTGCCGATGTCGGCGATCCGGTCGCCCCGCACCCGGACGTTCATTTCCCGGCCCTCCGCCCCACTTCCGTCGACGACGGTCGCACCGACAATGACGAAGGTCGGAGTATGCCCGTCTTCGGACGATTCGCAGCCGGCGGCTGTCAGGAGTCCTGCGACGGCGAGGGCTCCGAACAGAGCTCTTCGCGACCACCTGTCTACGCGGAATTCAACGGACATGTCGTCGCCTCCTAGCGGTAGAACCGGTTCCGCTGGAAGCCGTTGTAGTGGCCGACGCGGATCACGGACATGTGCTGGTGTGTGAGCACACGCATCATCGGCACACGCTGCCGCTGCGCGATGATGACCGCCGCCCGTTCCCTGATCCGCTCGAGCTGTTCGGTCGTCAATTCGGACGGGTCGCGACCGCCGAGCATGCCTTCGACCACGGCCTCCCGAGACTCTGGCGTCTCTTCGAGAATGTGGTCGGTCCAGCCCCACGTGATGAGGTTGTCGTCCGTCTCGGGCTCCATGAGGTACGTGATGAGGTTGCCCATCGACTGTGCCGTCGGCACGTAGAACCATCCCTCCGTCACGTCGAGCGTCTCGGTTTCTTTCTCGACGTCGACGGCCTTGAGGTAGTGTCCCTGGAAGTACGACTCCGTGCGCACGTCCGTGGCGTAATAGACCTCGGCGTCGAGTGACGCCGGGCCGCTGAAGCGGTACACGGCGATATCGTGATCCATCAGGATCGGGACGACGCTCGCCATCGCCGGGGGCATGAGGTAGCCGACAGGACGGTCGGTCGTGCGAGTAGGAACCCACCGTAGCCAGACAGGAACGTCCTGCAGCGAGTACCCAGCTTCGGCATCCTCGTCCGGCATCCATACAGGCTCGTTACCGCGGTTGCTGACTTCGTAGTCGAGAATGACCTGGCCCAGGCCTCCGTGCCCCGCCTGGATTGCACGCATTCTCGATGCGGTGGTCAGCTCTCGGATCTCCTGTCGCCGCTCGGCAGCGACTTCGAGGATCGCGCTGAGCGCGAGTACGCCGCCTCGGATCTGGTGGTAATAGCGTTCGTCTTCAGGGATCTCGACGATGGTCCCGTCCTGCATGACTCGCCGCGAATTTCGCGGGGTTTCGAGCAGGATGCCGATGGTGTTCGTGAGCCCGGTATACACATGGTGCTTCCGGGGTTCGACCGACGTCGAGCCCCAACCCCGTCGACCGTTCTCCGTGCGAACCCCGGAATAGTCGAAGGCCCGATAGTCCTCAGCCTCGACGGCCTCGCGGATGCGGGGAAAGATGTTGTTGTACGGCCAGGCTCGGAGGGCGGCGTCGGC
>PBPM01000128.1 GCA_002724635.1 Rhodospirillaceae bacterium
CACATAATCAAACCCGAAGCCGAGATTGCCTGCAGTGAGATTAATACCAGCACCAATAGTCTCGATATCTCCGTCTTCCGCACCGGCAGCAGTCTCACTGCTGCCAAATTCGCCGATAAGGCTAACATCGAAGCCTAAATTGGCGACCTCGCCGCTGTAGCTTATGCCTAGACCGAGCACGTTTTCGTTATCACCGTCGGCATCGGAATCGGCCGTAGCCGCGCCGCCCGAGCTCTCGCCTGAGTCCGGGGTCCAAGAAGCACCGAATGTGAACCCATTTATTCCCGGAGAGGTATAACGGATTTTCGTAGCGTCGTCGGTGGCACTAACGCCTGGCCCGCTGACGGCCGTACCGCCAAAGGTGAAAAGATCGGCCACGTCGCCATCCGCACCGCCACGGCCAACGAGGACGCCATGGGCTCCGACGTGCGCTGCATCAGTAGCGTCGTCCTGGTCACCCATTTCAATTTTGCCCCAAGCTTTGTTGCTGATGAAGGCATAGGCTTCGTCAGCCGATGCACCATCACCCGCGCCGGCGTTCAGTTCGATACCGACACCGTACTCGATACCATTCTCAGCAGTAGCCTTAGCGCCGATCTTGATTTCGGACTCATCGACGAGAAACGTATATCCGCGTCCATTGTTAGCTGTAATGTCTTGGTCAATCATCCCGACATTGAACCGGAGTTCACCGCCGAGGGTTATGCTCATTGTCCCGCGCGATCCAACTGAATCTGCAAAGGAGGGTGCGGTAATCATGGCTGCACCGACGAGCGCACTCGTGCTTAGCCAGAGGGTTTTCCTGTTCATGAAACTTAATCTCCAACAGCTATTCTTCACGCTATTTGTGAAGAACGTAATGTTATAACCTAACGTGCGAATCATTCGCAACTGTTCATGGGCAGATAACGCGCAACAAAAATATGCGCTGTACCAGCCCAAATATTTGGTCGATCAGTCCTCAACGCTGCTGGGATTAAAATTTTTGTTTTTAGGAAGAGGATTAATTCGGATCATATTTGGATAATGTTTCATTACAATTACGGACTGTATCCCGGGTCATTATTTTCCTGCATGTTGCACAAAAACATCAATGATTTGAATATTTTGAATGATTTTTGGGCGAAGGCGCCCAACCTTTGTGCAGGAGTGCAAACACAAACGCAGTGTCCGCCATGGGGGAAGCGGACGAATCCCTGTTGCATTATGTGTTCAGGCCGCAAATCGGTATGTGGAAACACGTGTGGCTGATTCTAGAACCCGCCCACACAGCGCGTTGCGTCGGTTGTGGCGACCCCGGCAGCTCTGCTATACGCCGCTCGCAGGCGGCTTTGCCCACCTTAAGAATTCAATTGGAGAAAAATTATGTCTTCCGCAGCCGATTCATCCGCCGGCGCTGGCGATTATATTGTCGCCGATATCTCGCTGGCCAACTGGGGTCGAAAAGAGCTCGATCTTGCTGAGGTTGAGATGCCTGGCCTGATGGCGCTCCGGGAAGAGTATGGCAAGTCCAAGCCGCTCGCAGGCGCTCGGATCGCCGGATCGCTGCACATGACGATCCAGACCGCGGTGCTGATCGAGACACTGCAGGTGCTGGGCGCGGATATTCGCTGGGCATCGTGCAATATCTATTCAACGCAAGACCATGCCGCGGCGGCGATTGCCGCGACCGGAACCCCGGTCTTTGCGGTCAAGGGCGAGACCCTGGAGGAATATTGGGACTACGCCCACCGGATTTTCGACTGGGCCGATGGCGGCGTTCCGAACATGATTCTCGATGATGGCGGCGACGCGACGTTGCTCATTCATCTGGGTAAGCAGGCCGAGACCGATCCCTCGGTGCTCGAAAACCCAGAGAACGAGGAGGAAGAGGCGGCCTATGCCTCGATCAAGAAGCGCCTCGCGGACCAGCCCGGCTGGTATTCGAGGGTGGCCGAGAGCCTCCTGGGTGTAACCGAGGAGACCACGACCGGTGTCCATCGTCTCTATGACATGGCGAAGCAGGGCACGCTGTTGTTCCCGGCGATCAATGTGAATGATTCCGTGACCAAGTCAAAGTTTGACAACCTGTATGGCTGCCGCGAGAGCCTGGTCGACGGCATTCGCCGCGGCACCGATGTGATGATGTCGGGCAAAATCGCAGTCGTTGCGGGTTATGGCGAGGTAGGCAAGGGCTCGGCCGAGTCCCTGCGCAATGCTGGCTGCCGCGTGATGGTGACCGAAATCGATCCGATCTGCGCCCTGCAGGCGGCGATGGAGGGCTATGAGGTCGTCACCATGGAAGAAGGCGCGGCCCAGGGCGACATCTTCTGCACCGCGACCGGGAATGTGGATGTCATCACAGTCGATCATATGCGGGCGATGAAGGACCGGGCGATCGTATGCAACATCGGTCATTTCGATTCCGAGATCCAAGTCGGTGGGCTGCGCAATTTAAAGTGGCAGAACATCAAGCCTCAAGTCGACGAGATCGAGTTTCCGGATGGCAAAAAGATCATCCTGCTTTCGGAGGGCCGTCTCGTAAACCTTGGCAACGCAACCGGCCATCCTAGCTTCGTGATGAGCATGTCCTTCACCAATCAGGTGCTGGCGCAGATTGAGCTGTGGAGCAATAACGGTGACGGCAAATACGGCAAGGATGTTTATGTGTTGCCTAAACACTTGGATGAGAAGGTCGCAACACTGCATTTGAGCAAGGTGGGTGCGAACCTGACGGCGCTGACGAACAAGCAGTCGGATTATCTAGGCATTCCGATCGAGGGACCGTTCAAGCCCGAGGCGTACCGCTACTAGTGGCGCGCCTGCGGGCTCGCGCCCGGGCTGACAAGTCTCTAGGATCATTTGCCCGACTCGACGCTGCTGGCGTCTGCAATGTCGGCGGATTGCCCGGCCGGGCGGCCGGTAGGTTTTTGTGTTTGGGGCTGCGGCGCGTGTTGATTCAGGTTCTCATACTGGTGATTGCGGTAGTTGCGGCTGCGAGCATTGTCTGCCGCCAGCCGCAGCGTTTGCCCGCGCGTGTACCGGAGGGCGACGTGGTATGACCGGCAGCGGGTCGGCGGCCGAGCTGGCCGGGACTGTCTCGGCGGAATTTTCTCGACAGTTGGAGTTGCCCGATGCTACGGCCACGACAGCGTTGGGAGCGGCCTTGGCACCGCAGCTCGCACGCGGGGACCTGATCACCCTGTCCGGCGATCTCGGAGCCGGTAAAACGACCTTGGCGCGCGGGCTGATCGCAGCGCTCGGCTTTGCCGGGCCCGTGCCGAGCCCAACCTTTACACTAGTGCAACTTTATGAAACGCATCCGGTGCCCGTCTGGCACTTCGATCTCTACCGTATTGGTCATCCCGACGAGGTGATTGAGCTTGGTTTTGATCAAGCCTGTGCAGAGGGGATCGTCCTGGTCGAGTGGCCGGAACGCCTTGGCGCTGCACTGCCGGTTGCGCGGCTGAACATCGAGCTCATGGATGTCGCCGGCGGACGCGCACGGGTCGCCCGGCTGAGCGGACACGCGGCATGGGGTCGGCGGCTCGACGATCGGTGCTCATGAGCACCGTCGTTTCGTGTGAGGGCTTGCCCCCGCCGGGCATCTATTCGATTGCCGCGCACCGCCCGTTCCTGTCTGATTTGGCGAGCCGAATCCTAGCGGCCACCGCGGCCGACGACGACCCCCTGGCCCTGGCCCGCGTGACCCTCCTGCTACCGACACGCCGCGCTTGTCGAACGATGCGGGATATCTTCCTCGCGCTGACCGACGGTGCGCCGCTTGTTCTGCCGCGCCTCGTCCCGATCGGTGATATTGACGAGGACGAGATGCTGTTATCCAGCGAGCCGGCGGGTTTGCTTGAGGTAGATGTCGATATTCCGCCAGCGGTGCCCGAACTGCGTCGGCGTATTCTGCTGGCGCGGCTGTTGCAGGGTGCGCACGGAGCGGACGACCGGCCATTGCCGGTTGACCACGCCATGGCACTGGCGGGGGAGTTTGGCCGGCTGCTGGACCAGGTGCAGACCGAGCAGCTCGATTTCGATGTGCTTGAAGACCTTGTGCCCGAGGCCTACGCGGCCCACTGGCAGGAGACGCTGAACTTCCTGAAGATCGTGACCGAGACCTGGCCGGCGGTGCTGAAAGCCGAGGGGGCGATCGATCCCGCGGACCGGCGAAACCGCCTGCTTCAGGCGCGCGGCGAGGCTTGGTGTCGCAATCCGCCGAGCGATCCGGTCATCGCGGCGGGGAGCACAGGCAGTATCCCTGCAACCGCGGCCCTGCTTGCGACGGTTGCCGCGCTACCGTCCGGCTATGTTGTGCTGCCCGGCTTAGACCGGGTTTTGGACACCGATGCCTGGGAGGCCCTCGACCCTGGCCACCCGCAGTTCGGCTTGCGCCAGTTGCTGCAGCGCCTGAACGTGGCGCGGATTGATGTAGGCGAGTGGCCGGCGCCGGACGACGCCGAGGGAGACGGTCCCGCCCGTGAGTGTCTCGTTAGCGAGGCCCTGCGGCCAGCGACGACCAAGGTGTGGCGCTACGAGCGTGACAATATTGCGGCAGAGGCGCTGCGCGGCGTGGTGCGGGTCGAGGCGCAGGAGTCGCATGAGGAGGCCGGAATCATCGCCACTGCGTTGCGCGAAGTTCTTGAGACGGAAGGTCGTACGGCTGCCCTCGTTACACCGGACCGTGATCTGGCGCGCCGGGTTTCGGCGATCATGAGCCGTTGGGGTGTGGAGGTCGACGACAGCGCTGGAATTCCGCTGGCGGAGACACCCCCCGGCATCTTCCTGCGTCTTGCCGCACGCATGTTCGACGAGGGCGTTGCCCCCGTGCCGCTTCTGTCCGTACTGAAGCATCCGCTGGCCTGCGGCGGGCAGTCCGCGGCGAGGTTTAGGGCATCCGCCCGGCAGTTGGAGCGGCTGGTGCTTCGCGGGCCGCGTCCGGCGCGTGGGTTCGCGGGACTACTTGCCGCTGCGGAGCTGCGCCGCCGGCATGCACCGGAAGAACCCGATCGAGATGGCGCTACGTCCGGCGACTATGCCGAAGTCGTCGCTCTGGTCGAACGGCTTGCGGTGATGGCCGCGCCGCTTGAGGCTGAACTCGCCGCGTCCGTCGCGACGTTGCCCGATCTCTTGGCCGCGCACGTTGCCTTCTGCGAGGCGCTTGCCAGCAGTGATGAGATGTCCGGCGCTGCGAGACTTTGGGGCAGCGAAGCGGGGGAGGTACTGGCCGGCTTCGTGGTGGACCTGCTCGAGGCCGCTGCCGAACTCGGGCCGGTGCCGCCGGGCCGGTATCCGGCGCTGCTGGATGCTTTGTTTGCCGGCCGCATGGTCCGCCCGCGGTTCGGTGCCCATCCGCGTCTCGCGATTCTCGGGCCCTTGGAGGCGCGGCTGCAGCATTTTGATGTTACGATCCTCGGCAGCCTAAACGAAGGCAGCTGGCCGCCCGACCCGTCGGTGGATCCTTGGATGGGCCGCACCATGCGCGCGGATTTCGGACTTCCTTCGCCTGAGCGACGGATCGGGCTCAGCGCCCATGACTTCACACAGGCCTTCTGTGCCGGGGAGCTTCTGCTGACGCGCTCCGTGCGGGTGGATGGCGCGCCCAGCATGCCGTCGCGCTGGCTGACGCGGCTCGAGGTGGCCGGCCGTGCGCTCGATTTGGCGGATGATCCCTCCGCCGCAGACCGGGCTCATGCGCTGGGCGAATGGTGGCGTGCGCTCGACGAGCCCGAGGGCGTGCCGCCGGCCTCCGGTGCGGCGGTGCGCCCGCGCCCTAGGCCGCCGGTGGAGGTTCGCCCGCGCCGATTGTCGGTCACGCAGATCGAGACCTGGATGCGTGACCCTTATGCCATCTATGCTCGGGAGGTCCTGCATCTGCGTGCCCTGCCGCCGCTCGATCAGAATGCCGATGCGGCGGTCTATGGATCGTTGATCCACGACATTCTCGATGCCTTTCTGACAGCCTTGCCACCGGGGCCGCTGCCGGCCGACGCGCGCGCGCACCTGCGCGCGCATGGCGAGGCCGCGCTCGCACCTTATCGCAATATTCCCGCGATCTGGACCTTCTGGTGGCCTCGCTTCGAGCGAATTGCCGAATGGGTCCTGTCGGTCGAGTGCGCGCGCCGGGCAGGCATCATCGCGACACATACCGAGGTCTCGGGAGCAATAGATATCGAGGCTCCTAGCGGGAGTTTTCGTCTGACCGCGCGAGCAGACCGCATCGATGAGCTGACGGATGGCGGTGTCGCGGTGATCGACTTCAAGACCGGAGCACCGCCGACGAAGCGCGAGGTGCAGGCTGGCTTCGCTCCGCAGCTACCCCTTGAGGCAGCGATGGTCGCCCTAGGCGGGTTTGAGGGTGTACCCGCCAAGCCGGCCGAGGAGCTAGCGTTCTGGCGGCTTTCGGGCGGACGCGAGGCAGGCGAGGTACGCAACGCGGCCGATGACCCGGTCGAGGTTGCGGCCGATGCCATCGCCGGCCTGAAGGTATTGGTTGCGCTGTTCGACGATGTTGAGACCGCCTATGAGGCGCGCCCGCGGCCCGAACATGCGCCGGCCTATTCGGACTATGAGCATCTGGCGCGGGTACGTGAATGGGCGAGCGGCGGCGGAGTGGTAGAAGAATGAGTGTCACCGATTTCGACCCAGACGAGCTCGAACGTGTCGGCGCGCGTCAGCGCGATGGCGCCGATGTTGCGGTAAGTGCCTGGGTGTCGGCGTCGGCCGGGGCTGGCAAGACACGGGTCCTACGCGACCGGGTGTTGCGACTGATGCTGACGGGGGTCGCGCCGCAGCGCGTCCTTTGCCTGACCTTTACCAAGACGGCCGCGGCGGAGATGGCGCGGCGGATCAACGCTGAACTGGGTGACTGGGCGGTGTTGGATGAGCCGGCGCTTCGTGCGCGGCTAGCCGCCCTTATTGGGGCCTCGCCGGCGGATGACGTGGTACGGCGCGCGCGCCAGCTGTTCGCGCGGGTGCTGGAGGCCCCCGGCGGCATGAAGATCATGACCATCCATGCCTTCTGTCAGTCCATCCTGCGACGGTTCCCGCTCGAGGCCAACGTGGTCCCGCATTTCGAGGTCATGGAGGACCGCGACGCCGGCGAGCTCCTCGAGGATGCGAAGGCAGAGCTCCTAGCGCGTGCGAATGATGACGATGATGAGCTCAGCGGCGCAGTGGCAGCGGTCGCCAGCCGGGTGCACGAGACGCGTTTCTCGGACCTGCTTAACGAAATCGCACGCGCCCGTGCTGCCTTCGCCGAATTCCTGCTGGATGCCGGCGGGATCGATGCTGCGCGGACGCGCATCGCCGATATTCTCGGTGTTGGGACCGGGGCCGACCCGGCGACAATTCTCAAAGATGCAAGCGATGAGGCGTCCTTCGATGGGCCGGCCCTGCGGCACGCGGCATCGGTGTTGGCCGACGGCAGTAAGGCCGATAGGGACAGGGCTGCATTGCTCGCTGATTGGTTGGCCGCGGATGTGGCGGTGCGGCAAGAGCAGTTTGACGCTTACGCACTGGCCTATCTGACGAAGAAGGGTGTGCCGCGCAAGAAATTGGCGACGAAGGCCATCTGCGAGATGCATCCCAATGCGCTCGAAGCGCTGAATGTCGAACGCGAACGCCTGCTCGCGGTGTATGAGCATCTGCGGAAGGTAGAGCTGTATGCGGCCAATGCCGCCCTGATACATGTCGCAGCGGAGCTTGTGGCGGGCTACGAAGAGCGCAAGGCGGTGCGTGGCCGCCTCGACTACAACGATCTGATCGGGCGCACGCGGACCCTGCTGCGCGGCGCCGGTGCAGCGGCTTGGGTGCTGTTCAAGCTCGATGGTGGCATCGATCATGTGCTGATCGACGAGGCACAGGACACGAATCCGGAGCAATGGGACGTAGTGCTGGCCGTGGTGGAGGAGTTCTTCGCCGGGGTTGGTGCGGGCGAGGAGGCGTTCGGAAAAACGGGGCTTCCGGCCCGCAGCGTGTTCGCGGTCGGCGATGCAAAGCAGTCGATTTACAGCTTTCAGGGCGCGGACCCGAGCCGGTTTGAGGCGGCGCGTGGGTTCCTCGAGGTGCGTGCTGCAGGCGCGGAACGGGGATGGCGGAACGTGGCGCTCGATTTCTCGTTCCGCTCATCACGACCCGTGCTCGAGGCGGTCGACAGGGTCTTTGCGGGAACGCCCGCCGGCATTGGGGTGATGGACCCGTTGGCGCCGGTGCAGCACACCCCGCTGCGCGCGAAGATGGCCGGGCGGGTCGAGCTATGGCCACCCCTCGAGGTGGCGAAGCCCGACGAGCCGGAGCCCTGGAAACCCCCGGTCGAACCGGTGATGCGGCCTGGGGCCATGGGGATGCTGGCCGATCTGATCGCGGCACGTATTGCGGAATGGCTTGAGTCCGGCGAACTGCTCGAAAGTGTTGGCCGGCCAATCGAGGCGGGAGACATATTGGTTCTGGTGCGCCAGCGTGGCGCGTTTGTAGAGGCCCTAGTACGCGCCTTCAAGGCCCGGGGTGTCCCCGTGGCGGGGGTCGACCGCATGGTCCTGAGCCAGCAGATCGCGGTGATGGACCTGCTGGCGTTGGGTGAATTCCTGCTCCTGCCGGAGGACGACCTGACGCTGGCGACGTTGCTCAAGAGCCCCCTAGTGGGGTTCGATGAAGAGATGCTGTTTGCGTTGGCACACGACCGAGGCGAGGCGAGCCTGTGGCAAGTTCTCGGCCGTCGGCGCGATGAAGAAGCTAGTTTTGGCGACGCCCATGATCTGTTGGCGGACCTCCTGGCGCGGGTGGACTACGAGCGCCCGTACGAACTATATGCTGGGCTCCTCGCCCGGGGTGGTCGCCAACGGTTGTTCGCGCGGCTCGGCCCAGACGCCGCGGACCCTATCGACGAGTTCCTCTCATTGGCGCTGAGTTACGAACGTAGTCATACCCCGACGCTGCAGGGATTCCTGCACTGGATCGCGGCGGGGCAGGCCGAGGTCAAGCGCGACCTCGACCAGACCAGCGATGCCGTGCGGGTGATGACGGTCCATGGCGCTAAGGGGCTCGAGGCTCCCATTGTTTTTCTGCCGGATACGACTGGTATCCCGCGCCTGACCGCGAATATCCTCTGGGATTCGGACAAAGTGGGGTCGTATTTCCTCTGGCTGCCGCGCGCGGACGACGCCGATGCGCATACCCAGGCGCTGCGTGAACGGGTGCGCGCGCGCGCGGACGAGGAATATCGTCGCTTGCTATATGTCGCAATGACGAGGGCTGAGGAACGACTTTATGTATGCGGCTGGAATGCACCGAAGGAGGGGTCTTGGTACAATCTGGTGCGCTCAGCGTTGGAACCGGTCGCGCGGCCGGTCGATGACCCCGTCCTTTCTCCCCTTGCGACCGAAGATACGCCGATCTTGCGCCTGTCTGCCCCCCAATCCGGTCCGGTTGAGCGCCGCGACGGCGATCGGTCGCCCAGCGCGGTCCCGCCGCCCGGCTGGCTTGCGCGTCCAGCGCCGCCGGAGCCAGCACCGCCCCGGCCATTGGCGCCCTCCGATCCAGGCGAGGATCCGCCCGTGCGCACACCGGTAGGAATCGGCGCAGAATCGGATCGGTTCGCGCGCGGCAACATTCTTCACAGGCTGCTACAGTGGTTGCCAGCGCTTCCGCCAGACGCGCGCCGGGAGTCCATGAGGCGCTTTCTCGCGCGGCCGGGGTTGATGCTCGACGCCGAGGCCCAGGCGGAGCTTGCGGCGGAGGTGCTCGCGGTGCTCGAATCGCCTGACTTCGCCTATCTGTTTGGGCCCAACAGCCTACCCGAGGTCTCAATCACCGGAACTGCAGCCGCGGAGGACGGCACAATTTTTGCGATTTCCGGGCAAATCGATCGGCTTGCTGTCATGACAAACCGCGTGGCGATCGTCGACTATAAGTCGAATCGCCAGCCGCCCGAGTCGGCGGACGCGGTGGCCCCAGTTTACCTGCGTCAGATGGCGGCGTACCGGCATGTTGTACAGGAATCTTGGCCCGACCGTGAGATCGAGACACATCTTTTATGGACCGACGCACCCCGGCTCATGACGCTGCCCCCGGAGCTTCTGGAGTCGTTCGCGCCGGCCGGCTGCCCCCGTTTGAAAGGCACGTCTGAGCCGAATTCTTGACGACGCACGGATGTAAACCTACGTTCGATTGCAACGCGCACCACATGGAAGCGCCCAGCGCTTTGATTGCAGAAAAGGATTGAGCATGCCTTCCAAACAGATCACAGACGATTCCTTTGAAGCCGACGTCCTACAGTCGGACAAGCCCGTTCTAGTGGATTTCTGGGCCGAATGGTGCGGTCCCTGCAAGCAGATCGGACCGACCCTAGAGGAGCTCTCCGACGATAAGGATGGCGACGTCGTTGTCGCGAAGCTGAACATCGACGATAACCCGATGACGCCGACTAAATATGGTGTGCGGGGTATCCCGACCCTGCTCCTGTTCAAGGACGGACAGGTTGCGTCGATGAAGGTAGGTAGTCTGCCGAAGAGTCAGATTTACGACTGGGTCGAGTCGGTCCTCTAGATCGACCGCACCTTACTGAACGAAGAACCCCGCCGTTACGACGGGGTTTTTCTGCGCAATTTTCGGCCGGTTAGTGGCCGCCGCTGCGGGCTCGATTGCGTTCGAGGAGCGGCCGGCCGCTCTCGTCATATATTAAGGACAGCACGGTTTAGCGCTGTTCCCTAGTGACATCCGTTGCCTCTTGCAGGAGTTTGCACGAGAAAATCAAGGTCTCGCTGGTCGCGGGCCGATAGCTCGTCTGGACGTTCCCAAGAAAGCGCAGCTTACCATCCTGATGGCCTTGGGTGTTGAGGTTGGGAGTTATGGTGAAGAGCCGACGCGGGATGGCGAGGGTCGTTTTGTCGCGATGGGGCCGAAAGAATCCGCCGACATCGGCGCCGTAGCGCGCCGGTCCTACATCGGGTCCAAACGGGCGTCAGCCATTTGCCCGCAGGGCCGCACCTACTAGGAGGTGCGAGCCGGTGACGAGAACGCGGACCGGCGCGCTGCGAGCGGCGATCTGCGACAGTGCGTCGGCAACGGACGTGGCCGTGCGGGCGTGCCTTCCAAGATTGCTCAGGGTTATGACTGGGTCCGATGTCGAGCGGGTGCCGTCATCTCCCGGTAATGGGACGGCTATGAGGCCGGTGATGTGCCGCATCAGCGGGGCAAGGAAACCACCAACATCCTTGTCATCGCGCATGGCAAGAACGAGATGCAGCGGGCGGTGATTGGCCCTTTGCAGCTCGTCGAGGGTATCGGCTAGCGCCTCTGCCGCCATCGGGTTGTGTGCGGAATCGAGCCATAGCTCGCTGCCGGCGGGCAACGCCTCGACCAGCGCGCCCCTGGTCAGCTGCTGCATCCGCCCGGGCCAGTGGGTATGGCCGATGCCGGTGGCAACGGTCTCCGGGGTGACGCCGTCGAAGCCGCAGACATCGAGACACGCTGCGGCCAAGGCCGCATTTTCGAGCTGATGCCTACCGGGAAGGCGGGGCCGTGGCAACGACCATTCGGTCTCGCCGCGGCTGTAACGCCCACCGCCTTCGGGTGTCGCGGTGAGGTCCCATTCGACGCCGCGGCGGTGGAGGGGTGCACCGATCGCGTCGGCAGCGTCGGCAATCACGTTCGCGGCATCGGTTGGCTGTGTGGCGACGATCGTCGGTACGCCGGGTTTTTGGATTGCCGCCTTTTCTCCCGCAATGGCTGAAAGGGTGCTTCCGAGGACGTCCATATGATCGAAGCCGATCGGGGTTATGATCACCGCGGCTGGCCGGACGACCACATTTGTTGCGTCATATCGTCCGCCGAGCCCCGTCTCGAGTAACAGGATATCGGTCTGTGCACGTGCCATGGCGAGGAAGGCCGCCGCCGTGGTTATTTCGAACTCGGTGATGGGTTGGCCCGCATTCCGCGCGTCGATCTCCTCGAATAGGGCCAGCAGGTCCGCGTCCGCGATGATCTCGCCGGCCATCTGGTAACGCTCGGCGAAACGCACCAGATGCGGCGATGTATATGCGCTGACGGAGAGGCCCGACGCCGCGAGTGCGGCCGCAAGGAACGCGGTGGTTGAGCCTTTACTGTTGGTCCCGGCGACGTGAATGACCGGCGGCAGTGCCTCGTGGGGGTTTCCCAGATCCGCTAGCAGGCGATACATCCTGTCGAGTGACAGATCGATGCGGTCGGGGTGATACCGGATGAACCGCGCGAGGAGCGTCTCGATGGCGTAGGCATCAGCCGACATTTCTGGGTCCGCGTCGGCGGCGCTAGTTTCCATCGGCGGCATCGATAGATGCGGGCGTCGACAGGCCCCCCGAGGTCTGCTGCCCCGGTCCGCGGCCTTCGCGCAGCAGGGTCAGGACCTGTCCGATCCTCGATCGCATCTCGCCGCGGGGAACGACCATGTCGAGCATGCCATGTTCACGCAGGGATTCGGCGGTCTGGAAACCCTCGGGAAGTTCTTCGCGGATCGTATCGCGGATGACACGCTTGCCGGCGAAACCAATATTCGCACCAGGCTCGGCGACTTGGATATCGCCAAGCATGGCGAACGACGCCGACACGCCGCCCGTGGTGGGGTCGGTGAGAATTACGATATAGGGCAGCCCCGAATCGCGCACCTGCTCGACCGCGAGCACTGTGCGCGGCATCTGAATCAGGCTGAGCATGCCCTCCTGCATGCGCGCGCCGCCGGACGCCGGGATGGCGACCAGGGCCGCGTCGAGCGAAATCGCCTCACGGGCAGCGGCGAGCAGGCCGGCGCCGACGGCCTGGCCCATGGAGCCGCCCATGAAGCCGAAATCGAAGGCGGCGATGACGGCCCTTTGGCCGCCGATAGTACCGTGGGCCACCACGATGGCTTCCTGCTCACCCGACTTGTTCTGTGCGTCCTTGAGGCGGTCGGTGTAGCGGCGGCTGTCGCGGAACTTGAGTGGGTCCGGGGCGACGGCGCCGAATTCGATCCGGTCGAATACTCCGTCGTCGAAGAGGAAGGCCAGCCGTTCTTTGGCCGCGAGCCGGAAATGGTGGCCGCAAGCATGACAGACATGCAGGTTATCGGTGAGCTCTCGGTGGAACAGCATCTGCTCGCAAGACGGACATTTGTGCCAGAGATTGTCAGGCACGTCCTTTTTGCCGACGAGCTTGCGGATCTTCGGGCGGACAAACTCGTTCAGCCAGCTCATGCAACGCTCTTGCGCATTGTTACTCCTCGTCCTTCCGCACGGCGCTGCGCACGCCGTTTGCGAGCGCACGCGTCAGGTCGAGGACGTTCGAGACCAGCGCCGGGGTCGCCTTACCGTTGGCGTCCAGATTGTTGGCAACCGTCTGGACGATAGCCGAGCCGACCACGGCGGCGTCGGCGACTTCTGCGACTGCTGCGGCTTGGTCCGGGGTTTTGATCCCGAACCCGACGGCGATGGGCAGGTCGGTGTGGCGTTTCAGCCGGGCGACCGCGTCGCCGATCTCGCTCTTCTCGGCGGACTTGGTGCCCGTGATACCCGCAATCGCCACGTAGTAGACGAAGCCAGAGGTGTTCGCGATGACGACGGGCAGGCGTGCATCGTCTGTGGTTGGCGCCGCTAGGCGGATGAAATGCATACCGGCGTTGCGGGCCGGCAGGCAGAGCTCAATATCTTCCTCGGGCGGCAGGTCAACCACGATCAGCCCGTCTACGCCGGCGTCGAGAGCATCGGTAAGGAACCGGTCGACCCCGTAGATATAGATCGGATTGTAGTAGCCCATCAGGATGATGGGAGTCTGGTCGTCATCGGCGCGGAACTGTCGAACCATTTCTAGGGTACGGTCCAGCCGCGCGCCGCCGGCCTTGGCACGCAGGCCGGCCGCCTGAATTGCCGGGCCGTCTGCCATGGGGTCGGAATACATGACTCCCAGCTCGATCAGGTCGGCGCCGGCTTCGGGCAGCCCCTTGAGAATCTCGAAGCTGGTATCCAGATCGGGATCGGCCGCCATTATGAAAGGGACGAAGGCGGCCCGGCTCTCGCCGGCGAGTTTCGCGAAGCGAGCCTCGATCCGGCCGCTGGTCGTGGCCATGCTCACAGCTCGACCCCTAGCGCCTCGGCGACGGTGAATACGTCCTTATCGCCGCGCCCGCACATGTTCATGACCATAAGGTGGTCGACCGGCAGTTCTGGGGCGATCTTCGCCACATGGGCGAGTGCGTGGGACGGCTCTAGCGCCGGGATAATGCCCTCGAGGCGCGAGCAGAGTTGGAAAGCATCGAGCGCCTCGCGGTCAGTGATCGAGACATACTCGACCCGCCCCAGATCATGTAGCCAAGCATGCTCGGGGCCTATGCCGGGATAGTCGAGCCCGGCCGAGATCGAGTGGGCATCGAGGATCTGGCCGTCGTCGTCCTGCAGCAGGAAGGTCCGGTTGCCATGCAGCACGCCGGGTCGGCCGCCGGTCAGCGAGGCGGCATGCTCGCCGCTCTCGATGCCGTGGCCCGCGGCCTCGACGCCGATAATGCGCACGTCGCTGTCGTCGAGGAACGGGTGAAACAAACCCATAGCGTTGGAGCCGCCGCCGATGCAGGCGACGAGGGAATCGGGCAGGCGGCCCTCGGCGGCATGCATCTGCACCTTCGTCTCGTCGCCGATGACCGACTGGAAGTCACGCACCATCTCGGGATAGGGGTGCGGGCCTGCGACCGTACCGATCAGGTAGTAGGTGTCGTCGACATTCGCGACCCAATCCCTGAGCGCGTCATTCATAGCGTCCTTGAGGGTTGCTGTGCCGCTGGTGACCGGAACCACCTCGGCGCCGAGCAGCTTCATGCGGAAGACGTTCGGCGCTTGCCGCTCTATGTCGGTGGCTCCCATATAGACCACGCACTGGAGCCCGAAGCGGGCGCACACGGTAGCGGTCGCCACGCCGTGTTGGCCTGCGCCGGTCTCGGCGATGATCCGCTTCTTCCCCATGCGTTGGGCGAGCAGAATTTGGCCCATGCAGTTGTTGATTTTATGCGCACCGGTGTGGTTCAGCTCGTCGCGCTTAAAATAGACCTTTGCGCCGCCAAAATACTTCGTGATCCGCTCAGCGAAGTAGAGCGGGCTTGGTCGGCCCACATAATGCGCCAGATAGTCGTCCAGCTCGGCCTGAAAGGCTGGGTCAGACTTGGCATCCGCATAGGCCTGCTCGACCTTGACGATCAAAGGCATAAGGGTCTCGGCGATGAAGCGGCCGCCGAAGATACCGAAATGCCCCTCGTCGTCCGGGCCGGTGCGATATGTGTTGGGTTCCGCGCTCATGATCTTTCGGGGTGCTTATACATCCTTGTCGGCCGGCTCAAAAGCAAACAGGTTAAAGGCTTTCGATCGCTTCTAGGAAGGCGCGGATGCGCGCCGGGTCCTTGTGGCCCGGCGCGGCCTCCACCCCCGACGATACATCGATGATCGTTGTCCCCGACGCTCTGACCGCGTCGGTCACATTGTCTGCGTTGATCCCGCCCGCGAGCATCCACGGCACCGGCCATTTCCGGCCGGTAAGCAGGGCCCAGTCGAAGGTGAGTGCATTACCGCCCGGCAGCGCGTTCGTCATGCCAGCCGGCGCCTTGGCGTCGAACATCAGCCAGTCCACCGCGCCGTCATAGGTGTGGGTCACATCGAGATCGGCTTTGGTCGCGACCTTGATAGCCTTCATCACAGGTAGGCCTGTACACGCCTTCACTGCACGGCAGCGCTCCGGGCTCTCTGAGCCGTGCAGCTGGATCATTTCGAGGGGCACGCGCTCGAGGATCTTGTTAAGCAGGGCGTCGTCGGGATCGACAAACAGCCCTACTCTCGACACGTCGGCGGGCACCAGCGCGGCCAGCTCTGCGGCGGCGTCTGGGTCGAGCGCGCGCGGGCTCGGCGGGTAGAAGACGAGGCCGACGAATTTTGCACCGCCTGCGACGGCGGTGCGCATGGCGGTCGCGTCGTTTATGCCGCAGATCTTGGCCGCGACACTCACCGGTTTATTCCTAGATCGCTAGCGATTCGCGACGCGGCCGCACCTACTTCCTCGGTGCCTGTGATGGGTCGGCCGATGATAAGGATGTCGGCGCCGTCGTCGCGTGCTTGGGTCGGGGTGGTGATGCGTTTCTGATCACCCGATGCGGCCCAGTTGGGGCGGATTCCGGGGACGATCAGCTTGAAGTCATTGCCGCAGGCCGCCCGGATAGCGGTGATTTCGGCCGGCGAGCAAACCACGCCGTCGAGCCCTTCGGACTGGGCTAGCTTCGCGAGCCGCACCACCGAATCTCGTGCGGGCACGGCCTGCCCGACCGCTGTCAGGTCAGCATCGTCGAGGCTGGTGAGCACGGTCACCGCGACGACCAGCGGGCGCGATGCGCCGCCGCTTTGCTCAGCGGCCTCGCGTGCGGCGGCCAGCATGGCCGGTCCGCCGGCGGCATGAACGTTGACGATGGCGGCGCCTAAGTCGGCGACGGCGCGGACTGCGCCGGCTACTGTGTTGGGGATGTCATGGAATTTCAGGTCCAGAAAAAGCGGAAGTCCGAGATCGACGATTCGGCGCACCCCGTCGGCCCCGTTTGCGGAGAAAAATTCGAGCCCGGCCTTTACGCCACCCACATGGCCGCGCAGGGCGTCGGCCCAGGTTAGTGCCTGATCGAGATCGGGTGTGTCGAGGGCCGCAAAGACTGGGTTTACGGGCAGGTCCGGTCTGTCTGTCATAGCGTGGCTGCTTCTAGCAGAGGTCCGTCCGCCGGTCACGCACCCGGAGCACCTCGGCGAGGCAAAGGAACAGGTGGTAGAAGCTCGATGCCGGGGCGGTCTCCGCAAAACCTAGGCCCGCGCGGTTTAGATGGTCCTGCCAGTTGCCGGATCCGACCGCCAGATAGAGACCGAACAGGCGTTCAAGCAGTATTTCGAGCCGCGCGGCAGCATCCGAGTCCGGGCCGGCCTCAAGCCGCGCGGTGTGAGCCTTGATCGCTTCGGTCTGGACCCACAAGCGCTTGTTGTCGTCGATGGAGGTGCCGTGACCGAGCCGCGGGTCCGCGCCCGCGCGCAGGACGGAGTCGAAACCTAGACCTCGGGCTGCCCCCGGGTCGTTGTCGATACCATGGGTCACGGCGAATTTGTAAAGTGCGTCGGCCTCGGCATCGGTGGGGTCGCCCGTCGCCTCGCTGTAACGTCGCAACAGCCATACCCATTCGAAATGATGGCCCGGTTCCACGATCTGGCCGAGCGTTCCGGGGGCGGGCGACCAGTCGCCAGTGAAGAACTCGCGTAAGGTGCCGGTCTCCGGGTCGCGCAGATGCACGCGGAACAGCTCGATGATGCGCTTTGCTCGGTCCAGATAGTTTGCATCTGAGGTCGCGGTGTTAAGCGCGAGCAGCGCCTCAAGCAGATGCATGTGCGGGTTCTGACGGCGCGGAAGGTCACGACCCGGATTCTCAAAATAGCCGCCATGCACCGGATCGGCCAATATCTCGTCCATAAAGCTGAGTACCCGGGCCGCCCAGTCAAGTGCGGCGGAATCGCCGCTTGCGCGGTGATACCAGGCGAGCGCGAATAGCGCGAAGGCCTGCTCATAGGACTCGATGCGACCGTCGACCGGAGTACCGTCGCGCGCGCCGGCGTAGATGAACCCGCCGCCGTCCTCGCGCCAGTAATTTCCGGTCAGGAAGTCGAATCCGCCGCGCGCAACCTCGAGCGCCGTAGGGCCGCCATCGGGTGGGGTCCAGCCGAGCAGATGGGCGTGGCTGTAGACATAGATCTGCCGCGCCTGAACGCGCAGACGCTTGTTGCGGTCGAGCAGTGGCTGGCCATCGAGGGTGAGGCATTCGACGAAGCCGCCCATATCGGTGTCGTAGCCGGCATGGGACCAGAGCGGCAGCGCATGCCGGGTTAGCCATTCGTGGATATAGTGCGCATCGATGCTCATGGTTCTAGCCTGTCGATCAGGAGTTCCGCCGCCGCCAGATCCTCGGGCGCCGTCCCGACCGACTTGAACAGCGTGATCTTGTTGTCAGCCGACCGGCCGACATGCTCGTCGCGGGACAGCTCCGCGAGTTCGGCGGCCGCGACTGCGTCGCGGAGGTCATTGCAGATCGAGGCGTTGATGCCGTCCCGGACTGCCCGTCGAGTAGCAGATATTCGCCCTGGACGGATAGCGCCGGGTGGGTCTGGTTAGGATTGTCGGGATGCACAGCGACGTTCTTCAAGCCGATGTACCGCGGCGGCACCACACGGCTCCAGGCGGGCATTATCAGCGGCAATGTTGCGTCGTCGCGTAAGCCCATCGGGATCGTGTGATGGCGGCGGGCCGGCGTTTCGACGCCGCCGCGAAAGGCGCCGTGTAGTGACGCTTCCGAGCTGGGGGCGTCGAGCAGCATGTCTACCGTTGCCGAGCTGATAGTTCGCAACGTCGGGTCAGCCTGTCCGTGCCGGGGGCTGCGGCGTGATCGCCCGAGGCGTATCGGTCGGTGTGTCTTGCGCGATGTGCCGCTCGAGTTCGCGGATGCGCGCTGTGCGCTCGCGGGCTCGCTTGCGTGCGGGCGCGCCCGAAAACCATATTAGCACCGCGCCCAGCGGGAACCCGATGCCTAGGCCGATGAAGATGAACACAAACAGTGGCCAGGCAATGATGATGTCCAGCGGCCAGAGGTCGACATCGACGTCGCTGCGATTGTTGACCGCAAAGACGACGACGATGACCGCGACCGGGACAGTAATCAGCCAGCGCAAGCGGCTCACGAAATTTTCCCGAATATGTTCATCTGTTTGGACCCGTCAATCCAAGTGCACTCGCTTGGCGGCATGGCGTTTGTCCACGCTGGGCGAGCGGGCAGAGTTTAGCCCATCCGTGGTGTGGATGAATGTCGAAGCACGAATTTTCATCCGCGCGGGGGAGTATGGATTAGACGCCGTTGTTCAGGCGCTCGCGCAGTTCCTTACCGGTCTTGAAGTAGGGAACGACCTTGGCGTCTACGTCGACGGCCTCACCGGTGCGGGGGTTTCGGCCGGTTCGTGCCGCGCGCCGCTTGATTGAGAAGGCGCCGAAACCGCGTAGTTCGACCCGATCGCCGTGCGCCAGTGCGGCAATGATTTCCTCGAGAATCGTGGCGACGATACGCTCGGCGTCACGTTGCAACAGGTGCGGGTTGCGCTCGGCCAGGCGCTGTATCAATTCCGATTTGGTCATTGTCATCCCCCCGAGATTCGCCCGTCTCGAAAATCTGCCTTCCCCCGAAGGCTTAGCCGCAGCTCAAATCCTGTTAGCGCGGCGAAGGTTGCCAAAGAGAAACAAGACCGTCAAGTGTTAATGCATTGGAAAACAACGATTTTCCTGCAAGTCCGATGAGCTGCTCGAGAAGTCCCTCTTTGTCGGTCGACGTACGCACGGTTTTGACCGAAAGCTCGGCGGGCAGATTGCGCGCAAGCACCATCCAGTCGATCGCGGTGGCCTCGTCACCGATGGCATCGATGAGCCTGTTTTCAACGCCCTGCCTGCCCGAAAACACTCGCCCGTCGGCGAGGGCTCGCAAGTCTGCGCCCTCTATTGGACGGCGTTCGATCACTAGGTCGACGAAGAAATCATAGAGGTTGAGGACTACCGCCTCGGTCGCCGCGCGGCCGACGGGCGTCAGCGGTTCGACCGGCGAGGGGATTCCCTTGAGTTCAGACGACTTGATTGTCACCGGTTCGACGCCGACCTTCCCGAGGAGTTCCAAGACATTGGCCGACTGCAGGATGATGCCGATCGATCCGGTAATAGAGCCCTCGCGGGCGAATATCCGGTCCGCGGCGAGCGCGGCCATATAGGCCTCCGACGTTGCCACGGTGCCCATGACCGCGACGACGGGCTTGGCCTCGGAGATGGATCGCAGGCCGCGGTAGAGGTCTTCGCCGCCTACGACGCTGCCGCCGGGGCTGTCGATATGGACGATTACGGCACGGACGTCCGCGTCCTCGGCCAAGCGCGCCAGTGTGCGGTTTCTGGCGTCGTCGCGGACGATGAGGCCCTCGATCTGAACGCGGGCAATATACTCGCCGTGGAGCAGCGCGTTGCGGCCCTGCAACAGAACGAGTACGGCGCCGACGACCACCAAGAGGGTGATCGCCTGCCAGACATGCAGCCGGCGTTTCAGCCGGCGGCGGTCTAATAGAGCATCCGGGTCATAGGACATGCGGGCCGGTTAGGCGTGGAAGCCTCAGGACTTCTCCGCGCCCTCCTCGTCTTCCGCGTTGTCCGAAGGTGTCTCTTCGGCGGAAGCTTCTTCTTCCGCGGCCGCCTCGGGTGCCGGCGTCTCGCCGATCATCTCCTGAGTCTCGGCCTGCTTCTCGCGGATTGCGGCCCCGAGGATGTCACCCAGCGAGGCCCCGCTGTCGGACGAGCCGAACTGCGCCATCGCGGACTTCTCCTCGGCAATCTCGTTGGCCTTGATCGACAGCGATATGCGCCGGTTCGCCGAGTCGATATTTGTCACCTTGGCATCGACCTTTTCCCCCACCGCGAAGCGGTCCGGGCGTTGCTCAGAGCGATCGCGCGACAGGTCCGAGCGGCGGATGAAGGCTATCAGGCCACCCGACGTGGTGACTTCGATGCCGCCGTCATTCACTTCCGAGACGGTGGCCGTTACGACCTCGCCCTTGTGGATGTTGCCCAGTGATTCGGCGAACGGATCGCTCGACAACTGCTTGATGCCCAGCGAGATGCGTTCCTTCTCGGTGTCGACCTCGAGGATCTTCACCTTAACTATGTCGCCCTTGTTGAATCCCTCGAGCGCTTCCTCGCCGGTCTTGTCCCACGAGACGTCCGAAAGATGGACCATACCGTCGATGTCGCCCGGCAGGCCGACAAAGAGGCCGAACTCGGTGATGTTGCGTATCTCACCCTCGATCTCAGTGCCACCCGGGAACTTGACTGCGAACTCGTCCCAAGGATTTTCCTGAGTTTGTTTAAGGCCGAGCGAGATGCGGCGCTTCTGCGGGTCCACGTCAAGGACCATCACGTCGACTTCCTGGCTGGTCGAGACGATCTTGCCCGGATGCACGTTCTTCTTGGTCCAGCTCATCTCCGAGACATGGACCAGGCCTTCGATGCCCGGTTCCAGCTCGACGAAGGCGCCATAGTCAGTGATGTTTGTCACGCGGCCCGTGAAGCGGGCACTGACAGGATATTTGAGTTCCACATCGTCCCATGGGTCGGCCTCGAGTTGCTTCATGCCGAGGGAGATACGCTGGGTCTCCGAGTTGAAGCGCACGACCTGAACCTGAACGGTCTGGCCAACCTGTAGTGCCTCGGAGGGGTGGTTGATGCGGCGCCAGGAGATGTCAGTGACGTGCAGCAGACCATCGACACCGCCGAGATCGACGAAGGCGCCATAGTCGGTAATGTTCTTGACTACGCCCTGAAGAATTTGGCCCTCCTTGAGATTTGCGACCAGCTCGGTGCGTTCGGCTGCCCGGGTCTCCTCGAGGACGGCGCGGCGAGAGACGACGATGTTGCCCCGCGCGCGATCCATCTTGAGGATCATAAAGGGTTGCGGGGTGCCCATGAGCGGCGAGACGTCGCGCACGGGGCGGATGTCCACCTGGCTGCCAGGCAGGAAGGCGACGGCGCCCGACAGGTCGACCGTGAAGCCACCCTTAACGCGGCTGAAAATCGTGCCCGTGACCCGCTCGGTCTGCTCGAAGGCCTCCTCGAGCTTCTCCCAAGCCTCTTCCCGGCGCGCCTTCTCGCGCGACAGGACGACCTCACCGTTGATGTCCTCGTAGCGCTCGACGAAGACCTCGACCTTGTCGCCGACGGCGAGTTCCGCGGGCTGTCCCGGCGGGGCGAATTCCTTAAGCGGAACTCGGCCTTCGGACTTGAGACCCACATCGATCAGCGCGAAGTCGCCCTCGACCGAAACGACGGTGCCTTTGACGACCCTGCGTTCAAGAGATGAATTGTTTCCCAGGCTTTCTTCGAGGAGCGCGGCGAAATTTTCGCCTATTCCGGCGCTCTCGGGCGCCGCGGTGGTATCGGTCATGGGACAATATGTCCTTTCACATCATGGTTTTCATGCCAACCGGTTGGATCCGGTGGTCTTGTGCATCCCCCGTCTGTCCGGCCCATCCGGACATGGAAACGGTGTTACATACACGAACTGTTTGGCCGGGCTCACCAATTCAGACACTCGATATGCGCCCGCGCCGCGTCGAAGACGGCGTCCGGCGTTTCGTCCGAGGTGTCTAACGTATGCGCATCTCCCGGGATCAGCGGGGAGACTTTTCGCGTGCTGTCACGCACGTCGCGCGCTTCAATCTCGGCCAGAACGGCGGCATATGTACTCTCCAAACCCTTCTCCCGCAACTCTTTATGGCGCCGTGCCGCCCGAATTTCGGGGCGGGCCGTGACGAAAAGTTTCACTTCTGCGTCGGGGCAGACTACCGATCCAATGTCGCGGCCGTCGAGCACGGCCCCCGCCTTGCCGCTGGGCGGGGTGCGGGCGAAGTTGCGCTGGAAATTGAGCAGCACCTGGCGGACGGCCGGGATCGCCGCCACCTGCGAAGCCGCATCGGCAATGGTTTCGGTGTGCAGGTCTACGGATTCCAGCGAGCCGGGGTCGAGGGCCTTGGCAGCACGCAGGGCGTCGGTTTCGTTCGCCGGGTCGCCGCCCGCCTTCAGGACGAGGTATCCGACCGCGCGATACAGCCGGCCGGTATCCAAGAAGGCGAAGTCGAAATGTTCAGCGAGGCGTCGAGCCAGCGTACCCTTGCCCGCCGCGGCGGGGCCGTCAATGGCGATGATCATGATGTCGGGTTCGTTTCGGCCGCGGCGATATCGGCGCCCAGCCCGGCCATGGTTTCGATGAAGCGGGGGAAACTGGTCTCGACCGTGCGGATGTTATCGACCGTGACCGGGTCTTGCGTCGCGAGGCCGAGGACGAGAAAACTCATGGCGATGCGATGGTCTAGGTTCGCCGCGATCTGAGCCCCGCCCCGGGGCGGTCCGGCGCACCCTTGGATTACCATCCGATCCTCTTCGGTCCACACCGCCACGCCGCAGTCGACGAGTCCGGCCTCGACGGCGGCAAGCCGATCGCTTTCCTTGACCCGCAACTCGCTTACGCCCTCGAAGACGGTGGTGCCGTCGGCGCAAGCGGCGGCGGCCGCCAGCACGGGGTATTCGTCGATCATCGACGGCGCGCGCTCCGGGGGCACGACCACCCCCTTGAGGACGCCCGCCCGCACACGGAGGTCTGCGACAGGTTCGCCGACGACGTCGGGCCGATTATAGCGGGTGATGTGTGCGCCCATCTCGGCGAGCGTGTCGAACAGGCCGATGCGAGCCTGGTTCATTCCGACAGACGGCAGCGTGACGTCGGACCCTGCCACGATCGCCGCGGCGACGACTGGGAAGGCGGCGGAGCTCGGGTCGGCGGGTATCTCAATATCCGTTGGGTGCAGCTCAGGCTGGCCGGTGACGGTGACCCGCCGGCCCTCGGGTGTGTCGGCGATCTCGAGCTTGGCGCCCATATGGGCAAGCATGCGTTCGGTATGATCGCGGGTCGCGGCCGGTTCCACCACGCTGGTGCGTCCGGGCGCGTGCAGGCCAGCCAGCAGGATCGCCGACTTCACCTGAGCCGAGGCGATGGGCAGGACATACTCGATCGGCAACAGGTCGGCGGTGCCGGTTAAGGATAGCGGCATCCGGTCACCGTCGCGCGCGGTCGTTTGCACGCCCATTTCGGCAAGCGGCGCGATGACGCGGCCCATGGGGCGGGCGCGCAAGGAGTCGTCTCCGGTCAGGATGGCGGTGAAGTCGTGGCCGGCAAGCAGCCCACACAGCAGGCGCGCGGCGGTGCCGGAATTACCTAGGTCGAGCACATCGTCGGGTGCGTGCAGGCCGCCCACGCCCACCCCGTCGATCCGCCAGGCGCCATCGTCGTCACGCGCGATGCCGACTCCCATCCGGCGCAGTGCCGCCGCCGTCGCGAGCACGTCCTCGCCCTCGAGTAGGCCCCGGGCGCGGGTCGTGCCCACTGCCATCGCGCCGAGCATCAGCGCGCGATGCGAGATCGACTTATCGCCCGGCACGCGGACGCAGCCTGAAAGCGCGCGGCTAGCGCGTGCAATGGCGGTGTGGGGAGAATCTTCGGGCATCGAGTCGAGGTCGTTCGTTCGCGTCATAGGTCCGGGCGGCGTCCGATTAGCACAAGTTTCTCTGCCGGACCATGAAGCAAGGGCGAGGGGATTCTTCGGCTGGGGTCGCGCCGGCTCGGTAAACGATGCGACAAAGAGACGATTGGGCGCGCATTTACTTTTGACAGTTAGGGTTGTTCGTGGCAAACGGCGCGTCCGAAACAAACCGGAGGTACCACCAGTGGCAAAACCGGAATGGGGCGTGAAGCGGACCTGCCTGTCCTGCGGCACAAACTTCTATGACATGCAGAAATCGCCGATCGTCTGCCCTAGCTGCGACACGGTCTTCGATCCCGAGGCCATCTTCCGCCCGCGTCGCAATCGCCCGGCCGAGCCGGACGCCCGCCCGCCTGCCAACGACGATGCTGCGAAGCCGGAGACGGGTGACGAGGATGCTGACGAGGTAGCGGCGCTGGTCAGCGATGTCGAGGTCGAAGGCGACGACGACGACGACGCGATCGGTGTCGATCTCGACGATGACGACGATGACGACGAGCCGGTCGTGGTGATCAAGAAGGACGATGACGACGACTAGGTGGACGCGACCGGAGAAAGCACTTGCGTTGCGCGGCGGGTTGCGTATCTTCCCGCCGCCCGGTTGGAAGGCCGCGCGCCACAGAATTTTAAATTGCGAGATTGGGGCCGTAGCTCAGTTGGGAGAGCGCTACAATGGCATTGTAGAGGTCGTCGGTTCGATTCCGTCCGGCTCCACCAGTTTCCAGAAAAGCCCGGTCCAGATCCTTGGGGCCGGGCCTTTTTGTGCCTACCTCCGCAAGCCTCTCGGCTACCCGCAGCGACATCAGCGGCCGCATTCGCTACCCTGACCGCGCTAGGCGACCTGCAGGCGGTGAGGCGTTAGGCACTTAATCCACGCCCATGTACAACGAATGTCTAATAGACTAGGAACCGCCATTGGGGATGATTGGAAACAGGATGCGGTCGCGCTGGCGCATGCCGCGCCGGCATCAGGTTCCTCCGTTCCCCCGACCCCGTCACGGGGTTCTTCAAGTGCAGGGCTCGGCCCTGCACTTTTTTTGTGCGCCCGCCGGGGCTTTGGCCTTTGTGTTAGGTTCGCCTGTGGGTCCCGTCGCGGTGACGGGCCGGGTTGCATGACTGCGGCAAGCATATGCTGACCAACTGGATCATTCTCGGCGTGTCGCTGGTCTATATCGGCGGCCTTTTCGCGATCGCGTCGTGGGGCGATCGCAAGTCGGAGCGCCACGGCTCGCGCATCCGCGCCAAGCCCGTGATCTACGCGCTGTCGCTCGCGGTCTACTGCACGTCCTGGACCTTCTACGGCAGCGTCGGACTTGCCTCGACCTCGGGCTATGACTTCATCCCGGTCTATCTCGGCCCGATCCTTTTGTTTACCGCGGGCTATTTTGTGCTGCGTAAGATCGTACGTATCGGCAAGGCGGAGAACATCACCACCATCGCCGACTTCATCGCCGCCCGCTTCGGCAAGAGTCAGGCGTTGGCGGCGGTGGTTACCCTATTCGTGGTCATTGGAATCCTGCCCTATATCGCGCTGCAGCTGAAGGCCGTCTCGACTAGCTTCAACGTGCTGATCAGCTATCCCGAGATCATTATGCCGTTGGGTATCGCCGGCACTGCCCTGTGGGCGGACACGGCGCTGGTGGTGGCGCTGCTGATGGCCGTCTTCTCTATTATGTTTGGGACGCGTAACATCGACGTTACCGAGCATCACCAGGGGATGATGCTGGCGATCGCGTTCGAATCGATCGTGAAGCTGGTCGCCTTTCTCGCCGCGGGTATCTTTGTGACCTTCTTTATGTTCGACGGGATCGGCGACTTGGCCTCGCGGGCCCGGGCGACGGGCTACGTCGCCGAGCGCTTCGCGGTGGATATTGACGCTTCTAAATGGGTGACGATTACGCTCCTGTCGCTGACCGCGATCATATGCCTGCCGCGCCAGTTTCACGTGGCCGTCGTCGAGAATGCTGACGAGCGCGAGCTGCGCACGGCAGCCTGGCTGTTCCCGACCTACCTAGTTGCCATCAACATCTTCGTCATCCCGATTGCGCTCGCCGGGCTGCTGCTCTTTGGTGGCGGCGGGGTGGACGCGGACACCTTCGTTTTGACCCTGCCGATGCTGGCGCGCCAGGAGGCGCTCACCCTATTCGTGTTCATCGGCGGCCTGTCGGCGGCTACGGGTATGGTGATCGTCGCCACGGTGGCGCTTGCGACCATGATCTCGAACGACGTCTTTATGCCGCTCTACCTGCGTTATCGGCATGGCGGCGCGCGCGTCGACGTCGATATCGGCACGACCCTCCTGAGCGTCCGCCGGGTCGCGATGACGGCGATCCTTTTGCTGGCCTATGCCTATTACCGAGTTGCGGGTGACGGGCAGGCACTGGCTTCGATCGGCCTGATCTCCTTCGCCGGCGTCGCCCAGTTTGCGCCGGCGATCTTCGGCGGAATCTTCTGGTCAAGCGCGAGCCGTTCCGGTGCGCTGGCGGGTATCCTCGCCGGCGGCATGGTCTGGGCTTATACGATGCTGCTGCCGACTTTCGCGGCGAGTGCCTGGTTCCCCGAGACGCTGCTCACGGCAGGTCCGGCTGGGATTGGGTTCCTGCGGCCGCAGGCTCTGTTCGGCATCGATTTCAACGATACCCTTACCCATGGCGTTTTCTGGAGCCTCTCGGCCAACATCGCGTTGCTAGTCATTCTGTCGCTCGCTAGCCGGCCGAGTGTCCTCGAGCGCGGCCAGGCTCGCGCCTTCGTCCAGGTGATGGGAGCGGAGCGCACTGCGCGGCCACGCGCGTTGCAGGGTTCCCTGACCATCGGCGACCTCGAGGAGCTCGCCGGTCGCTATCTTGGTGCGGCCGTCGTGCGCCGCGCCTTCGCGGAGTATCTAGCCGAGCGCGAGCTACCGCCGTCCGTCAACGATCCCGTTGATGCCGGCGCCCTGCGTTTCGCCGAACGGCTGCTGGCGAGCGCCATCGGTGCGTCCTCGGCGCGGCTGGTGATCGCGCTGTCGCTCGAGCGCGACAATATCGACATCGAAAGCGCGATGTCACTACTCGACGGAGCGTCGGCGGCCATTCAGTACAACCGCGAACTACTGCAGATGACCATGGAGAACATGCGCCAGGGCATCGCCGTGTTCGACGAGGATCTGCGCCTCGCTTGGCTTAACGAACGCTTCCGCGACTATCTGGGACTACCCGAGAAGTACGGCCGCGTTGGCGTCCCGATCGAGGACATCATCCGCTACTCAGCCGAGCAGGGCGAGTATGGCCCGGGCGACGTCGAGACAATCGTCCGGGATCTGCTGGCCCAGTACCGGCTGCGCAGGCCCGCGACCTATGAGCGCCGTCTTGACGACGGGACGGTGCTCGAAGTGCGCACCAGCCCGATGCCGGCGGGCGGGGTGGCTGTCAGCCTTATGGACCTAACCGATCGCGTGGAGGCCGCGGCCGAACTGGAGCTTGCCAAGCGCGAACTCGAACAGCGGGTCGACGAGCGTACCCGGGATTTGATGAATCTCAACGAACAGCTGCGCCGGGCCTCGGATGCCGCACAGCAGGCGAACTTGGGCAAGACCCAGTTTCTAGCCGCGGCGAGCCATGACCTGCTGCAGCCGCTGAACGCGGCACGGCTGTTTCTGTCGTCGCTGGCCGAGCGGCCGATCGATCCTGAGAATGCGGAGCTGGTGGGGCGGGTCGATACCTCGCTCCGCTCGGTCGAGGATCTGATCTCGGGCCTGCTCGACATCTCGAAGCTCGACGCCGGCGGGGTCGAGCCGCAGGTCGAGGATTTCAATGTTGGCGACCTGCTGCGCGCGCTCGGGACAGAGTTCATGCCGTTCGCCGAGGAGCGCGACATCGACCTGCGGATGGTGCCGTCGAACCGGATCGTGCGCAGTGACCGGCAGCAGCTACGTCGCATCCTACAGAATCTGTTGTCGAACGCGATCCGCTACACACCGCCTGGTGGGCGCGTTCTAGTCGGCTGCCGGGGTGCGGGCGAGCGCGTGAGATTCGAGGTGCTCGACACCGGTCCCGGTATTCCCCAAGACATGCGCGACGCGGTGTTCCGAGAGTTCCAGCGGCTGCCCAACGACGAGGGCAACGAGCAGGGGCTCGGTCTGGGACTCGCGATCGTCGAGCGGATTACCCGCATGCTCGGCCATACGGTCGAGCTGCGCAGCCGCCCGGGCGAGGGTTCGATCTTCGCCGTCGGCGTGCCGCAAGGCAGTGCGACGAATATCCGCCGCGCGGCCGCCGCGCGCCCGGTTTTTCGCGCCGGCGAGCTGGCCGATGCGATCATCCTGTGCGTCGACGATAATGCCGACGTGCGCGATGGCATGGCGGCGTTGCTTAGCGGCTGGGACTGCGACGTGCGCACGATCGCATCCAGCAGCGAGTGGCGGCGGGGGCTCGCCGGGGACACGCCGGACTTGATCATCGCCGACTATCACTTGGCGGGGGATGAGAAGGGCCCCGACGTGGTTACTGAGATCTGCGGGGTCCTAGAGCGGGTCATCCCTACGATCGTCATCACGGCCGATCCGTCGGAGGGGCTGCGCGAGGACGCATCGCGTCGCGGCCATGCGGTACTGGGCAAGCCGGTCAAGCCGGCAGCGCTGCGGGCATTGATGTCGCGCATGCTGTCGCAGCGTGCCACGGTGCGGCGCACGGCGTCCTAGCCCAGCGGCACCTTGCGGGCGGGATCGGCAACGCTCAGCCGTCCGGCGAGAATCACCGCTTGGGTCCGGGAATTCACGTCCAGCTTCTGCAAGATCGCCGAGACATGCGACTTTACCGTCGCCTCGGAGATATCGAGGTCGAAGGCGATCTGCTTGTTGAGCTTGCCGTCTGACAGCATACCCATCACACGCAGCTGCTGCGGGGTCAGGGCCGTGAGCCGGGCCGACAGCTCTGCATCGTCGGCGGATGTATCTGGCAGTTCGTCGATGCCGGCGGGGAGCCACGTGTCGCCCGCGATGATGTCGCGTACAGCGGCGCGGATATCGTCGACAGTGGCGGATTTCGGAATGAAGCCCGCGGCGCCGAAGTCTATCGCCTGACGCATGATGCGGCCGTCGGTACTTGCCGAGATCATTGCGATGGGCACCTCGGGGAACTCCGAGCGCAGGTAGACCAGCCCGGTGAAGCCCCTCATGCCGGGCATATGCAGATCGAGCAGCAGGAGATCGGGTGCACCCTCGCGGCGGATAGTCACCTCGGTTTCGGAGAAGGTCGCCGCCTCGTGGAAGCGAGCGTCGGACATGTCCTGCACGATCGTCTGCCTGAGCGCGTCGCGCACCAGCGGATGATCGTCCGCTATGACGATGACGCAGTCTGCCATTCGGCTTCTCCCTAGTTTCCGGATCTTTATCCGGTCAGGCTCTTCGGCAGATTAGGCGCCCTTGTCGACTGCCGTCCAGCCCGCTTTGGGCCGTGTCGGGCGTCACGATCGAAGTTGTGGGTCCGGATCTATTAAGGGCCCGGCAGCGTGATGCCGTAGCGCCAGCGCTCGATGGTGACGTCGGCGAAGACCCCGCCATAGTTGAGCGGCTCGCCAGCCCAAAATTCGTCGCAGGCCGCGCGCTCGGGATACTCCATGATCATCATCGAGCCGATCATCTGGGAGCCGTCGTCATTAAACATTGGGCCGCGCGCCACGTAGCGGTCCATGACGCTCGCCTGAAACTTGTGATGGGCCTCGGCGACCGCCGCGCGCTTCCTCTCGGCGTCGGGGCCATCCATTGCCGTGATCACAAACTGCTCCCAGCCCGCGGTGCGCGGATAGTCGTTGTATCGGAGTGCCATGGATGACGACCAACGGGTGATCGAGATCTCGCCGAAAGCACCGGCCCGGGTGTAGCCCTCATTGTCCATCCACTCCTGAGCGGCCACCTTGTCGGGCGCGTCTATCAAGGCCATGGCGCCTGCTGGGGTCTTGCCGTCGTCGGCGAGTAGGGGGCCGGAGAATCGGATTTGGCGCTCCGTCGCTCGCAGATATGCCTGATGAGCGTCCATCGCTGCCGCACGTGCGTCGAGCCCGCCATTGGCTTTGAAGTAGCCCTTGCAGATCCAGCTCGGGCTCTTGGTCCGGTAATACTCCTCGAGCTCTGCCTCGGATAGACCGAAGCGCGGGTCCCCCGGCAGCGCTCCGGACGGATTGTTGGGATCGGACATGGCTGGTTACCCCTAGATTGGAATTATTGATTGCATGGTCGCGCTCCGGGCGGTCCGGCGCAAGTGCTGTGACCCGCTCGCGAGCCCGGCTAAACTGTTTGCCAACATCAAAAGGGAAGGTACAGATTATGGCACGCACATTTCGCCGCGTGGTCACGGGCCACAACGATGCGGGCAGGTCGATTATCTGGAAGGACGGGCCATCGCCCCAGGCCATCGAGCCCCTGCCAGGCCTTTTCCTGCACGAATACTGGGAGACGACCGCGCCTGCCGACAACACGGGCGGTACCGACACCGCGATTCGCGAGAACTCGATCGAGCCCCACGATCCCAACGGGACGATCTTCCGGGTGGTCGATTTCCCGCCCGATGAGATGTGGAAGGACGCCGATGTGGGCGCGGCGTTCGACGAGATGGGTTCGGGCGCGGCCCATGACGACGGCGCCAACACGCCGGGCATGCACGAGACCCAGACGACCGACTTCGCCATCGTGCTCGAAGGCGAGATCTGGGCGGTGATGGAGGAAGGCGAGACGATGCTCAAGGCCGGCGACGTGCTGGTCCAGCGCGGCACCAACCATGCCTGGTCGAACCGCTCCGACGAGAACGCCGCAGTGGCCTTCGTGCTCGTCGGCGCGAAACCGCGAAGTTAGCAATGTACGTTATGCCCGCACTTGTTGCGGGCATCCACGTCGAGGGGTCACGTGACGCAGCCACGTGGATGGCCGGGACAAGCCCGCCCGTGACGATAAGAAGGAGTACCAAACATGACCGCCAAGCTCCGCCACTTCGCCCTATCCGTACCCGACCCGCAGCGCGCGGCGAAGGATGCCGGCGCCTTCTACGAGATCAAGTTCCGCGACCCGGACGGCGTGATCTTCGACATCAACGAGGGCGGCTGTAAGACGGAACGGTAGCCCGGCGCGCCCGGGCGCGATTCCGATACGCGAAGCGAACAACAATCGAACGAGGGGCCGTGTCCGGCGTTTCCCTACATGGTCCCAGCGCGGTAGGCTGGTGACATTGAATAGGATTTCCTCGGGGGAGAACAACTCATGACGCGCATACTGATCAAGGGCGGCTGGGTCGTCTCGATGGATGACAAGATCGGCGACTTCCGGGGTGGCGACGTCCTGATCGAGGAGGACAAGATTGTCGCCGTTGACCGCAAGATCGACGTCGGCGACGCCGAGGTGATCGATGCGTCGAACATGATCGTCAGCCCGGGCATGGTCAACATGCACGAGCACACCTGGCAGACCGGGGTGCGCGGGGTCGTTGCCGACTGGACGATGTTCGAATATTCGACCCTGATGCACGCGACGGCGGTGGCGCATTTCACGCCCGACGACATCCGGCTCGCCAACCTCTGCGGCGCGCTGAATCAGCTCAACTGTGGTACCACGACCCTGTTCGACTGGCACCACTGCAACGCCACCATGGACCACACCGATGCGGCGATCGACTCCCTCGAGGAGGCGGGCATCCGCGCGGTCTACGGCCACGGTCAGACCAAGCTCGCCCCGAAACCGGGCGAGCCGCCCTTCTCGGAGGTGCCGCACTCGCGCGAGCGGGTCGAGCGGCTGCGCAAGGGCCGGCTCGCGTCCGACGACGGGCTCATCACCATGGCCATGTGTATCCAAGGGGTTGGCTTCTCGGTATGGGACTGCATTGAACATGATGTCCGGCTAGCGAAGGACATGGGCCTGCGCTGGTCCAACCACACCGGCGCTCAGGGCATTCCGTTTCTCGCCGACAACGCGGTGCATCGGCTCGACGAGCTGGGGCTGCTAGGTCCTGAGGCGGACTTCGTTCATGCGACCAACTTCACCGACGAGGAACTGAAGCTGATCATAGACCGGGGCGGCTCAATCACGGTTGCGCCCGAGTGCGAGTGCAACTTCGGTCATGGCAACCCGGTCACCGGTCGGGTGCTGGAACTGGGTGGCACCCCCTCCTTCGGCGTCGATCTCGAATCGAACATCTCCGGCGACATGTTCTCCGTCGTGCGGTTCTCGCTCCAGCTTGAGCGCGGCATGTACACCGACGCGCGCCCGCGCCCGACCAAGACCATGCCAGAACACCTCAAGACCCGGGTGGCGCTCGAATGGGCGACCATCGGTAATGCGCGCGCGCTCGGCATGGACCACCAGATAGGCTCGCTTACGCCGGGCAAGCAGGCCGATGTGATTCTGACTCGCGGCGACGATCTCAACACCTGTCCCGTGCACGACCCGGTCCAGACGCTGGTCTTCATGGCGACGCCCTACAATGTGGACACGGTCTTCGTTGCCGGTGAGGTGCGCAAGCGCGGAGGCAAGCTCGTCTATCCGGCGACCGCGCTTCGCGAGACGCTGGAGCGGCTGACGCAGTCCGGGCGCCGAATTCTCGATGCAGCCGGCGTTCTGGAGGCCCCGGCGGCGTAGACGCGGCCGGAAATTTTCTTTCATGATTGCGAACCGCTGGGTCGTTCTCGCCGCGCTCTTTCTCGCACGTTCGGCGCTCGGCTTCCATTTCCAGTCGGTGGCCTCGGTCTCGCCCTTGTTGGTCGAAGACCTCGGCATCGCCTTCACCGAGGTCGGCACGCTGATCGGCTTCTTCTCGCTCCTGGGCGTTGTCACGGCGCTGCCGGCGGGTTTTCTCGGTCAGCGCTTCGGCGAGCGCCGGGGCTGCATTGTCGGCCTAGCACTGATGTCGCTTGGTGGTTTCGTCATGTGGCTCGGAAACGATTTCGCCGTGATTGGCCTCGGGCGGATCGTCGCCGGCACCGGCGGGGTCATCATCACGGTGCTGATGGTGAAGATTGTCGGCGACCTGTTCGAGGGAAGGGAGGTCGTCACGGCGATGGCAATCCTGATGAACAGCTGGCCGGTGGGGATTGCGCTTGGCCTCTACACCCAGGGCGCGATGGCCGAGGCGTGGGGCTCGCAGGCGGTGTTCCTGACGGCCGGCATCGGATCGTTCGCCGGCATGCTGCTGGTCGCGATCCTCTACCGACCTGCCGCGAAGCCTGTCGCGCGGCCGGTACAGCGCCTTGCCATCACCCGAAGCGAGGCTACCAAGGTCTCCCTCGCGGGCGTCGTCTGGGTCCTCTACAACGCCGGCTACCTTATGGTTCTGTCCTTCGGCCCGGCGATGCTCGTGGTGCGCGGACTCGATGTTGCAGCGGCGGGCCTGCTGATCGCGAATGCGACCTTCGTTTACATGTTCGCGATCCCGCTGGGCGGTTGGCTTTCCGAGAAACTCGCGCGGCCCAACCTCGTGATGGTGGGCTGTTTCGCTGTGAGTGCTCTGGTAATCGGCATCATTCCGGTGGTCGACGCGCCGCTCTTGCTCTTCATCCTCGCTGCGATCTTCATCGGCATCCCGACCGGAAACGTGATGGCACTCACCGTCGAGACGGTGAGCGCGGAGCACCGCAACACCGGTACCGGCCTCTATCACACCTGGAACCATGCCGGCCTGTTCGTCGGCCCTGCTCTGGCCGGGTGGATCGTCGACCAGACCGGCGACCCGGCGTCGGCCATGTTCTTCGGCGGCGCGGCGGTGGTGCTGGCCATTTTCTTCTTGGGTGCACTTCGCGGCGTGCAATGGCGCGAGGCCCATGTCGGGTGAGTCATCCGTTGGTATCGTCATCCCGGTGCTGAATGCGGGCGCCGGTGTTGCGGCGACGCTCGGGTCTCTGGGAGAGGGTGCGCGCCTGTTCGATCTGGATGTCCTCGTGGTCGATGGCGGTTCCGAGGACGACACGGTGACGACGGCTGCTGCCCATGGGGCCCGGGTGATCGCGGCGGAGAGGGGGCGCGGCACCCAGATGGCCGCCGGCGCCGCTGCCGTGCGCGGCGACTGGCTGTTGTTCCTGCATGCCGATACGGTCCTCGCGCCCGGGTGGGCCGAAGCGCTGGCGGCGTTCATGGCCGGTGGCCGCGAGCGTGCTGCCTATTTCGTTTTCCGGCTCGATGACGACACGCCGGGTGCACGCCGAATCGAGCGGCTGGTCGCATGGCGCTGCCGGGCTCTGGGCCTGCCCTATGGCGACCAGGGGCTGGCGATCGCACGCGACCTATACACCGCCTTCGGCGGCTTCCCGGACATGCCGCTGATGGAGGATGTGTATCTCGTTCGCCGTCTCGGCCGCCGCCGGCTGGTGGGACTGGATGTTGCGGCGATCACGTCCCCGCGGCGTTATCACGACGGCGGCTACTGGCGGCGGCCCATCCGCAACCAGTTCTGCCTGCTGCTCTATCTGCTCGGGATACCCGTGCGGATGGTCGCGCGGGTCTACCGATGACGCCCCATCTGGTTATCTTCGCCCGCGCCCCCCGGCGCGGTGCGGTCAAACGGCGGCTCGCCGCCGACATCGGCCCGGGGGCCGCGTATCGTTTCTATCGGCAGACTCTGTTCGACGTGACGCGACGCCTTGGTGGCGATCCGCGCTGGCGGACCTGGCTGGCTGTAACCCCGGACCTGGATGCGATGCGCCCGGGCTTGTGGCCGCCTGTGCCGGGGGTCCAGCTGATCGGCCAGGGCAGCGGCGATCTCGGTATGCGCTTGGCTCGACCCCTTCGCAGGCTGCCGCCCGGCCCGGTGATCATCGTCGGAACCGACATCCCGGATATCGAATCGCGCTACATCGCCAGCGGGTTCGCGGCGCTGGGCAACCATGACTTCGTCTTTGGCCCGGCGACAGATGGCGGCTACTGGCTGGTCGGTGCGCGCCGCTGTCCAGCGGTGCCGAGAGGGCTGTTCCGGAATGTCCGATGGAGCAGCAATCATGCGTTGGCCGACACCCTTGCGGGCCTTCCCGCTGATGCCCGGGTGACAATGCTCGACGCGCTCGACGATGTGGACAATGGTGCAGCCTGGTCGGCGTGGCGCGTGCGGCGGACTGTCAACAAACCGTGACGTGACATCCGGCCTGTTCCTTCCGACATGGCGATAGCTACAATCGCGGATCCCAGCGGGGAAGGCATGGAATCGATCTACTACGTCATCTCGTGGCTCTGCCACCGGCACTGCGCGCATTGCTATGACACGCGCTTCCGCCCCTATGTTCGCGACGAGTGCGACGCGGTGGCGGACCAGGCGGTGTCGAGTCACGCGAAGATCGTCTCGAACCTCCCGGAGCGCATGACCTATCTCGAAACGGATGACGGAGCGGAGAATCCGGTGCGGGTGATCCTGTCCGGCGGCGAAGTGTTGCTCGACGAGACTCGTGAACCCGTTCTGTATCCGGTGATGGAGATGCTGCGCGAGAAGTATGTCGGCCGGGGCGGCGTGCGGGTCGTCGTGCAAACGACGGGCGACCTGGTGACGGCGGAGATTCTCGACGAACTTCTGGCTCGTGGCATGTGGCGGATGTCGATCACCGGCATGGATGATTTTCCCGTCGGCCATGAGGGCGCGAAGCGCGTGCCGCTGATCGAGTATCTGACCGAGGAACCGCTCACCAAAATCCTCGACAACCTCGCCGGGCGCCCGGCCTTCGAGGCGATCAATGCCGGCGTACCTGAGCGGTTGGGGCTAGCCTTCGGCTGGGATGAGGATACGTTCCGGCGCCACAGCGAAACGGTGACGCCGGCGGGGGAACCCTACCGCAACCTGTGCGGCGGCTGCGACCGGTTCCACGATCAGGTGCTCGGTCCACTCATCGAGAGGCTGCGGCGCGAGCGATTGCGCGGGTGCGACGTGGCGTGAGCGATGGCGATCGCATATTGGGTGTCTGCACCGCCCTGGCAGCGCGGCTCGGGATGCCGTCCGATGCGCTGCATCCGCTGCCTGATAAGGGGCTCGCCCATGATCATGTGCGGCTCTGCGACAGCGGGACGCTGGCGCGGGTGCCGAAGCAGAGCCAGCTCGGGCTGGCCGCAGCAGAGAATCTCGCATATCAGGCGGCCTGCTTTGCAAGGGCGGCGGAGAGCGGTCACGCGCCACGCCTGCACTACACGCTCGCGCCCGGCGACGGTCTGCCAATGGGGGCACTGATCGTCGAGGCGATTGACGGCCGGCCTCTCTCCCTGCCCGACGATCTGCAGGCAATGGCGGAATGCCTCGCGTCGATCCACGCGCTACCGCTGCCGCCGGGCGACGTTCGTGCGCCGCTGAAGGACCCGCCGGATCTACTTGGCGACACCTTTACCGAGGTTCTGGGTCAGGCGGGCTACATCGCCGGGGCAGAGCTGCACCCCGATGCCGAGGCGCAGATCCGCGAAGAATTGCGGTCCGCGGGCACGACCCTTGCACGCGCTGCCCGCCCGCCCCGATCACTGATCGCGTTCGACGCTCATCCCGGAAACTATCTGGTGCGACCGGACGGCCGCGTGATCCTGGTCGATCTGGAGAAGGCACGCTACGGCGCGGCCGGGTTCGACCTCGCCCATGCCAGCCTCTACACCTCGACGACCTGGGACGTGAACAGTCATGCGGTTCTCGGCCCCGGTCAGGTGGCGGATTTCTACCGCGTCTGGCTCGATGCGGTGCCTGCCGAACTGGCGGCAGCGACCGAGCCGTGGCTCTGGCCGCTGCGCCGCATCATGTGGCTCTGGTCCGTCACCTGGTGCGCCAAGTGGCGGGTCAAGTCTCGTCAGGCAACGGAAACCGGAGGCGAAAAGAATGGATCCACTGATAACTGGTCGGCGAAGCTCAGTGACGATGCACTGATCAGGCATGTTGCGGGCCGGGTTGCCGACTATCTCGACCCCGAAACCATCGCCCATATCCGCGCCGACTGGCAGCCGTCTGCCGCGGCGACTGCACGGACGGGCTGAACATCAGAAGGAGATTTGCGCATGCGTCGCCTGATCGCGGCCCTGGCCGTTTTGCTCACATTCGTCGCCACGGTGCCGGCCAAGGCCGAGGACTGGAACGCTGTGGTCGCCAAGGCTCGCGGCCAGACAGTCTTCTGGAACGCGTGGGGCGGGGACGCGCGTATCAACGCCTATATCGTTTGGGCCGGTGACCATTTGCAGGCGCGCCACGGCGTCACCGTCCAGCATGTAAAGCTGTCTGACACGTCCGAGGCGGTGGCACGGGTCGTGGCCGAGAAGGCGGCGGGCCAGCTCACCGGAGGATCGGTCGACCTCATCTGGATCAACGGCGAGAACTTCGCGGCGATGAAGCGCAACGACCTGCTATTCGGGCCCTGGACCCGGGACGTGCCGAACTATCGCTTCGTCGATACGGTCAACAAGAAGACGACTACCGTCGACTTCACCGTGCCTGTCGACCATATGGAGGCGCCCTGGGGCATGGCCCAGTTCGTCTTCATGTATGACACTGCTCATGTGGACAATCCACCCCGCTCGATCACGGCGCTACTAGAATGGGCGCGAACGAACCCCGGGCGCTTTACTTATCCCCAGCCGCCCGATTTTCTCGGCACCACCTTCCTTAAGCAGGCCCTGATCGAACTGGTCACCGACCCTGCGGCTCTGCAGGCGCCTGCGAGGGACGTGGCGCAGATCTCGGCGCCGCTCTGGGAGCTGCTCGATGTGCTGCACCCGCTGATGTGGCGGCGCGGTCTGGTCTTCCCGCAGAACGGGCCCGCCATGCAACGGCTGCTCGACGATGGCGAGGTCGCGATCGCGCTGTCGTTCGAGCCGGCCGAGGCGTCGGGCCTGATCGCCCAGGGTAAGCTGCCCGACACGGTCCGCACCTTCGTCCTGGACGAAGGCACCATCGGCAACACCAACTTCGTCGCGATCCCCTTTAATGCCAACGCCAGGGAGGGTGCGATGGTCCTGGCCGACTTCCTGATGTCGCCCGAGGCCCAAGCCCGCAAGCAAGATCCGGCCGTCTGGGGCAGCTTCACCGTGCTCGACACGGCGCGGTTGCCCGAGGATGCCCAAGCGGCGTTCCGGAATCTTGACCTCGGCATCGCGACCCTGTCGCCGGATGAACTGGGCACGACCCTGCTCGAGCCGCACCCATCCTGGGTCACTGCGCTCGAAGCCGAATGGACGAAGCGCTACGCCAGCGGGAAGTAATCGAGATGGGGGCGTCTTACTCCCTGCGCTGGGTACCGGCTGTCACGCTGTTGCTGTTGCTCGGCCCGGTCTTCGCGGGTCTGCTTGGGACCGTGCTGCCGGCCTTCGGCTACTTGCCGGCTCTCGGCGGGCTTGCGTTCGGCTTTGAAGCTTGGCGGGCGTTTTTCGCTGCCCCGGGCGTCGCGGAATCGATCCGACTGTCCTTAGTGACCGGGCTGGCGGTGACCGCGCTGTCCTTCGCCGTGGTCATTCTCTTCGTTGCGGGCTGGCATGGCACCGCATCCTTTGCTTGGGTGCAGCGATTTCTCTCGCCGCTCCTGTCTGTTCCGCACGTGACCGTCGCGTTCGGGCTCGCATTCCTGTTGGCACCGTCGGGCTGGATCTTCCGTCTGACCTCACCTTGGCTCACAGGTTATGATCGCCCGCCCGATCTGATTATCGTCCAAGACCCGGACGGTCTTGCGCTGATTGCGGGGTTGATGGTCAAGGAGATTCCCTTCCTGTTCCTGATGACGCTGGCCGCCATCGGTCAGGTGGACGCAGCGCGGGTGCGCACCATGGCTCGCACGCTAGGCTACGGCACGATCGTGGCCTGGCTGAAGGCCGTGTTCCCGTTGGTCTACCGGCAGATTCGTCTGCCGATCTTCGCCGTCCTTGCCTTTGCGGCCTCTGTGGTGGACGTCTCGGTGGTGCTGGCACCCTCGACTCCGCCGCCGCTCGCCGTGCAGCTAGTGCGCTGGTTCAATGACCCGGACCTAGCGCTGCGCTTCGTCGCGTCGGCCGGGGCGCTCGTGCAGCTCGGCCTCGTGGTTTCGGCGATCTTGGCCTGGTGGCTGGGCGAGCGCATCGTCGCCTGGCTCGGCCGTAAATGGGTTCACGCGGGAACCCGTGGGAGGCACGACATGCCACTGCGGATCGCTGCGGCGGCGGCTCTGACGGCGAGCTTCCTCGCCGCATTTCTCGGGCTCGCATCCATGGCGCTCTGGTCGGTTGCCGGCCGTTGGCGCTTCCCCGACCCTTTGCCGGGGCGGCTCTCGCTCGAGGCGTGGACGGCCAACGCCGACCGGCTGATCAATGCGACGCTCAACACCGCGACCATCGGTATCGCGGCGGCGCTTGTCGGCCTTGTCCTGACCATCGGGTGCCTTGAGAACGAGGCGCGGTTCGGCAGGCGGGCGGCGA
>PBPM01000129.1 GCA_002724635.1 Rhodospirillaceae bacterium
CAAGCCGATGCCGATCTGGGAAAGCGGCGCGATCCTTATCTATCTGGCGGAAAAAACCGGCACTCTTATGCCGACCGAACCGGTGGCGCGTTACGAATGCCTGCAATGGCTGATGTTCCAGGTGGGCGGCGTCGGCCCGATGTTCGGCCAGCTCGGCCATTTCTTTAAATTCGCCGCCGACAAGATCACCGACAGCTTATCCGACCGACCGTTATCTGAACGAGTCCAGACGTCTGCTGGGTGTGCTCGAAGGCCGGCTTTCCGACCGCTATTATATTATGGGCGGAGACTACACTATCGCCGACATCGCAACCGCCCCCTGGGTGCGGACATTGATCAAAACCTATGACGCAGGCGACGATCTCGGCCTCGACGGTTTCAGGAACGTCATCGCCTGGCGCGACCGCATTCTGTCCAGGCCCGCGGTCGAAAGGGGTCTAAACATTCCGCCGCAGCCTTGAGCCGAGGGTCCATACCGTTTGTTTGGTACTTGGCCGACGGCCAAAGTGTCCTTGGATACCCAACTGCACGGCGATGACATTCTGAATATTGGCCGTAATTGCCGCGAAGGCAGGAAGCTCATTGGTAATGCGGCCACCTTCAGCACCCCTATAACGCCTCTTCTAACGCCGCCACATCGGTCAGAGGCTGCGAACAGGTCTGACCGACACAAATATAGGCCGTGGCCTTGCCATCTCGCTGGTCCTTGCCGGCGGCGGGGTGGCCATTGGGCAGGGTGTCCTCCGGCGCGATGCGCTGTATCAGGGTATTCATGTTGGGTGATTTCCAGGCGGCCTCGGCTAAGGCGTTCGCGTCTGTGTCGCCAGCGCTGCCGACGATCACCACCTGGGCACAGCTTTGCAGTACCTCGTTGGCGCAAAGCAGGCCGGTATAGGGAAACAGGTTCTTAGATACTTCGCCCCCAAAGGCGGTGAGGATTTCTTCCGCCCGCACCCGATAGGCGTCTTCGCCGGTCAGGTAGTGCAGTTTGGCGAGCGTCGCGGCGATGACGCTGTTGCCCGCAGGCGTCGCATTGTCCGACGCGGACTTGGTGCGGATGATCAGGGCCTCGGCATCGTCGGCAGTGAAGAAATAGGCGCCGCCATCGGCATCCAGATAGTGCGCGTCCAGCACGGATACCCAATCGCGCGCGGTATCGATATAGCCGGTGTCGCCAGTGGCTTCGAAAAGTGCCACGGCCGAGCGGGCCATGGTTGCATAGTCGTCCAGCGTGGCGGCGTGCTTTAGTTTTCCGTCGCGGAATGAATGCAGCAGGCGGCCATCTTTCTGCATGGAATCGCGCACAAACGTGAATGCTGAAACAGCGGCGTCCAGCCAGTGCGGCTTGTCGAAAACGCGCCCCCCCAAAGCCATGGCGGCGATCATCAGCCCGTTCCAGTCGGCCAGCACCTTGTCGTCCCAGCCCGGCCAGATACGCCCATTGCGCGCCGTCAGCAGTTTTTGCCGGCAAGCGGCGAGCGTTGCCTCTTGCGCATCGTCCAGCAAATCGGGATGGTCGATCCTGTTCAGGATGTTGTGGCCTTCCCAGTTGCCGTTGGAGGACACGCCGTAGATCGTCTTGAACAGAACCGTGTCGGCACCGTCGCCCAATACGTCGGTAATCTCAGAGGTCGACCAGAAGTAGAATTTTCCTTCCTCGCCTTCGGAATCCGCATCATAGGTGGCGGCGAAGGGCTTAGCGTCGCCTCCCACCGGAGCAATCATTTCGCGCAAACACCACTCGATGGTTTCCTCGACGCGCTGTGCGTAGAGCGGGTTGCCAGTTTCCCGCCAGGCCCATACCAGCAAGTCGACGATCTGCGCGTTGTCGTAGAGCATTTTTTCGAAATGCGGCGCTAGCCATATGGAATCTGTTGAATAGCGCGCATAGCCGCCGCCCAAATGATCGTAGATACCGCCCTGGGACATTTTGTTCAGCGACAACAGCACCGCATCCCGCAGAGTCTCGTTGCCGGTGCGCAGATAAGACCGCCAAAGAAGTTCTTGAATCGATGGATTTGGAAATTTGGGCGCGTTGCCAAACCCGCCATTTTGCATGTCAAATTCCCGGGCGAGGCGCGCGGCCGCCTGGTCGTTGGTCGCCAGCGGGATGCCGCCGGAGGTACCCTCTGTGGGTTCCGGAGTCCACACTTTCGTCAGCCCGTCGTTCAGGGCTTGGGCGGTTTCCATCGCCTTGTCGCGCTTTTCCCTCCAGTAGTCGGAAATCGCCGACAGCACCTGGGAAAAGCCGGGTCGGCCGTATCGGGAATCCGGCGGGAAATAGGTGCCGCCCCAGAACGGCTCGCCGTCCGGTGTCAAAAACATGGTCAGCGGCCAGCCGCCCTGCTGGCCCAGCAGTTGCAGCGCATGCTGATAGATCGTGTCGATATCCGGGCGTTCCTCGCGGTCGACCTTCACGTTGACGAACAGCTTGTTCATCTGGGCGGCGATGGTTTTGCTTTCGAAACTTTCATGGGCCATCACGTGGCACCAGTGGCACGCCGCGTAACCCACCGACAGCAGAATCGGCTTGTCCTGTTCCTTTGCGGCGGCCAAGGCCTCGGGCCCCCAGCCGTACCAGTGGACAGGGTTTTCGGCGTGCTGCAACAGATAGGGGCTGGTTTCTTCGGACAGGCGGTTGTTGGACATGTTTGGCTTTCGGTGGGCCGAATTGGGGCCGCCTGGATCGGGTAGGCTGTGTTACAGTAGTTGCTTTCGAGGCGCAGGGAGTCAACCATGAAAATATCATTAGATATCGATTGCACGCCGGAAGAGGCCCGTCGGTTTTTCGGTTTGCCCGATTTGACCGCCGCCAACGAGGCCCTGGTAGATGAGCTGACCAGGCGTGCCGGCGATATGGCGGCGACCATGGATGCTGAAAAGATGATGGAGCAGTGGATGTCCGCCGGCGCGAGCGGCTTCAGCCATCTCCAGCAGGTGTTCATGGAACAGTTCGCCAAGGCGCAGGACAAATAGCCGTGCTAAATCCCACAACAGAATAAGGGGGCTCAATGGAAACGTGGTTTGCCAAATCCCTGATCGCGACGGCGGCCATCGTGCCCGCGTTTCTCGCCATCCCGTTTTTCAAGGACCGATACGGCGTTGATCCACTGGTCTACTTGGTCTGGTACTTCATGGCGACGGCGATCAGCATCGCCCTTTATTGGGCGTCGTCGGGCCGGGCGTCGACCCTGGTGCCCCCGGCGGGGGCGCTGACGGCTATTTTGCTGATCGGGATTTTTTTCGGCGCTTTTGCCAACGGTTCGCTGTTTCAGGCCATGGGGTTGGCTCCCAATCCAGGCCTGCCACCCGTGATTTACGCCACAGCGAGCCTCGTCGTGTTCGGCCTCTCAGCCGCACTCGCCACCAGTTTTCCATTGTTTTTCAAGCCAGTAGAGACGGATCCATCACGGCTGGTCGGGATGGTTCTGGTGATCGGCGGTCTCTATCTGCTGGCCGGAGGCCGGCTACCCGGTTTTCTGCGGGGCGCCTGACGGCGAATTTTGTTGGTAGAAAGTGACACCATCTACGCGCTGGCAACGGCTCACGGGCGGGCCGGCATCGCCGTTTTTCGCCTGTCCGGCCCAAGTGCGGGAGAGGCGCTGCGGCAGATCGCTAAACTGGATGTCCTGCCTGATCCCCGCCGCACCATACGGTGCCGTATGGTAGATCCTGCCACCGGTGATCTGCTGGATGACGGCCTCGCAATCTGGTTTCCCTCGCCCGCCAGCTTAACAGGGGAAGACGTGGTGGAGCTTCACATCCACGGCGGCCGGGCGACGACCGACGCGGTTGCCGCGGCACTGTCAAGCCTTGGCGGGCTCAGGCTGGCGGAGCCGGGGGAATTCTCTAAACGCGCCTTTCTCGCGGGCAAGATCGACTTGACCGGGGCCGAGGCAGTGGCCGATCTGGTTGATGCCGAAACCGAGGCCCAGCGACGCCAGGCGCTGGCTCAACTAGGCGGCGGGTTGGCCGGCCGGCTGGAGGCCTGGCGGGCACAGTTGATCGATGTTCTCGCCCATATCGAGGCGTGGATCGATTTCCCCGACGAAGATTTGCCCGATGGTGTGGCCCGATCGGCTCGGGAAAAAATCGGCGGGCTCCGAGCGGAGATGGGAGAATTTTTGGCCGACAACCGCCGCGGCGAACGGCTGCGCGACGGGCTACAGATCGCCATTCTGGGGGCGCCTAATGCTGGGAAATCATCCTTGTTGAATGCGCTAGCCCGGCGCGATGTCGCCATCGTCTCCGATACGGCGGGAACGACACGGGACGTGATCGAGGTCCACCTCGACCTCGGCGGCTGGCCCGTGACCCTTGCCGATACAGCTGGTTTGCGCGAAGCGGGAGATGAGATAGAGCAGGAGGGGGTGCGCCGCGCGCTGGACCGGAGCGAAGTAGCGGATCTGCGGTTGGTGGTATTCGATGGCAGCACTACACCCGACACTACCAGTCTCGGCTTGCTGGAAAACAAGGACACAATCGCCGTCGCGAATAAAAGCGATCTGCCCGGCTCCTCGGCGGATTTTCCTGACGGCATTGATACCTTACCGGTTTCCGCGAAAACCGGCGATGGCCTTGCCGGCCTATTGACCCGAATAGAAGCAGCCGCGGCTACCTTTTTTGACCATGGCGGCCAGGCGCCGTTGACTCGGGCGCGGCACCGGGAGGCACTCGTAGCGTGCGTAGCCTCTCTGGAACGGGCCGTTGCGGCAAAAAAAAGCGAGCTGGTAGCGGAGGACCTCCGCCTGGCGGCCCGGGCTCTGGGACGGGTGACCGGGCGGGTTGATGTAGAGGATCTGCTGGACGTGATTTTTGCCGATTTCTGTATCGGAAAATAGGGGTTTCAGTGGGCATGTTTCACGTGAAACATTTGTCGGCCCCCGTTGTCTTCGTGCTTTACGATGGTGAGATCGACCCCTATATTTCGCGCCATGTCAGAACCGGAAATTGCCTATGATGTGATCGTTGTCGGTGGCGGCCACGCTGGTTGCGAGGCGGCGGCGGCGTCCGCCCGCCTCGGCGCCAAAACCTTGCTGGTAACCCACCGGGCTGACACCATAGGAGAAATGTCCTGCAACCCCGCCATCGGCGGCCTTGGTAAGGGTCACCTGGTGCGCGAGATTGATGCGCTCGACGGGATCATGGGCCGGGTGATCGACCGGGCCGGAATCCAGTTCCGCATTCTCAATCGTCGCAAGGGTCCCGCGGTTCAGGGTCCCCGCGCCCAGGCCGACCGCAAGCTGTATCGGGGGGCGATGCAGGCTGTTCTGCGGGAACAGCCTAATCTGGACATACGCGAAGGCGGAGTCGAGGATCTGATCCTCGCCACCGGAGAGGACGACAGGCAAAGCGTGACAGGCGTCATTCTGGGGGATGGTCGTCCCCGTCTGGCTGCGGGCCGTGTGGTAATTACAACAGGCACGTTTCTGCGGGGCCTGATCCATATTGGAGAACAGAAAACACCGGCCGGCCGGGTGGGCGAATCACCGGCGCTTGGACTGTCGGAAACCCTGGAAAACTGTGGATTTAGGCTGGGGCGGCTGAAAACCGGCACCCCACCCAGGCTGGACGGCAAAACTATTGACTGGGCCCAACTGGAGGTCCAGCGGGGGGACGATCCGCCGGAGCCGTTTTCCTACCTGACCGACCGGATTGAAACGCCGCAGATTGCTTGCCACATCACCTATACCAATCCAGACACCCACCGGATCATAGAAGACAACATCCACCGGGCGCCTATGTATTCGGGCCAGATCGGGGGAACCGGCCCTCGTTATTGTCCGTCGATCGAGGACAAGGTGGTCCGATTTGCTGGCAAAGAGCGCCATCAGATATTCCTCGAACCGGAGGGCCTGGACGACGATACGGTCTACCCCAACGGTATTTCTACCTCCCTCCCCGAAGATGTGCAGCACGCCTTTCTGAGACAGATCCCCAGTCTTGAAAATGCCCGGGTGATCCGGCCAGGTTATGCTATCGAATACGACTACGTGGATCCGAGGGAGCTACGCCCGACGCTGGAAACCCGGCGGGTGGCGGGGCTATATCTGGCGGGGCAGATTAACGGCACCACCGGGTATGAAGAGGCGGCCGCCCAGGGCCTGATGGCTGGGCTTAACGCGGCGATATCCGCTGGGGGTTCGACTGAACCGTTCACTCTGGACCGGGGCGAGGCCTATATCGGGGTTATGATCGACGATCTGATTACCCGGGGCACCACCGAGCCCTATCGTATGTTCACCTCCCGCGCGGAATACCGCCTGTCACTCAGGGCGGATAACGCGGATCAGCGCCTGACGCTCGCCGGACTGTCGCTCGGTTGCGTTGGCTCTGATCGGGCGGCCTCCTTTGAGGCCAAAATGGCTGCTATCGCGCGCGCTAGGACACAACTCGCCGCCTTGTCGGCAACGCCAAAGGCACTGGCGGCGCGCGATATCCGGGTATCCCGGGACGGGGTGCCGCGCTCGGCGCTGAAGCTGTTGGCACAGCCGGAGATGGGCATGGAGGCGGTTGCCCGGCTGTGGCCAGAAACCCGGGAGATCGCGCCCGCTATCCTGCAGCAGGTTGCGAACGATGCACTGTATGAAGGCTATCTCGACCGTCAACAGGCCGATATCGCGGCTTATCGCAAGGACGAAATGCTATCCCTACCGGAAGATCTGGACTACGCTTCCATCGGCGGGCTTTCCAACGAGATGCGCGAAAAGCTGGAGGCTACAAGACCCGCAACCCTGGGCGCGGCGGGCAGAATCCCCGGCGTGACCCCGGCCGTCCTGACGGCGCTGCTGCGTCATGCTCGCCGCATCGCCGCCTGACACAGTGGGGTATGACGGGTCGTACGGCCCCGAAAACTTTCTTTCCGACACGAATGTTTCACGTGAAACATTGGACCGGTTGCAGGCCTTTGCGGATCTTTTGGCCGAGCGCCAGAAGGTGCAGAACCTAGTTTCC
>PBPM01000130.1 GCA_002724635.1 Rhodospirillaceae bacterium
CCCCACCGATCGTGTCGTCCTTCTCGGACGCGATCGCGCAGGCGACCGGCTGGCCGCTGGAATCCGTGCTGCTGGTACAGGTGCCGAGCTGGATGATCTATCCCTTCCCCCACGAAGCGCCGCCCGTAGCGATGGCTATGGCGGTCGGCGGCGTGCCCATGCGCGAGGCCTTTCGGCTGACGGCGGTTTATTTCGTGATCGGCATCCTGCTAGTCTTGCCGCTGCAATATCTGTGGGGTCGGATGCTCGGGATCTACTTCTAGGCCCAGCCCCGCCCCGAAAATCACAGGGAAAATTCGCATGCTTTTCATGGTGCGCATCAGGGTGGAGCTGCCGGGAGAGATGGGCCCGGCAGAGGCCAAAGCACTGGGCGATGCGGAGGCCGACCGGGCGATCGAATTAATCCAGGCGGGCAAGATGCGCAAGGTCTGGCGGATCGTTGGTGAGCGGGCGAATTTCTCGATCTGGGAGGCCGACAGCCTCGAGGAATTCCATGCCGACATCTCCTCGCTGCCGCTGCATCCCTGGATGACGGTCGAGGTCACGCCGATGATCGAGCATCCGGCAACCCAAGCCTATGAGGACCGTATCGGCCCCTTCCCAACGATCTGAACGCGAGAATGCCCATTCTTGCGGGCATTGCGCAGGTGAGCGAGACGCGGGTTAGTAACCGCGCTCAGCCTTGAGCTCGGAGGCCGACCGATAATGGTCGGGATATCGCTCGGAAATGCGCGCGCCAGGATAGAAGGCCGCGGCGTAGGACGAGCGCTCGCGAATACGCGCGAACCACGCGGTCATCTCCGACAGATCGTCCCGCCACAGGAAGGTGTAGCCAAGGTCGTCCATCCGGTCGATCAACGGTGTCACCTGAGCATCCACCATGGTGTACTGCACGCCCATTATCCACGGGCCGCCATTCTCGGTGATGGCCGCGTCGATCCGCTCACAGGTCTGGCGAATCTGGAACTCGGCATATTCGAGCTCCCCCCTACCGAAGCCCGTTTGGGACATGCGCTGGTAGAATTGCTTGCGCAGGGGAAGCCGGTCGGCATGGCTAGCGAACTCGGCATCGCTGGACTTCGCAAATCGCATCGGCGCTAACATGTTTGCAAAAGTCGGTACCCGCACTGCGACCGTCGGCACCTCATCGATGTAGCGCATCCAAGCCCGCATCCGCGCACGCCCGACCGCGTCACCCGGAGCCAGAGAGGGATTGGGGATGATCTCCTCGAGATATTCCAGGATGGCGGAAGATTCGATCAGGATCGTGCCGTCATGAACAAAGGTCGGGACGACCCCGTTAGGATTGATCTTCAGATAGTCGGGCTCGAGTTGCTCGAACTTCCCCAGATCCACGTCATGCTCGATCCAATCCCTGTTCATCTTCGGTAGGCCCTTTTCAGCCAGCGTGATCCGAACTTTCTGGCTGCAAGTCGATTGGGGCGCCTGATACATTTCAATCTTCATTCGGGCTCTCCATCGATGAAGAACTGCGGGTATTTCTCACTCACATTCGTATTGGCATAGAAGGCGGTCGCGAAGGACGGGCGCGCCTTGATCCGCTCGAACCACGCGGTCATCTCGGGTAGGTCGAGCTCCCAGACCGGGCCGTAGCCCAAGTCGACCATACGCTGTATCAGTGGGGTCAGGGAGACGTCGATGAGGGTATATTGCCCGCCGAGTATCCAAGGGCCGCCGATCGCGCAGACTGCGGCGTCGATGCGCTCGCAGGTCTGGCGGATCTGGGCGATGGCATTGTCCATCTCCTCTTCGGAGAAGCCATCGATCCGGCCCATGCGCCGATAGAACGCCTTGCGCAGCGGCATCTTCTCAACGCGCGCCTGAAAATCCTCCTCCGAGGCATTCTCGTAGCGCAGCGGCCGGAAAACCTTGTTGAAGGACGGCACACGAACGGCGGGGGTGGGGACCTCCTCCATGTAGCGCATCCAAGATCGCAGCCGCGCGCGCTCCAGCGGATCGGCCGGCGACAGCGAAGGTTCAGGATGAATCTCGTCCAGATATTCGATGATGACCGAGGATTCAATTACTGGCTCACCATCATGAATAAGCGTCGGCACCACGCCGTTCGGATTGAGCTTAAGGTACTCCGGGGTCAGGTGATCGCCGGAAGCGAAATGCAATACGTGGCTTTCCCAGTCGAGCCCCTTCTCGGCCAAGCAGATCCGGACCTTCTGGCTACAGGTGGAATGATCCGAGTGATAGAGCTCAAACCCCATGGCGAGGATCTCCCGGTATTTTGAAGTGCTTCGGCTGGAAGCGGCCCTTGAATTATATCAAGATTTTACATCGACTACGCAGCACCTAACTACCATCAGATATGCCGCCACTGCATTGCATTCTGGCCCTAGAATTCATCTGCATGACGGCACTCGAGGCGGCTAGCAATGTCTAAATATTGCAATAGCCCGATGATCCGTCCTGTCTTACTGACGACCATGCATTCGGGCCACGTCCGTTGGGGGTCATCCATATATTGGTCGGTAATCCGCGCGAGCCGACCATCAGTATCGGCGTCGGGAATTTCCTGTGTCATCTCGATATACCCCATTGTCTATTTTTAGATTTTGTTCGCCGTTACGACTAGCAGCGGATCTCCCAATACGCCTGACGCCGACAGGTTCAGGCCGACGGGTTCGCTGAATCCCCCGGCGTGACAAAAATAGGCACCCACAAGGCCCGCATGTTCCGCGTCACCGAGCTCTAGCCAGATCGCGACGGCCTTGGTGGGGAAGCAGCGGTTCGAGAACGATACGATGCAGAGCCCGCCAGGCGCTAGCACCCGCGCGATCTCGGCAAAGACCTCGAGCGGCCGGATGAGATACTGGACCGACAGCGCGATCAGGCAGACGTCGAAGATGCCGTCACCATAGGGCAGGCGCGGGTCTGCATTCAGGTCATGCACGCGCGCCTCCGTAAGGCGCGGATTGGCCTCAAGTTCGGCCCGGTTCATGCCAAGTCCGGCGACATTGGCGAACTCGATATCGGCGGGAAGATGCGAGACCCAGCTCGACATCAGATCGAGGATCCGGCCGCCGGCCGGGAGATGTTCGGCATAGAAGGCCGCGAGCGCGCCTCGCCCGGCATTGTCGATATGTTGGACCATGCGCTCCTGCACATAGAATTCCGCGTCGTCCGCCGAGTCGTGTCGCACGAAATGCTCCGGCTTGAACGGAGGGTCTGGCGCCCGGTCGTCGGCCATAGCGGTCAGTAACCAGCTGCAGCGCCATCGCTGCGTGGGTCGGCCCCCGCCTCGATGATGCCGCCCGGGCGACGCACCAGCGCCCCCGCATGACCCATCAGGTCACTGAAGGGTTCGACGACCTCGACATCGTGCCCCGCGGCTTGCAGCGCGTCGATCACCTCGGCAGGAAAACGAGACTCGATCTTCAGGTTGGTGCTGTCGCTGCCCCAGGTGCGACCGAGCAGCCAGCGCGGTGCGGTGATCGCTGCCTGAACCGGCATACCGAAGCGGACATGCCGGGCAAACACGGCCGCCTGAGTCTGGGGCTGCCCCTCGCCGCCCATCGTTCCGTAGGACATGACCCGGCCGTCATCGAAGCGTGCCATCGCCGGGTTGAGTGTGTGGAACGGCTTACGGCCCGGCTCGAGAGGATTCAGGGCGGCGGGATCGAGTGTAAAGCTGGCGCCGCGGTTCTGCCAGGTGATGCCGGTATCGGGCAGCACGACGCCGGAGCCGAATTCCCAGTAGAGGCTCTGAATGAAGCTGACCGCATTCCCCTCGGCGTCGATCGCGCCGAGCCAGACCGTGTCGCTGTTCGTGCCACCGCGCCGCCAGTTGCTGGCCTTCACCGGATCAATCGCTTCTGCGAGGCCACCAATCACATCCGTGCCGAGAAACGTCTCCGGTGCCGGGTCCATGTACGCGGGGTCGGTGATATGCCGGTCGCGGATCGCGAAGGCCTGCTTGCTCACCTCAACCAGCAGATGGACGAAGTCGAAGCCATCGGCATCCGTACATTCCAAGCGATCAAATGTGCCCAGAATCAGCAGGGACGCGAGTCCTTGGGTCGGCGGCGGCATGTTGTAGACCGTGGCATTGCCGACGCGCAGCGACAGGGGCGACTTGGTAACCGCCTGGTGCGCCGCTAGGTCGGTGCCCCGCACGGGGCTACCGACGGAATCGAGATCCGCGGCGATCGCGGCGGCCAAATCGCCGCGATAGAAATCCTCGGTACCGGCATCCGCGATCCGGCGCAGGGTGGCCGCGAGACGCGGCTGGCGGAACAGATCGCCGCGCGCCGGCACAGCGCCGCCCGGGGTGTAGACCTCCGCAAAGCCGATTGCCGGCCCCATCTCGGGCAGCTTGCCCACCGTGTTGCGCATCTGCCCTTCAGTCACGGCTACGCCGTCGGCGGCATAGCTGATCGCATCGGCCAGCAACCGCTCGAGTGACAGCCTACCTCCAAGCCCGGCCGAAATCTCCTGAGCCGCGCCCCACCCCGAAACCGTGCCCGCGACCGTCACCGCCGCGAGCGGACCGCGTGTCGGCACCACATCGAGCCCCTCTTCGGTGTAGCGTCCAATCGTCGCATCGCTTCCCGCGCCGCCGCAGGCATCGATGGCAACGGGGTCGCCGCGCGCCGGGGAGATCACCCAGAATCCGTCGCCGCCGATCGAGTTCATGTGCGGATAGACCACTGCGATCGCCGCCGCCGCCGCGATCATCGCCTCGATCGCGTTGCCGCCTTCGCGCAGGACAGACAGGCCGGCCTCAGCGGCCAAATGATGCGGTGCGACCACCATTCCGTGGGGCGCGAAGGTCGAGTTCAGCATGGGGCAGGCAATCCTTGAAAAGATACGGGCGGCACCGTCGGTACCGCCCGCAATACAATAATCAGATTGCGGTTATTCCGCGGCTTCCGCCCCGGGATAATCCGTGATCTCATCCAGCGCAGGCTTGATCTCCTGCATGAAAATACGCAGCTGGTCGATCATGTCGTCCTTCGGGCATTGGGCATAGTGATAGATCAGCGTGATGTATTCCGCCGGAAGCTGCTTCCACTGCCCGATATAGGAATCACGCACCTCCGAAACCGTGCCGTACTGGAACAGCCCGGTCTCGTCCATCAGCTCGATCAGGCCCGCATCGTCCACACCCTCGACCTTGCTGTTCCAGTCGGGAAACAGCGGGCCGTAGAAGTTCTGGAAAATGTCACCGGACCAATCGAGCATCTTCTGCGCGCCGTCGTCATGGCTCTCGCCCACATGGGGCCAGCGCACGATCGCCTGATTCTGGCCATGGGCAATATTGAACCCGTTCTGGTTGGCGATCTCGGTGTAGCGGGGTCCATAGTCCGCGCAGCGCCCGATGCTCGAGAAGTAGGACGGGATGAAGCCACGCTTGCCGGCATACTCCACCGTCTCGATCGAAGCGTTCGAGGCGATGAACACCTTCGGGTGCGGCCTCGTGTAGGGCGCCGGCACGACGGAAATCTTTCGCAGCCTGCCCTCCTCATCCATCTCACCCGGCGCGCCCATCTGGCGTGTGATATCCCCCATGAACCAGCCCTCGAGTCCCTCGTCATGAGGATAGGGATATTCCCAAAGGTCACTCTTGTAGTCGAAGGCATCCTCGGTCCAAGCCTTCATGACGATATCGACCTGCTCCTCGAAGATCCTGCGGTTCTGCTCGTCCGAGGCGGTCTTGTCGGAGAGCGTTGCCAACGAGCCCAGTTTCTGACCCAGCACGTTTGCCCAGCGCGACTGGTAGCCGCGTGCGAAGCCCACGAAGCAGCGTCCCTTGGTCATGTGATCGAGGGTGGCGGTCTCTTCAGCGACCCGTATAGGGTCGTCCACGCTCATAACATAGCCTAGGCTGCCGATGTTCAGGCGCTTCGACAGGCCAGCCCAGTAGCCGGTGTTTATGCCGATGCTCGGTCCGACCTCGTAGCCCTCGGAATGAAAATGATGTTCGATCGACGACACACCCCACACGCCGAGGTCATCCATTGCCCGAATAAGGTCGGGCATCCCGTCCATGGCCTCCTGATAGCGTTCCCGGTTCCGGCCGATCGGACGAAGCGCCTTGCGCTCGTCAGGGCTTTCGGCACGAACCATCGGATACATCTGAACGACAACCTTCACCATGGAGTTTCCTCCCTCATTGTGCCCCAGCCGCACCCGCCCGGCGCGGGTTCAAACGTTGAACGGCGGTGCGATGCTGCCCTCCTCGAGCTGTAGGCGCATCGTGTTGATAAACCGGGCGAGCATCCCGTAGTAACCGATCATGATAGTCAGATCGACGAAACCGTCATTGCCAAGCTCCGCCTTCAGGGTCTCGGCCGTCTCGTCGTCGACCTCCTCGTTACGGGTCACGAGGCGTGCATATCTGGTGGCAATACCGACCAGTCCCGGCTCGGCCTCCATATCCGGCGTACCTACCCTCCGAAGCATCTCCTCGGGCACGCCGACCTTCAAGGCAAACTCCCAGTGGTGGCCCCACTCATACGAACAGCGTAGTTCCTGCGCCACGGTTAGAATGACATATTCGCGCAATGCGTCATCGAACTTGGTGCCATAGCGCACATGAGCGCCGACCGGAGTCACCGTGGCCAGTGCGCCCGGACTGTTGGCCAGCAGGGCAAACACATTCGGCATGCTGGTGCGCCCGCGCGAGCGGATAACCTCGTCATAGGCCTCCAAATACTCCGGCGGGCAATCCTCGCGCTCAACGCGCGACAGGCGTGCATTCTCGAGTCCATCGGACACGTCGTCTCTCCCCCTCCGCAACAAACTGCAACAGGCTTCACGCGCCATGGCGCCACAACTTAATTTCTCCTTGTGGAAGCAAACCACCATCGGATCACCAGCGTCAACGCCAACGTCAGGCCGGGCCGACGACCGGAGGGGCCAAATCGCCGTTATCTGTGCTAAAGGCTAAGCGCAATCTGGACAAACGCGGGACAGAGCATATGAGCGACACGGCACCAGCACGCATCGGCGCCTTCGCGGGAGCGCTGCTGATCGCGGCGGTCACCGTTTTCTTCCTGATTGAGGGACGCGATCTCCTGATCCCCATCGCCGTCGCGATCGTAATATGGTACTTGCTTAACGCGCTCGCCGGTTTCCTGCATCGCATTCCGCTGGTCGGCTGGCGGCTGCCGAACTGGCTGGCGCTGACCGGCGCGGTCATCATCGTTGCACTGGCCATCGCGCTGGTCGCCGAGCTCATCAGCGATAACCTAGCCGATGTCGCCGCCGCCGCGCCGGCCTATCAGACCAATTTCGACAAGCTGGTCACCGACATCTCGCGCCTCGCGGGCTTCGAGCAACCCCCCGACATCGCTCATGTCATCGACGAAATAGACATCCATGCCTTGATCCGCGCCTTCGCATCGACCGCGGCGGGGCTTGCGGGATCCTTCGGGATCGTCATCGTCTATGTGGTTTTCCTAATGATCGAGCAGGGCAGCTTCGAGAGCAAGTTCTCGGCCCTGTTCCCGGACTCAGACGCGCGAGAGGACGTCCGCGACCTGCTGCACCGCATGCAGGCCCAGATCCAGACCTACATAGCCATCAAGACGCTGACGAGCATACTCACGGGCGTGATCAGCTACCTGATTCTGCTAGGCGTCGGCGTCGACTTTGCTGGTTTCTGGGGCTTCATCATCTTCCTGCTCAACTACATCCCAACAATCGGCTCCCTGCTGGGCATACTGCTACCCACCCTGCTGGCGGTGGTCCAGTTCGCAACCATAGGACCGGTGCTGACCGTGCTGATCGCCGGCGGCGCGACTCAGTTCGTGATCGGGAACTTGGTCGAACCGCGGCTGATGGGGACGTCGCTGAACATCTCGCCGCTCGTGGTTCTGATTTCGCTGGCGGTATGGGCGAGCATCTGGGGACTCGCGGGTATGTTTCTGTCGGTTCCGCTGACCATGATCGTCATGATCGTCTGCTCTTATTTCAAGCCAACCCGGCCGATCGCGATCATGCTGTCGGGCAACGGGAAAATCGAAGCGCGCTAGGAGCGTACTATGGCGCAGAGGCCAAAATGACGTAGAAAGACAATTCGCACGCCGTTGGCCAAGCGGTTCGCGATCTGCACTAGTTCCTCCACAAGGCCCAGAGACTCGGCGACGACGAAAGCTAATACTCGGCGCGCACGTCACGCGCCAAACCAGGCGTTATGCCCGCGCCTGACTCGGGGACCCTTAAGGTAGCGATGCATAGATGCGTCAATCAAGATCGCGCATGACGTCTTGCGCAGGGCAAAACCGTCCTACTCGGCGGCCTGCGCCGCGCCCGCGTCGATCAGCTCTGTCAGCATCTGCGGATCAACCGGATAGTAGTCGATCTCCACATTGAACTCGGCAAGCGCGTTCTCAATGGCCGCGACGATCGCCGCAGCAGCTGGTATGGTTCCGCCCTCGCCCGCGCCCTTCACCCCGAGCGAGTTCAGGGGCGACGGCGTCTCCATATGGGTGACATCCACGCGCGGCATCTCCGTAGCCAGAGGCAGCAGGTACTCGCCATAGTTGGTGGTCAGGGGCTGACCCTGATCGTCGTAGATCATCCGTTCGAACAGCGCATTACCAATGCCGTGGACGACGCCGCCCACGATCTGGCCATGCACAACCATGGGGTTGATCATGACGCCGCAGTCATGGGCAACCGAGTAGCGCAGAATCTTCACTTCGCCAGTGCCCGGGTCGACTTCGACCTCGGCCACGTTCGAGCCGCAGGCGATCGGCGAGCCGCTGGAGCCGTCGAAGGAGGTGGCTTCTAGCACCGGGTCGAAGCCCGTCGGGACCCGCATCGCGGACATCGGCGTCAGCTGAACCGCCAGCTCCCCCAAAGAGATGGACACGTCGGGTGCCCCGTTTACGCGAACCACGCCGCCCTCGATATCAAGGTCTGCCTCCGAGGCCTCCAGAACCTCGGCGGCCAGCTTCAGCGCCTTTTCTCGGACCTGAAACGCGGCATCGTGGGCCGACGGGCCAACATTCGCCGCCACGCGGCTACCGATGGTGCCGACACCATGCGAGAACTTCGCCGTGTCGGCGGATTCGAACATGATGTCCTCTGGCTTCACACCGAGATTTTCCGCGACAATCATCGCAATCATCGTGTGATGGCCCTGGCCCTGGCTCGCGGCCCCGGTACGTACGGCGACCTTACCCGAAGACTCAACCCTTACGGTCGTGCCCTCATAGGGTCCCATGCCGGTGTCCTCGATACATGAGGACACGCCAATGCCCAGATAGCGGCCCTCGGCTCTGGCAGCGACCTGACGTTCCTTGAAACCGTTGTAGTCGGACAACTCGAGCACCTTGTCCAGCAGGGCCTCGTAGTCGCCGCTGTCATAGATGCACGGATCGCCGCCGCGCAGTTTGGCGCCGGTTTCATAGGGCATCTGATCGGGACGCACATAGTTTCGCCGCCGCACCTCGGCCGGATCGATGCCAAGTTCGCGCGATACGACCTGAACCATGCGTTCGACGGCATAGATCCCACACGGGCGACCGGCGCCGCGTACCGGCGAGTTTGGCACGGTGTTGGTGAAGACTATGTCCACAGTTACGTCGATGGCAGGAATCGAATAGGCGCCCGGCAGGGGCGTTAGCGAGCTGTTCGGCAAAAGAATGCCGTAGGGAATGTAGGCGCCATTCTCATGTGTCACCTTCCCGCGCAGGCCAAGAATCTTCCCCTGAGACGTGCAGGCGACCTCGAGGTCCCAATGCTGATCGCGCTGGGTCGTCGTGGAGACAAAATGCTCGCGACGATCCTCGATCCACTTGACCGGGCGCTGCAGGATGCGTGCCGCCAGCGAGATCGCCGCCTCCTCGGGATAGAACCCGGCTTTCGGGCCAAACCCGCCGCCCACGTCCGGCGCGATAACACGCACACGTTCTTCCGACTCGCCGAGCCAAGTGGCCAGCGCACGGCGAATAAGATAGGGCGACTGGGCCGACGTCCATAGTGTCAGGCCGTCACCCCAAGGATCGTCCCGGGCGATAACGCCGCGCGTCTCCATGGAGTGGCAGCCGCCGCGATGTTGCATGAAGGCGGCAGAGAACACGTGATCGGCCTTCGCGAATGAATCCGAAATGTCGCCGAAGCTCGACCGCATCTGGCCCATCAGATTTGATTTGGTATCGGCATGAGCCAGTGGTGCATCATCCTCCAGCGCGGTCATGACGTCCACGACCGCAGGAAGCACCTCATAGTCCACATCGACAAGTGCGAGCGCATCCTCGGCAATAGCACGGCTATCCGCCACCACGATCGCCACGGCCTCACCCACATAGCAGACCTCGTCCTTGGCCAGCGGATACTGGGTCTTGTTCTGGTCGATGACCGGAGCGGGATAAAGCTGGTTCATGCGGTGGCTGTACTTCTCTCCCAGATCGCCGTGAGTGATCACGCGATGCACCCCCGGTAACGCCGCCGCGCGGGACCCGTCGATCGAGCGAATCTTCGCATGCGCCATCGGCGCGCGCAGGAAGGCGGCGTGCAGAATGTCCTCCATCGTGATGTCATCGACATACCGGCCATGACCGGTCAGCAGCCGGGGATCTTCCATGCGCTGAACTTCCGCACCTAGGTAACGAACGGCCATGGTTCTAACTCCCCTTCTGCATGGCCTTAGCGGCATCCAGCGCCGCATCGACGATGCCCTGATAGCCGGTGCACCGGCAGATATTCCCTGAAATGGCCTCGCGCACATCCCGTTCGCTCGGATCGGGATTGTCGCGCAGGAAAGCCGACAACGAGGTCAGCATGCCCGGCGTGCAGAAGCCGCACTGCAGACCATGATGCTTCCAGAAGGCCTCCTGCAGCGCGCTCAGGGTTCCGTCGTCCTCGGCCAGGCCCTCGACGGTCGTTACCTCATGCCCGTTGGCCTGCACAGCCAGCATCAAGCACGAGCGCACCGCCTCGCCGTCGACCATTACAGTGCATGCCCCGCACACGCCGTGCTCACAGCCCATATGCGTACCGGTCAGGTTCAGACCGTGGCGCAGGAAATCTCCCAAGTTGGTGCGGGTCTCTACTCTGGCGGTCCGGCTTTCACCGTTCACGGTCAGTTCGATGTCGCGGGTATCTGCCATGATCAAGCGCTCCCTTTTGCGTTGGCGGCAGCCGCGGAAAGCGCACGCTCGACGAGGGTGGCGGCCAAGCGCTGGCGGTAGGCCGATGTCACATAGGCATCCGACATGGCCTCGATATCACGCGCGGTCGCGCCCGCGGCCTTGAAGGCATCGGCGTCGGGTGCCGCACCGACGAGCGCCGTCTCGGCATCGATCAGGCGAATAGGGCGCACATCGGCTCCACCGATGGAGATTGCGGCACGGCTGATCCTACCGCCTTCGACCGTCAGCAACGCGGCCACCGCGACGATTGCGAAGTCACCATGCCGACGGGCGAACTCGACGAAGCCATGCCCCGAATTGCCGCCCCAGTGTGGCACCGAGACGCCAGTCAGCACCTCATCCGGTCCAATCGAGGGTAGCATGTAGGCTAGCGGCCATTCGGCGAAGGGCACCTTGCGCGTCCCGTCCGGGCCCTGCACAGTGAGCGTCGCGTCATAGAGCGCCATCAGGCAGGGCAGTTCCGCAGCGGGATCGAGATGACACAGGCTGCCGCCGATGGTACCCCGGTTACGGGTCTGGAAGTGGCCGACCCAGTTTAGGGCCTCGGGAATGATCGGCGCCTCCGCGGCGATAACTGGGTCGCGCATCAGGTCGCGCTGCCGGGTCATCGCGCCAATCTCGATGGTATCACCGCCGTCGCGGATGCCGGCAATGCCTTCGATGCCGTTCAGGTCGATCAGGTGATCGGCCAAAACGAAACGCATGTTCAGCATCGGCATGAGGGACTGGCCGCCGGCGAGGATCTTCGCATCCTCGTGGTTCGCCAGCAACGACACGGCCTCTTCCGCCGTGGTCGGGTCGTGATAGGTAAATGGCGCCGGTTTCATCGGGCCGTCTCCGCATATATGTTAGTGTCGTTGCGCACCGTCCTAGGCCTTCCTGCCGCGGATCATCGCCCACAGGGCGCGGAAGAACAGGCTGATGCCCGAGATAGCGTTGCCGCTGGTTCCGGCGCCCTCGCTTGTGGTCTCGCTCACCGCCGCCGCGGGTTCGACGGCGCCCGCATTCGCAGGTACGGCATCGCCGCCCGCGCCAATCTCCGCCTGGAGGTTCTTCGCGAAGTCCGAAATGATCTGGCCGGCGAGCGCGTCGATCAGGCCCGACGCTCGGCCGTACTGGGCGATGGAGCCCGTCAGGGCGATATCACTGGTGATGTCGACCCGGCTGGCATCACCGTCGGCGACCAGCCTGAACACCACAGTCGCGCGTGCCGCGCCGCGGCCCTTGGTGTCGTTGCCCTTCGCCTCAACCGTTGCAACATGAGCGGCCTCGTCGATCTCGGTAATCTCCGCCTCACCCGAGAAGGTTAGCGAAACCGGGCCGACGCGCAGGTTGGCATTGCCCCGGTAGGTGCGTTCGTCGACGGTCTCTGTCAACTCCGCTCCGGGCATGCAGGGTGCAATCCGAGGCACATCCAGCAGGATGTTCCATGCCGCGTCTGGTTCCACCAGCAACGTAAAACTGTTCTTGAGCTGCATCGGACTCCCCGTCGCGCCTCAGATCATCGCGGGCGTTCCTGGCGCGCCCACTGCGAGGCCCGCACAGTAATTTTCTTATTTTGGAATCGCAACCGGCGCGCGGCCGATTTGGCTAGATTCCTCCGTCCTGCCCGTGGACGTGATAGCCGATGTCACGGACCGGCTCGTTGCCGTCGCTGTCGACCCCGGTCGGCAGCCAAGCGCAGAGATTTGCGCCGGGCGACCAGACGGTCTCGCACGGCCCCGGCACAAAGAACTCGACGAACACGAAGTCGGCGTCGGTCTCGTTGATGAAGGCATGGGGTTCGTGCTGATAGTTGTAGAGCACATCGCCCGCACGCAGCCGGTGCGCCGTTCCATCGAGCATCGCCGTGCCCTCGCCAGCGACCACATACTGGAAATGCTCCGCGCCAACATGATGGTGTTCCGGCGCCGCCGTCCCCGGCGGGTAGGAGATCATCTCGCCCTTGAACGCGCTGGTGCCAACAAGCCCCGGCGTCGCAAGGTAGACACGCTTGCGCGCGTCATGCTCGGACTGGAGTACCGGCTCGCGGGTCCAGTCCACATGGACGAGTTCGCCCGGCATATCGGCGATCGCCTCGTCGAAGCGAGCAGCATCTGGCACTCGCGCAAACAGGATGCGGGTGTCCGCGTCCCCCGCGGCGAACGAACCCGAAAAGCCGAAGGGCAGATACACTATATGTTTCGTTGTCAGGCCCGTTCCTGCGAGGACGCCGGAGCCCTCGAGGACCTGCAGCCAACCAATCATTCCGGGCGCGAGCGCCACGTCGCACGAGGAGCCGGCCGGCAGCGTCACGTGATCGAGCCCGATCCGGTCGTTGCCAATGACGTCGGCGGTCAGTAGGTGTGAGATCTCTGCGCCGATACGACTAATGGGCTTGGCTTCGTCGCCACGAACAATGACGGGCATCTCGTCCTCCTAAGGCATTTTGCATCAAATGGTGCCCCCGGGGAGACTTGAACTCCCACGTCGTTACCGACAACAGATTTTGAGTCTGCCGCGTCTACCAATTCCGCCACAGGGGCCCCGTGACATGCAAACCCTGCATAAGTCCACCGGACCCAGCCGGTCAACCGTCCCACGCGGAAAAGGAATTCCGGCGCCTTGTGACCGACATCATTTTCGGCGCGCGCGCTGCACCCACGCAGGCCTCTTAGCCATCTATCTGCGCCAGATCACGCAGGTGTGACCACCACCACCGCACCAACACAATGGACACGCGCATGGCGTCCTGTTACGAGGCCCGTCGCGAGCGGAACCTATCCGCATCGGCGATCGGAGCACAAATGCTGCAAGGGCTTTACGACTTGACCATACGCCTCGGCGCATCTCGCCACGCGGTGTGGGCCCTGGCCGCGGTCGCATTCATCGAGAGTTCGTTCTTTCCGATTCCGCCCGATATTCTGCTCATCCCCATGGTTCTTGCGGCGCGTACCCGAGCGTGGCGTCTGGCGGCGATCTGCACGATCGCGTCCGTGGCCGGCGGTTATTTTGGCTACTATATCGGCCTGACCCTGTGGGGCACCGTCGGCGAGCCGGTCATCGACTTCTACGGCATGGAACACGCCTTCACCGTCTTCACTAATAAATATAACGAGCTCGGAGCCTGGATCGTCTTCACCTTCGGCGTCACGCCCTTTCCCTACAAGGTTGTGGCCATCGCCAGCGGCGTGACCCAGCTCGATCCCGTCGTCTTTGGACTAGCATCCGTCAGCTCTCGCGGACTACGCTTCTTCCTGATCGCTGCGCTGATCTGGTATTTCGGCCCGCCGATCCGCGCTTTCGTCGAACGCTATCTGGGCTGGGTGGCGCTAGCCTTCATCGTGCTGCTCGTCGGCGGCTTCGTGCTGATCAAGTTTGTTGTCTAGACACCCGCGACCGCCGGACTCATATCGCAACCATGGCCGTCTTCGACAAACCCACGCCCTTTGCCCGACGCCCGCATTTCTGGCCCGCGTTCACCTTTTTGGCAAGCGCCGGGCTGCTCGGCGGAGCCTGGGCCTTCGAGGTTTTCGGCGGGCTACAGCCCTGTCCGCTCTGTGTCTATCAGCGCTGGCCCTACTGGATCATGATCGGCCTCGCCGGTCTGGCGGTTATAGCCGGGCGACGGCTCGGACCGCGAGCTATCGCGGCCTTCGCCGCCATCGGCGCGCTCGTTTTTCTCGCCGGCGCAGGGGTCGCCGGATTCCATGTGGGCGTCGAGCAACATTGGTGGGCGGGACTGTCTACCTGTGGCGGCACACACCATGATCCCAACCTGTCGATCGAGGAGCTCAAGGCGAAGATCTTCGCGACGCCGCTGGCGCGCTGCGACGACGTACCATGGTCCCTGTTCGGCATTTCGCTTGCGGGCTATAACCTTATCGTATCCTTGATTCTCGCGGCGGTATCAGCTTGGGCGACGCAGGGCATCTGGAGGAAGACCGCATGAGCGAGATAAAGAGAAAACGACCGAAGGTGACCGGTGACGACCGGCTGCCGGGTGATGCCGATCGCGAGACCATGATCGAGCGGATGATCCGGGTCGACCATGCGGGCGAGTTCGGCGCGGCACGCATCTATAAGGGTCAGCTCGCGGTGCTAGGTAAAACGCCCGTCGGCGATACCATCCGGCACATGGCCAAGCAGGAGGAAGCACATCTCGCCGCCTTCGAAGAGCTTCTCGCCGAACGCCGCGTGCGCCCCACCATGCTATCGCCAATCTGGCACGCCGCCGGCTTCGCGCTCGGCGCCGCCACAGCGGCGATGAGCGCGAAGGCGGCGATGGCCTGTACCGTCGCCGTCGAGGACGTCATCCAGGATCACTATGCCGAACAATCGGCGAAGCTTGGCGACGACGAGGCGGAGCTGCGCGACCTGATCGACCGGTTCCGGGCCGAGGAGATTGAGCACAAGGAAACCGGCATCGCCTACAAAGCCGAAGAGACGCCGGGCTACCGGGTGATGTCGGAGTTCATTAAGACGGGCACACGCGCGGCTATCTGGCTGTCGACACGTATCTAAGCGTCCTACTCGTCCAGCTCGGTATCCCAGTAGAGATAGTCACGCCAACTCTCGTGCAGGAAGTTCGGAGGGAAGGCACGGCCGTTCTCTATCAGCTCCCAGGTATCGGGCTGGCGCGGCTGAGATAACAGGCGCATCCCTGCCTCCTCAGGCGTGCGGTTTGCTTTTGTGAGATTGTATTCTCCCGACGCGGTGACAACGTTCTCCCAAGACGTGCGCCCGCCGCGCGAGCGCGGGATTACATGGTCAAAGGTGAGCTCGTGGGCCGGCAGGCGCTGACCGGAATACTGGCAGGGGAAGCGGTCGCGCAGGAAGACGTTGAACCGGGTGAAGGCCGGACGCTCGGCCGGGCGCACATATTCCTTGAGGGAGACGACGCTTGGCAGCGGGATCTCGAGGTTGGGCGAGCGGATGTACCGGTCATATTCTGCAACCGTGTTGACACGCCCCATCAGAGCCGCCTTGACAGCATCCTGCCACGGCCAGATCGACAAGGGGAAATAGCTCAGGGGGCGGAAATCCGCGTTGAGCACCAGTGCTGGACAATTCTCCAGCGCGACGTCCATCTCTTCCTCTCCTTGCACGCTGTGGGGGGATCAACCAAACGAACGCTGTGTTTCTTCTAACCGAGTCTGCTGATTCAGATCAAAATTTTATTCATTAATCACAATAACTTGTACCGTTACTGACACAGCTCCCACCGCACCTGTCGAGTTCACGGTCGGCCGAAGACCCCGGCCAGCATTACATCCGCACGCGCGATTCCGTCATCGTCGATGCCGTGGCCGAGGCCCGGGCACGACACCGCCTCCACATTTATCCCCGCATTGCGCAGCGCCGTTTCGGCTATGGCGAGCGCCGTATAGGATACGACCTCGTCCTCCTCGCCATGGACCAGCAAGACCGGCGGACGAACCGTGATCTCGGCGGCCAAGCTTTCGGGGGCGGCCAGCATGCCTGAATAACCGAGCACCGCGGCGGGCGCGGCCGAACGACGCAAACCCACATGCAGGGCCATCATCGATCCCTGGCTAAACCCAAACAGCGCGAGTTGGGCATCGCTCAGATCGTGTCGAGCGAGATGATAATCGAGGAAGGCGTCGATACCGGGGGCGGCGGCGCGCACACCCGCCGCGATATTCTCTGGCGACCGGTCGATCAAGCTGAACCATTGGCGGCCGAAGGGCGCGCCGTCGCACGGATGCGGCGCATCAGGGGCAAGGAAAAGCGCATCGGGAAGCGTAGCGGCAAGCATCGGCGCGAGTCGGATCAGGTCGTTGCCGTCCGCGCCGCGCCCGTGCAACAGCACAACCAGTTGCTTCGGCGCGGCTCCCATTGCGGGGCCATAGCTCGGTCCGGTCAGTTGCGGTTCGCTCATGTCCTGTCCTTCTCGTCATGCACATCATAACGCCTCGATGGCATGGGCGTGCCAGAGGAGCCGCGCGGCCGCACTACGCCAAGGCCGCCACTTGAGCTCGGCCTCCCTGCGCAGTTGGTCCGGCGTCCAGCGCCTGCCGTCGCCCAGATGTTTTCCGGCGGAAACCATCAGCGCCAGATCGTCAGCCGGCATAATATCGGGCCGACCGAGCGCGAACAGCAGATAGCATTCTGCGCTCCAACGTCCGATCCCTTTGAGCGCGACAAGCGCCGCGATCGCCGCGTCGTCATCCTGCTTGCCCAAGCCATTGAGATCGAGCCTGCCGGAGACAATCGCCTCGGCAAGCCCTCGGCCATAGACGATCTTTCGGCGGCTGAGACCATAACCTCGCAGGTCCTCGTCTGCCTGAACCATGAACGCAGCAGGATCCTTTGTTATCCCTACGTCTTCCATGCGCTTCCAGATCGCCGCGGCGGCATGGGTCGAAAGTTGCTGGCCGACGATGATCCGCAGCAGGGTGATGAAGCCAGGCGGACGCGCACGCGGCCTCGGACTGCCGGTATGCGTCCACAACTTGGCCATGCTGGGATCGCGCAACGCGAGTTCCGCGAGACCGGCCTCTAGCTGTTTGCGTGTTTTCATCGCATCATCGTCCCAGCCAACGACACATCAGCCCGAGTTTGGGCCTGCGTCCGCACCGTTCAAGTTAATTGTTCGGTAAAGATTAACCCGGACCCCGGATCAACCCCGTCCCTATGAGCCAGCCATCACCCTGCGCAAGCATCGTCACCCGCTTCGCCCCGTCCCCGACCGGCCTAATGCATCTCGGCCATGCCTACTCGGCCCTGTTCGCATGGCGCCTAGCCGATGCCGCCGGCGGCACGTTCCATCTCCGGATCGAGGACATCGATCCCGGCCGCTGCCGGCCCGAATTCGAGGATGCAATCATCAGGGACCTTACCTGGCTGGGGCTCGACTGGGAACAGCCGATCCGCCGGCAATCCCAGCGTATGGACGACTACGCTGCCGCGCTCGACAAGCTCGCTCGGATGGAACTCCTCTATCCCTGCTTCTGCACCCGCAAGGACATCGCGGCCGAGATCGAGCGATCGGGCGCGGCGCCGCATCTGACGGGACCCGGCCCCAACAGCTCGGTCTATCCCGGCATCTGCCGGGCGCTCGATGCGCAAACCCGCGCAGCGCGGATAGCCGACGGTCAGCCTCACGCGCTGCGCCTCCACATGACGGCCGCGACCGCCCGCGCCGGGCCGCTTACCTGGCACGACCGCGCCCAGGGCGAACAGACCGCCACGCCGGAATATTTCGGCGACGTGGTCCTAGCCCGCAAGGATGTCGCAACCAGCTACCACTTGGCGGTGACCGTCGACGATGCGGCGCAGGGCGTTTCGCTGGTGACCCGCGGCACCGATCTTTTCGCGTCGACCAGCATCCACCGGCTGCTCCAGGCCCTGCTCGACCTCGACGTCCCCGAATGGCACCACACGCCCCTGCTGGCCAACGAAGATGGAGTGCGCCTAGCGAAACGCGACCGGGCCTACACCCTGCAGGCCATGCGCGAGGAAGGGACGAACCCTGACGAGATATGGGCGATGGCCATCCGCCAGATCGCTCGCAGTGCGGGCATCAAAGGCGGCGCGTGAGGAGGCACATTTAGGCTCAGAGACGCAACCCGCGCACGTGTCCGCGTTTGGCCCAGACTTTCATCAGTCGCAGCATTATGCACGGATCGGCAACGGTCGAGACCGAGAAGCAGAAAACCGTCGCCGGTTGTTGTTCAAAGTCAGTATGCATTTGATTTCGTCAGGACATTTAGAACGGATCCCATTTGAATTAACGTTGCGTACGTATGCGCTTCCGGCCGCCGCGTCGTAAGTTGGGCTTACGCCGCGCCGTCAATTAAGAATAGTTCGCTTTCCGGCCACGACTCGGAACCTAAAAATCCGTGGCAGTTCCCTCAACGGAAACCCCCGAACCCGCCTTCGTAGGCTCTCGTCATGGCGAGGCGGGTCCGATATGATCGCCCGCATGAAAAACTTGTCTATTCTGCTGACCATCGCCTTGGCCGCCGTCGTGATCGTACTGCTGGTTGGCCTGATCGCCATGGCGCGCGGCGGCGAGTTCAACCGTAAATACGGCAACAAGCTGATGCGCGCCCGCGTGGCGCTGCAGGGGTTGGCCGTCATCCTGTTCCTGCTGATCGTCTTCACGGCGAGCCAGAATGGCTGAGGTGGCACGATGGTGCAGCTGACAAAGATCTATACCCGCGGCGGCGATGCCGGCGATACGTCCTTGGGCTCGGGCAACCGAGTTGCAAAGCATGACTTGCGTGTGTCCGCGTACGGCACCGTGGACGAGGCCAATGCCGTGATTGGGCTCGCCCGGCTGCACACGCGAGACATCCCCGACACCGATGCCATGCTCGGGCGCATCCAGAACGACCTGTTCGACCTCGGCGCCGATCTCTGCACGCCCGAGGGCGACGCCCGCGCTGCGGGTAAGGACGAGGGCGCACTTCGGATCGTCGCCGCTCAGGTGGAACGTCTGGAGGCGGAGATTGATGCTATCAACGCCGGTCTCGCCCCGCTCTCTTCCTTTATCCTGCCAGGCGGCACCCCCGCGGCCGCGCAGCTGCACCAAGCGCGCACGGTCGTGCGGCGGGCGGAACGGCTTATGACGAAGCTGGCGAGCCGCGAGGCCGTTAACACCGACGCGCTCAAATATGTCAATCGCCTATCGGACCATTTATTCGTCCTCGCGCGCGCCCTGAACAACAGCGGTACGGCCGATATCCTCTGGGAACCCGGGCAAACTCGCGGCTGAACACGCCGCTCATGCTCGCGGAGTGAGCGGCTGTCGGCGGCGAATTGACTCCGTTCCACCCGTTCGGCATTTTGCAGTGCGAAAAACGAAGAAATGCCATGGCCGGTGGGGCTTTCAGAGGCCTTTTCCCGGCCGCGAATGGCCAAAGCAACAAGCGGATAAGCCCATGAAATTGCTGATTCCCGTCAAGCGGGTCATCGACTACAACGTTAAGGTGCGCGTGAAATCCGACGGCACCGGCGTGGAAACCTCGAACGTGAAGATGTCCATGAATCCCTTCGACGAGATCGCTGTCGAGGAAGCCGTGCGCCTGAAAGAAGCGGGCAAGGTAAAAGAGGTGATCGCCGTATCCCTAGGCGTCACCCAGTGCCAGGAGACGATCCGCACCGCGCTTGCAATGGGTGCCGACCGCGGTATCCATGTGGCCAGCGACACCGAACTCGAACCCCTCGCGGTCGCCAAGCTCCTGAAAGCGCTTGTCGAGCGAGAATCCCCCGAACTGGTGATCCTCGGCAAGCAGGCGATCGACGACGATTCAAACCAGACCGGCCAGATGCTCGCAGCGCTTCTGGGCTGGCCCCAGGCGACCTTCGCCTCGGAGCTGGAGCTAAGCGATGGCACCGCTAAGGTGATCCGTGAAATCGACGGCGGGCTCGAGACTATCGACATCAATGTGCCGGCGATCGTGACCACCGACCTGCGCCTGAACGAGCCGCGCTACGCGTCCCTGCCGAACATCATGAAGGCCAAGAAGAAGCCCATCGACGAGCTAACGCCGGACGATCTGGGCGTCGACGTGGCACCTCGGCTCGAGACCCTCAAGGTCGAGGAGCCACCCAAGCGCGAGGCGGGCGTGATGGTCGAGACCGTCGCTGAACTGGTGAACAAGCTGAAGAACGAAGCGAGGGTCATCTGATGGCTATTCTCGTGATTGCCGAACACGACAACAAAACCCTAAAGCCGGCGACCTTAAACACGGTCACGGCAGCGCGGCAACTCGCGGATGCGGGTGCGGGCGACATCACGGTGCTGGTGGCAGGATCCGGCTGTGCCGGGGCCGGGGACGCCGCGGCGGCCATTGACGGCGTTGCAAAGGTGCTGGTCGCCGACAAAGCCAGCCTCGAGCACGGGCTAGCCGAGAATCTCGCCGCGCTCGTGACCGGGCTGGCCGGGGACTATTCTCATGTGCTCGCGCCGGCCACCACGTCGGGCAAGAACTTCATGCCCCGGGTCGCGGCCACGCTCGACCTGCAGCAGCTCTCCGAGATCAGCGCCATCGTTGACGCCGACACCTTCGTGCGGCCGATCTATGCCGGCAACGCGCTCGCCACGGTCAAGTCGGCCGACGCGACCAAGATAATCACCGTGCGCGCAACAACCTTCGATGCCGCAGCCGCCGAGGGCGGCAGCGCCGAGATCGAGGCGGTCTCCGGCGAGGCGGATTCGGGCATGTCCCGCTTCGTCTCCCGCGCCGAATCCGGCGGCGATCGTCCCGAACTGACAGCGGCGAGCGTAGTCATCTCGGGCGGGCGCGGTATGGCGTCGGGCGAGAATTATACCCTGATCGAACCCATCGCCGACAAGCTCGGGGCCGCCATGGGCGCGTCGCGTGCGGCGGTCGATGCGGGCTTCGTGCCGAATGACTGGCAGGTGGGACAGACCGGCAAGGTCGTGGCGCCGGAGCTCTACATCGCGGTCGGTATTTCCGGTGCGATCCAGCACCTAGCCGGCATGAAGGATTCGAAGGTGATCGTTGCGATCAACAAGGACGAGGAAGCGCCGATCTTCCAAGTCGCCGACTATGGTCTGGTCGCCGACCTGTTTAAGGCACTGCCCGAGCTCGATGCAGAGCTCGAGAAGCAGGGCTGACCCGAAGACCGGTCTCAGGAATCAACAGGACAAACACAATGCTGAACAAGATTGGCGTAATCGGCGCCGGCCAGATGGGTAGCGGCATCGCCCATGTCTGCGCGCTGGCGGAACATGACGTGGTTATCGTCGACATCGACGCGAACTCGCTCAAGAACTCGCTCAAGCGCATCGACGCAAACATGGACCGTCAAGTCAAGCGCACGCTGATCGCGGTAGAGGACAAGGCCGAGGCGCTCGCGCGGATCTCCACCGACACGGGCCTAGACGCCCTGTCGAATTGCGACCTCGTGATCGAGGCAGCGACCGAGGACGAGGCCACGAAGGTCAAGATCTTCGAGTCGCTGTGCCCACACCTCAAGAACAGTGCGCTGATCTCGTCTAACACGTCGTCCATCTCGATCACCCGCCTGGCGGCGGCGACCGACAGGCCCGAGAAGTTCATGGGTATGCACTTCATGAACCCGGTGCCGATGATGAAGCTGGTTGAGCTGATCCGAGGCCTCGCGACCGACGATGCGACCTTCTCGGCCGTTCAGGAACTGACTAGGAAGCTAGGAAAGACCGGCACGGTGTCGGAAGACTTCCCGGCCTTCATCGTCAACCGCATCCTGCTGCCGATGATCAACGAGGCGGTCTACACGCTCTATGAGGGCGTCGGGAACGTCGATTCCATCGACACCTCGATGAAGCTCGGCGCGAACCACCCGATGGGCCCGTTCGAGCTTGCCGGCTTCATCGGCCTCGACACGTGCCTCGCAGTCATGCAGGTGCTGTATGACGGGCTTGCGGACTCGAAGTACCGTCCCTGCCCGCTCCTGGTGAAGTATGTAGAGGCGGGCTGGCTCGGTCGCAAAACCGGCCGCGGCTTCTACGACTATTCGGGCGACGAACCGGTCGCGACGCGGTAGGCATAGAGCGACCAATCCTCGTCACTACCAAGAAGGCGGGCAACAGCGCTGTCGGCCTTAAACAAAAATACAGTCATACGGTTTGACTAGCGTATCTCTGCCCCGACCCAGCAGAAATGCGCGGATCAAGTCCGGGCATGACGAAAGTTCTTTCCAAACAGAACCAGAAAGTCCGCCTAACTGCTAGCAGCCTTGTCCCTGTACCAGTCGATCAGCTCGAGCGCCTCGGGCGAGTCCCATTCGGCATGGCCGACAAGGCGCCCCACCTCCTTTCCGTCGGGCCCGATCAGGATGGTCGTCGGCAGAAAGGCCACGCCGATGGCGCGGGAGAATTTTAGCCGCTCGTCGATGAAGTTGTCGGGAAAATCGACCCTGAGCTTCTTCAGAAAGCGGTCGGTCTGCTTAAAGCCGCCCCGGTCCTGGCTGATGAGCACCACCAAAGCCTTCTCGCCTCCAAGTTCCGTGTTCAGCCGCGCGAGCGACGGCAGCTCGCGGACGCATGGCCCGCACCAGGTCGCCCAGAAGTTGAGGACCACGAACTTGCCCTTGAACCGGTCGAGGGTGACCGACCCGTCTGCCTTGCCCAAAACCGGCACATCGGGTATCGCAAGCGCCGTCTCGCGAGGCTCGTAATTCTGGACCTGGCCGGCGATCGGCGGTCCGGAATCGGCTACTGCCGGGGTTGGCGCAACCTGCGGACTAAGGATCGCCAGCAAGAAGGCCGTGGCGACAGTGGACAGAAAAACTTTCATCCGGCGTATCTTATCGTTAAACGTCGCTCTGAGTAATACGTTCCTGAATGCTATGAGCCCGAACGACACACACAAGTCAGCCAACGCGCAGTGGGGTGGCCGGTTCACTTCCGGACCCTCGGAGGTAATGGAACGCATCAACGCGTCCATCGGCTTCGACCAGCGCTTTTTCGCCCATGATATTGCCGGGTCGCGCGCGCATGCTCGCATGCTGGTGGCACAAGGCATCCTGTCCGATGAAGATGGGCAGGCGATCGAGGACGGTCTAGACAAGATTTCGCAAGAGATCGAGAGTGGCGGGTTCGACTTCTCCGCAGCGCTCGAAGACATCCATATGAATATCGAATCGCGGCTACGCGAGCTGGTCGGCGATGCAGCCGGCCGGCTGCACACCGCGCGCTCGCGCAACGACCAAGTGGCGACGGATTTCCGGCTATGGGTACGCGACGAGATCGATGCCATCGACGCGCAATTGCAGGGCCTGCAGGCAGCCCTGATCGAAAAGGCCGACGCTCATGCCGGTACCATCATGCCCGGTTTCACCCACCTGCAGACGGCCCAGCCCGTGACTTTCGGCCATCACCTGCTGGCCTATGTGGAGATGTTCGGGCGCGACCGGGGCCGGCTCGCGGATGCTCGCGCGCGGCTGAACGAATCTCCGCTCGGCGCCGGCGCACTGGCCGGCACATCCTTCCCCATCGACCGGGAGGCGACGGCGGCGAGCCTCGGCTTCGATCGGCCCATGGCCAATTCCCTCGACGCTGTATCCGACCGGGACTTCGCGCTGGAGTTCCTGTCGACCACCGCGATTTGCGCGACCCATGTATCGCGCTTCGCCGAGGAACTGGTCGTCTGGTGCAGCCACGGGTTTGGCTTCATTTCGCTGTCCGACGCGTATACGACCGGAAGCTCGATGATGCCCCAGAAGCGTAACCCGGACGCCGCAGAACTCTCGCGAGCAAAGACGGGCCGTGTCTACGGCGCACTAATCGGGTTGCTGACGGTCATGAAAGGGCTGCCGCTCGCCTATTCGAAGGACATGCAGGAGGATAAGGAGCCGGTCTTCGACGCAGCCGATTCCCTGTCGCTCGCCCTCGCAGCCACTGCCGGCATGGTCACCGACATGACGGCGGTGCCCGAGAACATGATGGCCGCGGCTGGCAAGGGGCATTCGACGGCGACCGACTTGGCCGACTGGCTAGTGCGCGTCGCCGGCGTGCCCTTCCGCGACGCCCATGGCATCACGGGCGCGGTCGTGGCGCTCGCCGACAAGAAGGGGGTGACCCTCGCCGAGCTCTCGCTCGCGGAAATGCAGGGCGTGGACGAGCGGATCAGCGCCGAGGTCTTTGACGTGCTGACGGTCGAAGCGTCGGTGGCCAGCCGGACAAGTTTCGGCGGCACCGCACCGGACAATGTGCGGGCGGCAGTAGCCGCGGCGCGTTCACTTTTCCTTACACCCGCCAGGAGCGAATAGGATGGCTGCGCCCCTCCGAAGAATGACGCGGCACGTGCTAATTGCGCTGGCCCTCGCTTTCGCACTGACCGCGTGCGGCAAGAAGGGCTCACCCAAGCCACCCGAGGGTGAGGAAGTCACCTATCCGCGCACCTACCCGACGCGCTGACGTCCGCGCGCTAGGTTCGAGGAACCAATATGACCAAGTTCGAATACCGCAACGGCGAACTCCACGCCGAGGACGTGCCCCTGTCGCGCATCGCCGAGGCGGTGGGCACACCCGTCTATGTTTATTCCGAGACCGCGCTGACCGATGCGTATCGGCTTTTTGCCGACGCGCTAGCCCGCGCAGGCCTCGACTCGCGGGTGTGCTACGCCATGAAGGCCAATTCGAACCTCGCCGTGGTGCGGGCGCTGGCCGCCTGCGGCGCCGGCGCCGACGTAGTCTCGGGTGGCGAACTGGCCCGTGCCCTCGCCGCCGGGATGGACCCGGCCGAGATCGTCTTCTCCGGCGTCGGCAAGACCGCCGACGAAATGGAACAGGCAATCGCGTTCCAGATCG
>PBPM01000017.1 GCA_002724635.1 Rhodospirillaceae bacterium
GCGCCCTTGGCACCCAGCACGTTGGTCTTTGCCGGCACCGGATGGTCCTCGAACACAATATTCGGAATCTGATCTGCGCGCGGCAGCGCATAGTCCATGTAGGAGCCGGTGAGGAGCTGACCGTCGTCATCGTAAACGACTTCCTCCATCAGCGCCTGGCCAATACCCTGTACCACGCCGCCATGCACCTGCCCGGCGGCCAGAAGTGGGTTTATCACGTTACCGAAGTCATCAACGACGGTGTACCTTACGACGTGCGTCTCGCCAGTGTCGGGGTCTATCTCGATTTCCACCACATGTACGCCATTGGGAAACGCCGAGCCGGCCGTGTCATGCACGAGGTCGACGTCAAGGCTATTCGGCAGTCCATTAGCACCACCCAACGCCCTTGCCTTCGCAGCCAGTTCCATGATGCCGATCGAGCGGTCGGTGCCGGAGATACAGAACTTGCCATCAGTAAACTCGATGTCCTCAATCGCGGCCTCAAGTACATGGCCTGCGACGACCGTCCCTTTCTCAATCACCGCGCCCGCGGATTCGTATATCGCGCCACCGGCTGCAATCACAGAGCGCGAACCCCCAGTCCCGCCGCCGACAAGAAGCTGATCGGAATCGCCCTGTAGCAGATCGATCAACTCGAACGGTATTCCGAGCCGGGCGCTCAGCACCTGAGCGAAGGTGGCGCGATGGCCCTGACCATAGTCGAGAGTGCCGGAGACCACCGTGACGCGGCCGTCCTCGCTGAATCGGATACCGCCGTGTTCCTGACCCGCACCGGCAGTCACCTCGAGATAGGCACAGACGCCAATGCCGCGCTTCAAGCCGCGCGCTTCGGACTCGGCTTTACGGCCCGCAAACCCGGCCCAATCAGCCGCCGCAACCGCCTGGTCCAGTACCGCCTCGAAGTCACCGCTGTCGACAACCTGGCCACTCGCGGCAGTGAAGGGAAACGCGCCGGGCGAGACCAAGTTTCGCCGTCGCAGTTCGATCGGGTCGATCTGCATCTCACGCGCCGCGGTATCGACCAGCCGCTCCATTATAAGATTGCCTTCGGGACGGCCCGCGCCGCGGTAGGCGCCAACATAAACCGTGTTGGTGAAAACGCAGCGCATGTTCACGTCGATCGCCGGCGTCGCATACATACATGGCAGGTTCTTGCCGATGTTGACCGACTGGGCGAGAGGCCCGGTCCCTGTCAGGTACCCCCCCATGTTGGCTAGACCGTTCACCCGCGCAGCTAGGAACTTTCCGTCTGTATCAAGCGCGAGTTCGGCGTCATAATTGCTAGCTCGGCCTTGATGATCAGACAGGCAGGCCTCGCTGCGATCTGAGGTCCACTTGACTGGACGGCCGAGCTGCTTCGCAGCCAGCATTATCACCGGATACTCGTGATAGGGCATAGCCTTCATGCCGAATGACCCACCAACGTCACCCATGATGACGTGAATCTTCTCGGGTTCGCATTTAAAGATCGCGTTTGCCAGAATGTTCCGCATACCCATCACGCCCTGTCCGCAGGCGTAGAGCACAAAGCGCCCGGTGTCGGCCTCGAAGTCTGCAAGCGCCGCGCGCGGTTCCATAGCCGAAACGAAGCAGCGGTTGTTTACAATGCGCATCCGGGTCACGTGGGCCGCAGCCTCAAAGGCCATAGCCGTCGCCTCGCTATCACCTGTCTGGAAGTCGAGACAAATATTGCCCGCCGCCTCGTCATGCAGAATTGGCGCATCGCCCGATACCGCCGCATCGAGCCCGGTTACCGCGGGCAGCGGAGTGATATCCAGTTTGATCAGTTCGACGGCGTCACACGCCGCGGCAACACTTTCGGCGATCACTGCCGCAATTGGCTCGCCGATATGGCGTACACGACCGTTTGCGAGTAGGGGGCGCGGCGGCTTGATCAGGGGAGACCCGTCCCGGCTCTTGACTGGCAGATTGTTCGGCAGAGTGCCGAGCCCCGCAGTAGCAATATCGTCGTAGGTATAGACAGCAAGCACACCCGGGGCAGACTTCGCGGTCGATATATCGAGTGTTGCGATATCACCATGAGCTACCTGTGAACGCAGGAAGACTGCATAGGCCTGTCCATCGACGTTTCGGTCGTCAATATAGACGCCCTCCCCGCGCAGGAGACGCGGGTCCTCTGTGCGCGCTACAGGCTGGCTAACGGCGTACGGACCAGTGCCAAAAATCGCATTTTCCACGGGACTTGCTCCCCTTAAGCGGATCGAGGGCGGGGTAACCCGCAACAGTGCGGCATGATAACGCTAAGGGGAGCGTGCGTGCCACGTTAACTCGGAAAAGACGCCATGCGTGCGCCACTGGATTTGCCCTTATTGCGCAGCCTGCGCTGTGCCGTTGTCGCGGCCTGCGAAATGCGGCATCACCTCTTCGGCGAATTGCTCGAGAGCCTCGAAATTACCGCTTAGGTCGTGCAACAAAACGTCGCGCACGCCGATCTCGTACAACCGCTCGATCCGCTCAATCATCTCCTCCGAATTGCCGATGATCGCACCATTCTCGGAGGTCTCCACCGGATCGCCACGGTTCTTATGGCGTGCGGCCGGTACAAAGGTCTTGGACTGGAACCGCGGATCGGTCGCCAGCACCTGGACCTCAGTCAAGAACTTACCACGCAGCACATGGGCCTCAGCGCGCTCGGCATCATTGTTCGCAACCATCAAGCCTCGGGTCACGGCAATACGATCCGGGTCGAACTCCTCCCCCATCTGATCCAGTTCATCGCGATAATAATTCACGCTTTCCGCGATTGCTTCGAAGGACGGCACCTGTGCCAGCAGCAGGTTGAAACCATTACGCGCGGCGCTGCGAATCGAGACCTCGCTGGCCGCGCCCACCCACATAGGCGGATGAGGCTTCTGCACCACCGGCGGCTCTACGATAATGTCGTTAAAAGTGTAGCGGTCAGAAGTGTAGGTCCAGCGCTCGGTTTCAGTGAAGGCCCGGCGCATAAAGTCGATCGATTCCTCAAAAATATCTTGGCCTTCAGCCATCTCGAGACCGAAGCCATGATACTCGTTGGCCCGGTAGCCTCGGCCGACACCAAAATCGTAGCGGCCCTTCGACAGCTGATCCACCGTCGCCACCTGTTCAGCAAGCAGCACGGGGTTGTGCCAGGGCACGACCACGACTGCACTACCGAGACGGATCTTCGACGTTATGCCAGCCAAGTAGGATATATAGTTGAGCGTCGCGGATAGCTGCGAGAAGCCAGTGAAATGGTGCTCTACCAACCACGCACTGGAATATCCTAACTGTTCAGCACCGAGGATATATTCGCCATACTCATGATACCCAAGCGCCGCTTCCGTAACGACCTCTCCGGGAACCGCCTGCGCGCCGCCAAACAAACCAAATTTCATAAACTAACCCCGTTCCCTCTATCCAACCCGCATCCTACTCTGCTGCCTCGGTGGCGGGATCGTTGCTGATAACAAAATGCGGCATAACCTCTTCGGCAAATTGATGCAATGCATCAAAGCTACCACTCAGATCATGCAGCAAGATGTTACGCACGCCGACATCTTGGAGTTTCTGCACACGCTCCCCCATCTCATCCGAGCTTCCGAGCACAGCGCCCCCTTCGGAAATTCCGACAAAGTCATCGCCATCTGCACCGCCGCGTTTTTCGTCGACCGGATTAAAGGATCGGACCCGCATGTTTTTATCAGCAGAGAGCACCTGCACCTCATTGATAAACTTGCCGCGCAGGACATGGGCATCTTTTCGCTGATTGTCGTTGTTTGCGACCATCAACCCACGCGTCACACCAATGCGATAAGGATCGAAGGGTTTTCCCAAACTATCAAGTTCATCTTGGTACCATTTGATGCGTTCACCGATCCCCTCGAAGGAAGTCATCTGATCGAGCAGAAGGTTGAAATCATTGCGCGCGGCCGCACGGATTGATTTTTCACTACCTGCTCCTACCCACATGGGTGGATGCGGCAGTTTAACTACGGGTGGTTCGACTATTATGTCGTTGAACGTCCAGCGCTCCGATTTATATGACCAACGGCCGTTTTCGGTGAATGCCCGACGCATAAAAGCAATTGTTTCCTGAAAAATATCTTCAGCTTCGGATATATCAATGCCAAAGCCGTTAAACTCGTTCGCTCGGTACCCACGACCAACCCCAAAATCGTACCTTCCTTTCGATAACTGATCGACAGTTGCAACCTGTTCGGCGAGTAATACTGGATTGTGCCAAGGAACTACAACTACAGCACTTCCTAGCCGAATTTTTGATGTAATACCAGATAGATAAGATATATAATTTAGAGTTGCTGACAGCTGTGAAAAGCCAGTGAAATGGTGTTCCACCATCCATGCACTGTCGTAACCCAGACGCTCAGCCGTCTGGATGTAATCACCATATTCGTGGTAGCCGAGTGCGGCCTCGGTAACAGCTTCGCCTGGAACGGCTTGCGCCCCTCCAAATAATCCAAATTTCATTTTATTTCCCAACGAGTTGTACATAAACTAAATTACGTCCAATAGCGATTATTATACGCTAAAGATCGGTTTTCCGATCACTTTCTGAGACATTAGATAGGACAGCCTTCTCCTCAACGGCGAACGAAACCAAAGCTGAGGCCTCGGACTAGATGCTTGCGGATAAGCAGCCCGATGATCAGGAGTGGCAGGGTAGCGCCGACCGATAAGGCCGCCTGAAATCCGTGGGGGGCCGAGTTTCCGGCAAACCGATTGAGATGCACCGGCAATGTGGAGACATCCGTCTTGGACAGTATCAGTGCAAAATAGTACTCGCTCCAGTTTAGGATTAAGAGAAACAGAAACGTCGCGGCCAGCCCCGGGCGCATCAGGGGTAGGATAATCTCCCAAATGACCCGCCAGCGCCCAGCCCCGAGTATTTCGGCGGCCTGTTCAAACTCTTGCGGGACATCATCGACGAAACTCTTCATAACCAGCATCGCGTAAGGCACTGTGATAAGGGTATAGAGCATGATCAGCCCGATCAGCGTATCCTCGATACCCAGCGTGGAAAACCATAGGAACACTGGGGCTGCGACCACAAAGGGCGGGATCATGCGCAGCATCAGGAAGTACAGCAGCTGGCTGTCCGTCAGGATCCTATACCTCGACGCGCCGTAGGCGATGACAGCACCGAGTAGCGTGGCGATCGTGGATGAGATGATGGCGATGATGAAGGTGTTGATCAGTGCGCCCCACGGCCCGATCACCTCCGTCTCACCCATCGGCGCTCCGGCGCCGGTTACTAGGTCATTCATCCAGACCTGTATGTAGTTGAACAGCGTCGGTTCTTCAGGCCACCAGACGACCGGCCACCCGCTCCAGTCCTGAGGCGGCTTGAGGGACGTTGCGAAAACCCAGAACAGCGGGAAAACCGCAATCACCAGCCAAATAAGCAGCAATCCGTGGCGAATGACCGGGTGCAGTTCGCCGCGGCGACGTTTCATGATTAGGCACATGTACGGTGACGAATCAAAGATTCAAGCCGTCGTAGTGCAACACGTAGATACCGTGGTTCTTGTCCGATACGAAGATATTGCCTCTCGCGTCTACGATCACATCTTCGGTCTGCGCAACGAGCTTGGATGCCGGCAGCAAGCCACGCCGCTCGATCGGATCGGGCGGCAGAAAATAGCCTACCTCGCGCGGCTGCTCGGCATTCGAAATGTCGTAAACCCGCAAGCCCGCGTTGAAATAGGTCAGGAAGCACAGGTCCTCACCCTGATAGAGGATGTCCTGATACTGGGGCTGATGCTGGTTGTGCGGCCCGAACCGCCCGCCGCGCGCGCAGAAGGTCGGATAGGGCGCCTCTTCCGGCGGTACCGGCAGCGGGAACAGCGACATCAGACGGGGATTGGTGTTATCGCTGACATCCACAATGCCCGCATAGCCCAGCGGTTCCTCGCAGTTTTCCTTAATTGCCTCGGAGTTGACGATCACCAGATCGCGTCCCTTTAGCGGGACGGCGGTATGCACCGCGATGAAAGTCTGGAAGGGCGGCGAGAACGGCAAATCACCGATCAGGGTTGGATTAGTCTTGTCACTGATGTCGAGAATGACGAAGCCGCCAGCGCTGTAGGGCAGATAGGCTAGGTCGCCTTTCACATAGGCGCCGCCGTGCAGCATGGTGCCCGGCTTGGGGCCCGCCTCGCCGCCGCCGATATGCTGTCCCTCCATCCACCAGCGCCCAACCTCGACCGGGTTGCGCGGGTCGTCTATGTCGACGATCTGCAGGATGTTGCCGTCATAGCCCTCCGGCAGGCCGGTCGCGTAGATATACCGACCGCCGTCATAATAATTCCGGTGGGTGCCGTAACCGCCAGTCTTCCAGTGGCTGAGCTGCTCAGGGTTCTCCGGGTCTGTCAGGTCCCAGAGCAGGAACCCCTCGCCCCATGGCTGACCGTCTATATGGCCCCAGCCGTCCATGATCTTTTCCTGGGACGTCACCAGCATGTTGTCGGCGACCTGAACCTGAAGTGTCCAAGTGTTCGGCGGTCCTTCGATGTAGCGCACGAAACGAGGATTTGCGGGGTCGGTGACCTCTAAGATCGAGAATCCCGAGCACCAGAATTGGCCGGTGTAGAGGTACCAGCGGTCGCCGCACTTGTGCAGCGCCAACTTGAACGCCGGCCGTCCGTCGACATCGTCATAACCAATCACATCGATGTTCGATGTGTACATTTTGCCTGATGGAAAAGTCATGCTGCCCCCTTAGCAATGCATGTCCCGGTATTTTCTTGATTCGGACTTCAACCTTAGGGACTAGGGCAATTCCGTGTAAAGCGCCGCCCCACGAGAACGTATTTCGACCCGCAGAGGCTGACTAAGTGCGGGGCTTTGCCAGTGAAGCCTTGGTCTCCACCGGCATGGGCAATCTTGAACCAAATGACGGACACCCCTCTAAAAGTCCATAGCGGATGAGCTGCGGCGCGGCGGTGCTCACGGCGCATGGCCCGATGCACCGGATTATTGAGAGCAACCACAGCGAGGTGATTACCAATGTCCATCTGGAGATGTTCACGAGCCAGACACGGCCGCGACGACCGCTTGCGTTCACGCGGAAGACCGTTGCGTCTACTCGCTGGAGCCCTCGCGGGACTGGAAAACCGTCTAACCGGCGCGCCTAGCGGACGAAAGAAGCCAGCGCATCCTCATCGACATCGACGCCCAGTCCGGCACCCGTGGGCACGTTCGCGCGACCATCGACAACCTGTACCGGATTGCGGACGACATCGCCCTTCAGGAACTGGCAGGTGCAGCTTGTCCCCCACTCTATGGACGGCGCTGCCGCGCCGAGCTGCAGCACCGCCGCGCTCGACACGCTGGATTCCGCGATCTTGCCGGCGAGGTTCACATGCATTCCCAACTCGTCGAACAGCTTCGTCGCCTCATGGGCCCGGGTCACACCCCCAAGCTTGATCATCTTGATGCTGCCGCCCTGGGCAGCGCCCATGGCGTGGTGCTTGCGCACATCGTCGAAGCTGTGGAGCCCTTCGTCCGCGCCGATCGGGCAGGCCGATGCGACCGCAATCTCCGTCATGCCTTCCACGTCATGGCCCATCACCGGCTGCTCCAGAAAATCAAGAGCCTCGCTCGCCCCGGCAGCGAATTTGAGCGCCTCTTCGCGCGTCCATCCCTGATTGCAGTCGGCCGAAAGCTGAACCCCGCCGTTCACCGCCTTGCGGATCGCGAGCGTGCGTTCGATATCCTCTTGGACCGGCTTCCCGCCGACCTTGATCTTCATGTGGCTCACGCCGGCCGCGGCGCGCTCACCGGCCTCGGGCACATCGATATCGATATTGCCAGTGGCCAGCATCGACAGGACCGGTACCTCACTGCGGCGAATGCCGCCAAGCAATTCCGCAACGGTCTTCTGCTGCGCCTTGCCTGCAAGGTCATAGCAGGCCATCTCTATCACGGTTTTCGCGCTCGCATTGCCATACATGCGCCAGTCCATCTCCGCTAGATTTGCTGCGAATGCCGAGGGGTCACGCCCCAACAGAAATGGTGTCAGGAACTTGACGGCCGCGACGATGCTCTCGACTGTTTCTCCGGTCATAGACGGCGAGGACGACGCCTCACCCCAGCCGACGAGGCCGTCGTCGGTCTCAATGCGTGCGAATACATTCTCGGAGACTGCAATCTCGACCCCGGACATCTTAAATGGCCTGACCAACGGCAGATCCGCCGCTATGGCTTCGATTTTCGTGATCTTCATCTGTCGTCTCCGTTCCGCGTTTCCATCGCCGCCATCCCGCGCGGCGCCAGTTACTGCCCGCGCTTCAACTCACGGGTCTTCGGCTTCGTGTGTGGAGCATACTCCGAAACCTCCTCATCGAGGAACTTCGAGAGCTTGCGCAACCGTTCCGACGATTGCTTGCGCACGCGGTCGACATCGCAGCCATCCCAGTCGTAGAAGCCCCTGCCCGCCGACAGGCCGACCTCGCCGCGCGCTACCATGTCCTGGATCAGCGGGTTGGGAATCTCGATCGGGTGCAACTCCGGCACGATCGAGCGCTGCGCAAGTGCATGAATTTCAAGGCCCGACGTGTCCTTCTGCTCGATCAGGCCATTCAGGCACATACGCGGGGCCAGCATCTTGCGGGCCGCCATATCGATATCCGCCGGGGTCGCGACCCCCTCCTCGACCAGATAGTAGGCCTCGTGCAGGATGATGTGCTGCAGTCGGTTAATCAGGAATCCGACGATCGGCTTGTAAAGCGTGACGATTTCCTTGCCTGTGCGACGCACAGCATCAGCGACGGCATCCACCACCTCGGCCGGAGCACCGGGCCCTGCCATCACTTCGGCCACCGCCGTACTTTCGGCGGGCATAAAGTAGTGAATGCCCGTGAACAGTTCGGGGCGCGCGAGTTTCTCTGAGAGGACGTCCAGCGACATGCCCGAGGTCCCCGTTGCGATGATCACTTCGTCATTCGGCCACGCCGCCTCGATATCCGCAAACACCTTCTGCTTGATCGCAACATCCTCGGGCACGAACTCGATGACCAGATCCGGTGCCGCGCCGGGTAAGTCCGATATCGCGGTCACACCTTCGGGCAGATCGTCGAGCTCCGCCGCACGGCTGCTCTTGATCATCGTGTCGAAACCGGCTGCCGCAAAGGTCGCGGAGACGCCCTTTCCCATCACGCCATATCCGACGATCAGAACCTTATGAATAGCTGCCTGATTGCTCATATTGATCCGTTTCGAAGAGAAATTCCTTGCAGACAAGCATGTCCGTTCGTAGGGACAACCGGCAAGATTGTCCATGTCCGCGAGACTCTATATATGTCCGGACAAACCGGCCAGTGCCGCATGTGTGGACGTTGCACACGGGGCCCGGACCGATTAGGGAATCAGGGACGAATACTCAGGGGAGCCAACCATGTCCAATTTACCTAGCTCGGATGACTTCGAAGACATCCTCTTCGAAGTCAAAGACCATGTGGCATGGATCACGATCAACCGGCCCAACTCGCGCAACGCATTCCGCGAGCAGACACTGGACGAGCTGATCCACGCCTTCAAGTCGACACGTAACGATGCCTCGATCGCCTGCGCGGTCGTCACGGGTGCCGGCGAGCAGTCCTTCTCGGCCGGCGGCGACTTCGGCGCGATGATGAAGCTGAACTTCACCAACGCCTACCACTGGAACGACCGGATGCTCGGCACCGCGATGACCATCCGCGGCTTACCCATTCCGGTCATCGCCATGGTTAACGGCTGGTGCATGGGCGGCGGACACGAGCTCGCACTTTGGTGCGACCTAGTGATAGCGTCGGACCGTGCGCATTTCGGCCAGTCCGGCGCCAAGGTTGCTGCCTGCCCGACCGTTGGTGCGACCCAGTACATCCCGCGCATCATCGGAGAGCGGCTGGCACGCGAGATGATCTTCCTGGCCAGGACGTTCACTGCGGACGAAGCCGTTAATATCGGCCTGATCAACAAAGTGGTGCCGCATGACGATCTGCTTGAGGAAACCATCAAATGGTGCGAAACGATCAAGGGACACAGCGGCCAGACGATCCGCATGACCAAGAAATCCCTCAACCATGAGTCGGATCAGCTTTACGCGTCCTGGCAGCACGGGATGGAGCTGCTGGCCCATGTCTGGGGCAGTGAGGAATCGCTCGAAGGCATGCAGGCCTTCCTCGACAAGCGGAAGCCCGACTTCATGCAGTTCCGCATGCGGAACAAGGAGGTCGTCGATCAGTATCTCGACGACCTGAAGAACGACCGAAACCAGCTCAAGAAGGGCTGATCGGAACAATGTCCGAGACGGCCACCGCCGGGGCATTGGAGGGAATCCGAGTCATAGACCTGACCCGGGTCCTCGCCGGCCCCTTCTGCGCCATGCTGCTGGGTGATATGGGCGCCGACGTTATTAAGGTTGAGCAACCGGGCCAGGGTGACGACACCCGGGCCTGGGGGCCGCCCTTCGTCGGCGAGGAGTCCGCTTACTATCTGGGGATCAACCGCAACAAGCGCGGCATCACGCTGAACCTGAAGGAACCGGCCGGGCGCGAGATCCTAGCCGAGCTTCTGGCCGACGCGGACGTCGTGATCGACAACTTCAAGCTCGGAACCCTCGCCCGGTTCGGTTTCGATGATGCCTGGTACGATGAGCATGCACCGCAGATCGTGCGCGCCTCGATACTCGGCTACGGCTCGACCGGCCCACGCGCTGGGCTGCCGGGCTACGACTTCCTGCTGCAGGCCGAAAGCGGTCTCATGAGCATAACCGGCGAGGCTGACGGCGACCCGATGAAACTCGGCGTCGCCATCGTCGATATCGGCACGGGAATGTTTGCGCTGTCATCGATACTCGCGGCACTGCAGGCCCGGCAACGCAGTGGCAAGGGCCAGTATATCGAGGCCTCACTCTACGATACCGGCGTATCGCTGCTTGCCAACGTGGCGGCAAACTTCCTCGCGTCGGGGAACCCCGCGGGGCGCTACGGTAACGGCCATCCGAACATCGTACCCTATAACGCCTATCCGACCCGCGATGGCATGATCGCACTGTCGGTCGGCAATGACGGTCAGTTCCGTACCTTCTGCGACGCCGTCGGAAAGCCCGAATGGGCCGACGATGAGAAGTTCGCGCGCAATCGGGATCGGGTCGAAAACCGCGGCGCGTGCGACGGCATGATTTCGGATCTCTTCCGCACCGACAATACCGACAACTGGATCGAGAAACTCCTGGCCGCCAAGGTCTCCTGCGCGCCCATAAATACGGTTGAGCAAGCACTGACGGCGGAGCATACCATCGCCCGTGAGCTGGTCACCACGGCCGAGCACACGACCGAGGGGACGATCTCAATCCCGGGCATCCCGTTCCGCTTCTCCGACACGGCTGCCTCCGTCCGCCGTGCGCCGCCCACCCTTGGCGAGCACACAGAGGAAGTGTTGAAAGCACTGGGCAAAACCGATACGGACATCGCCGCGTTGCGCGACGCCGGGGCAATCTAGCCCACCACCCGTGAATTTTCGCCGTTCGGTGCCGCTCGCCGAAATTCTAAGTGAACAGTTCGCCTACGCGATGCCCGAAATCTCGAGTGCTTCTGCCCTATCGAGGCCAAGCTTCTCGCCCGCCTCAAGCAGCAACACCCAGGTTCCCTCGGGAATGGAGATGCCGTTAGCACCATGTTTCTTGCGCGCGATACGCTCGGGATCGCCGGGCACCAACACCGGCGCACCCGGATCGGCCGGGCGTGCGCTCTTGGTGTAATCGACCATCGCGTCAACCTCCGCGGCAATCCAGTTCGCATCCCCCAGCCGATGCGGGTCGATTAGGATCATCGTCATCGTGTTGATGATCCCGTCGAACCGCTCGTTGCCCGGCTGGATCGTACCCCCGCCCGACAGCGCGCCAGACATTAGCTCAGCAATGAGGCATAGCGCATAGCCCTTGTGCTGGGCGAACGGCTGCAGCGCGCCGAGAGGATCATTGAACATGACCCCGGGATCGGCACTCGGTCGACCGTCGCTGTCGATTAGCCATTCCTCGGGCACCGTCTTGCCGGAATCGTGCGCGACACGGATTTTCCCCATCGCAACAATACTGGTCGCCATATCGAGTATGATCGGTTCATCCGGATTACCGGTGGGCATGGCCATGGTAATCGGGTTGGTACCGAAACGGGATTCGGCCCCGCGGAATGGCGCTACCATCGTATGATGGTCCGTCACGTTGGTGAAGTGGATCGAAACAAAGCCTGCATCGGCAATCATCTCCGCATAGGTGCCCACACGCCCGATATGGTGCGAATTCTTGAGCGTCGCGACGCAGATACCGGTCTCTCTGGCACGCTTGATCGCGTCCTCGGTGACCTGTGCCGCCACCGTCTGGCCGTAGCCCTTTTCGCCGTCATACTGCAGGAACACACCCTCGTCGCGGTATCGGTTCGCTTTCACGTTCGGCACCAGCAGTCCGCGTTCGAGATTCTTCACATAGGCCTGAAAAATACCGACCCCGTGACTGTCGTGACCGGCCAGATTGGCTCCTACTAAATGCTCGGACACAATTCGGCATTCCGTCTCGTCACTGCCGCCGAGGCGCACCATTTCATGGATCAGCGCCGTCAGATTTTCGGCACTAATAGTTACATCGCCAGACACGAGAGCCCCCAAGTAAAAAGAAAATCGCGCGGAAGCTAACCGATGCGGCGGCACCGGTCATCCGTCACTTGCATATCCCGGTCACACGACCGGCGAGCGGCCACCGTCGACGTTGATGGCGCAGCCGGTCACGTAGGAACCGGCGTCCGAAACTAGGAAGCAGGCGATATTAGCGAATTCCTCTGCCTCGCCGACCCGGCCCAGCGGAATCCCCACGCCGCGCTCGGCCATGTATTCCCCGTAAGACTGCTCCGGCGCCTGCGCCCGATGGCGGCGTTCATGTTGTCCGGACTTGATGAGGCCGACGAGCAAAGCGTTTACCAGGATATTGTCCGGCGCACCCTCTCCCGCCATGACCTTGGTTAGCGCCATCCCGGCGGCGCGGGACACCGAGGTCGGCGCGCTGCCCGGCCCCGGGGTCTTGGCGCTTCCGGCGAGCACGTTGATGATACGTCCCCAGTTTCGTTCGGCCATACCCGGCATCGCCAAGCGGCCTAGGCGAATGGCTGCAAAAAGCTTGAGGTCCAGATCGGCCTGCCAGCGTTCATCATCGCATTCGAGAAACGGGCCAACGGCCGTCTGGCCCGCATTGTTCACTAGGATGTCCACGTCGCCAAAGGCATCCGACACCGACTGCCACATGGCCGCAATCTGGCCGGGATCGGTGACGTCACATGGAAACGCCTCGACCTTCACCTTATTCCCACCGGCCTTAGACAGCACCTCCTGTCGACCTGCATCCAGGTTGTCGACCGAGCGTGACACCATCGCGACATTCGCGCCCGATTCCGCAAACTTCCCGGCCATCGCCAAGCCTAGCCCCTCGCTCGCGCCACTGATCAGCGCTGTGCGCCCATCCAGACGTACATCCATGACTTTCTCCTGCTCTGCTTCCCGGATGATTGTACGCACTCTCACACGCTTTGACAGACCCCGGCTCTAATGTGCAATCTCAACCACAAACAAGGACATATCCATGAGCACAAACCTGCGCAGTCATTCGTCCCACTGGGGCGCTTTCACGGCCGAGGTCGATGATGGACGGATCGTTGGCGTCCGCCCCTTCCAGAAGGATCCGGATCCCTCTCCCCTGATCGAGTCCATACCCGATGCGGTCTATGACGAAAGTCGGGTCGCACGACCGATGATCCGCCAGAGCTGGCTCGATCATGGTCCCGGCGGCAAACGCAAGCAGCGCGGAGCCGAACCTTTTATCGCCGTGCCCTGGGATGAGGCTCTAGACATGGTCGCAGCGGAAATCGACCGCGTGCGCAATACGTATGGCAACAGCGCCATCTTCGGCGGTTCCTACGGATGGTCGAGCGCCGGCCGCTTTCATCATGCCAAGACGCAATTGCACCGCTATCTGAATACCATCGGCGGCTTCACTGCGCAGAAGCACACCTACTCGATTGCCGCGGGCTACGCGATCCTGCCGCATATCCTTGGTTCCGCGCGCGCCGCGATGACCGACTACACGAGCTGGGACTCAATCGCGGCGAACACCGAACTCATGGTCGCGTTCGGCGGCGTACCACTTAAGAACATGCAGGTGCTCTCGGGCGGACCGGCGGAGCATGTCTCGGCACCGTCGCTTCAGGCCGCCGTCGCGGCAGGTGTTGATATCGTGAATATCTCTCCCATTCGCAATGACGTGGCTGAGCATCTGGGCGCCGAATGGTTGCCCCTGCGTCCAAACAGCGACGTAGCACTAATGCTCGCGCTGGCCCATACCCTCGAAACGGAGGGACTGGCGGACATGGACTTCCTCGCACGCTACTGCGTTGGATATGAACGCTTTCGCGCCTACCTAATCGGGGCGAATGGCGGAACCGCGCGGGACGCAGACTGGGCTGCCCCAATCTGCGACATCGAACCGGACACGATTCGCTCCCTCGCTCGGCGGATGGCGAAGAAACGAACCTTCATCAACACCAACTGGTCGCTGCAGCGTGGCGAGTATGGCGAACAGCCATTCTGGATGACGGTTACGCTGGCCGCGATGCTTGGAGGAATCGGGCTTCCTGGCCGAGGATTCGGATTCGGATACGGCAGCATGGGGAATACCGGTAACCCACGCCGAGAGGCCCCAACACCGTCCCTGTCCACTGGTACGAATCCCTGCGAAGAGTGGATTCCGGTGGCACGAATTTCCGACATGCTGTTACATCCCGGAAAAGCTTATGAGTTTGATGGTCAGGAGCGCATCTATCCCGAAATACGCCTGATTTACTGGTGCGGCGGCAATCCGTTCCATCACCATCAGGATCTGAACCGCCTCGTTCGCGCTTGGCGATGCCCGGAAACGATCATCGTGAATGATCCATGGTGGACGGCGACCGCAAAATTTTCGGACATCGTCTTACCCTCCACCACGACGCTTGAGCGCAACGACATCGGCGCGACCTCGAAGGATCGCTTCATCATAGCAATGGACCGGGCCATCGCGCCGGTCGGAGAGGCACGAAATGACTTCGATATCTTCCGCGCCCTGGCAAGGCGCGCGGGGACCGAGGAAGCCTTCACCGAGGGGCGCGAGGAGAATACGTGGCTGCGCTACCTTTATGATCGCGCCCGCCAACAGGCGGCTGAGGTCGACCTGATCCTGCCGAGCTACGACGAGTTCTGGGAGACCGGCTACGCCGAAACACCGCGGTCGGATCGCCCGATGGTACTTCTCGAGGCTTTCCGCACCGACCCGGAGACGGCAGCACTATCCTCACCGTCGGGCAAGATAGAAATCTTCTCCGAGGTTGTCGACGGCTTCGGCTATGATGATTGCCCGGGCCATCCGACTTGGATCGAACCCAACGAGTGGCTCGGCGGCAAGACAGCGCGCACCTATCCCCTGCACATGATCTCGAACCAACCAAAGACACGCCTGCATGGGCAGATGGACAACGGACGGGTCAGCCGGGACAGCAAGATCCGGGATCGCGAACCTGTCTGGATGCACCCCGACGACGCGGCTGCACGCGGCATTTATAACGGCGATGCCGTTCGCATCTTCAACGCACGTGGTGCGGCGTTGGCCGGGGTTTACGTGACGGAGGATGTGCGGCCTGGCGTCGTTCAGTTCGCAACCGGCGCTTGGTACGATCCGGCCGACCCGGCCACCGAAAACAGCATCGACAAGCACGGCAATCCGAACGTCCTAACCCGTGATATCGGCACCTCGCGCCTCGGGCAGGGACCCAGCGCCCATAGTGCCCTAGTCGAGATAGAGCGTTACAACGGCGATCTGCCGCCCGTCACGGCGCATAAGCCTCCGGAAATTCGGACCCGCTAGGAGGCTCACGCAGTGGCTACATGCAATAGGGTAGCAGAAACCCAGAGTGGTTCAGATCTAGGGATCCCTATTTTATTGGGGCGGAAGAGAGCGGATAGCGCTCGACATGTTTGGTAACCTGAAAAATGTGAGCGCGACCGTGCTTTTGGCAGCCGCATTGTCGACAGTGGGCTTGAGCAGGTTTCAAGGCTCGTCAATCCATGCGCCTACATTGAAGGTACCCCGCTCCGATATCTCATTTACCACTAAGAAGCTGGGTTGAGGCCACGGAAATCATAGCCCGTATCGGTGGCAAAGGCCTCGATTAGGCGCTTGGTGATCGGTCCAGGAATTCCATGTTTCGAAATAAATCCATCAACTGAAGCGACCGGCGTTGCGCAGATTGCGCTGGAGGTAATGAAGAACTCTTCTGCCTGAGCCACGTCATACATAGTGAAGTGGCGTTCCTCAATTGGAATGGTCAGGATCTCGCACAGTTCGAACAAAACCTTGCGGGTGACGCCCTCAAGGATGTTTCGTTCGGGTGCTGTCCAGACCACGCCGTCACGCACCAGAAAAAAGTTCGCCACTGATGTCTCGGCGATATTTCCGTTCAGATCGAGCATCAGCGGCAGCGCATCGCGCGTCGCAGCATCCAACTCGGCTAAAATCTGATTCATCTTACTTGTGACCTTGGCACGCGTCTCGACGCATTCTGGTGGGTTTCGACGCACCGACGACACCGTCATCCGCACACCTTCCGAATAGTTTCGCGCAATCCCCGTCGTATCGACCGGCCGGAAGAAGATCATTACGGTCGCCGGTCCCGCCGCATGGATGCGCATAGACGGGGTGTCCTCGCCGCGGGTAACCCAATGGCCGATTCTGTACATCGCGTCTTCGCTGAGCCGATCCTTGTTCGCCGCGAGTAGCGCCTCCGTCGCCACAATCATCTGAGCCGGTGAAAGCCCCGGATCGATCCGCACATAATTCAGCGAGCGATAAAGCCGATCAATGTGATCTTCGAGACGATACATCTGGTGCCCGAAGCAAGGGGTGACCTCGTAGATCCCGTCGCCCCACAAGAACCCCCTATCAAAGGGAGAAATCCTTGCTTCTGCGGCCTCGATAATATCACCGTTGAGAGAAATCAGGGGTTCGCCGATCATTGCAGCCTCGTTTTTCAAGTCCAATTGTTCGCAGATGATATGTAAGTAATATCAGTTCTGCGACTCCAAGGGCCGCACCATTGTGGCGGTTGAAACATCGAAAAAGGGGATGCACTTGCGCCGCGAGGTCCTGGGAATATTTATCGTGCTCGGCGTCGGCGTTTGCTTTGCTTTATCCAATACGCTGGCAGGCCTCGCCTATACCGGCGGCGCCAATCCGTTGTCAGTCGCGACAATTCGCTACTTCCTACCCGCCATCATTCTCGTCACCATTCTCGCCGCGACCGGCAAAAACCTTCTCCTACCCCGGCGAGAGGGATGTATCGCCTGTGGTCTAGGGGCCGTCACGGCGATCTATTCTTGGTCGGTGCTGGCCGCGATCGAGATCCTTCCCGTCCCGCTTGCGATCCTGATCTTCTATCTTTTCCCGTTGATCACCACCTTTATGGTGGTCATCCTCGGCTGGGAAAAACTCAGGCTGATGACTGCCCTGTGCGCTGTCGTCGCTTTCGGTGGTCTCACCCTCGCCCTGGGCATTCACGGGGGCGCGCTGAGTCCGCTGGGAATTGCATTGGCTACGGTAGGAGCATTGGGTCTAGCCACGGTCTCCCTTGTCAGCAGCCGCGTGATTCGTGCCGGTGACCCGCGACAGGTCACCCTCTACATCGCCGCAACGGCCGCCGTGATATTCCTCGCCGTAATCCTGATAAGGGGACAATTTCTGTTGCCCAACACGAACCCGGCATGGTGGGGTTTTATCACCAACAATATTTTCTTCGCCGCGGCGCTGATCGGTTACTTTGTTGGCATTCAGATGATCGGGCCGGTTCGGACAACGCTGTTCTCATATATAGAACCCGTGGCGACTATCGCCGCGGCCTTGGTGTTGCTCGACCAGAGCCTAGCGCCGCTTCAAATCGTCGGTGTTCTGGTCGTCGTCAGTGCACTAATCGCCGCCGGCCGCGTGAGCACTAGGCGCGCGCCACAGGCTCCCCAGCAAACGGAGTCCGGTACATCAGCCGAGATGCACTGTCGACGAAATTTCGACTAGAAACTCGGGCTTCACTAGTTCGGCCTTGATGCAATAGCGCGCCGGCGGGTTGTTGCCAAAATATTCTTGGTAGACCTCGTTCATACCGGCATAGTCGGCTAGATTCGCCAGAAATATCTGGTTGAACGCCACATCGGCAAGGGTGCCACCGCCGGCCTCAACCACGCTCTTCACCGCCTCAATCACTTGCCGGGTCTGAGAGTATATATCGCCAACCCCGACGGTGTTACCTTCCGCGTCCATAGAGAGGATGCCCGACACATAGATGGTGTTTCCAGTGCGGACACCAGGCGAATAGGGTGCCAACGGCGGGGCAGAACCCGGCGGGATAATCGCTTCATGGGCCATGACGACCTCCTTCTGTGACGTGGAAATTAGATTGCAAAAAAGTCCTCAACAATCTCGTTGAAGATATCAGGCACTGTGCGCGAACAGGCATGTCCGCCATAGTCAAGCAGACGATAATCGGCTCCCGGTATCGCGTCGGCTAGCGCTGCCGAAAAATAGGCTGGCGTCTGATGGTCGTCGCACGCGCACACCACAAGCGTCGGCACGGAGATACCTGCCAATTGTGCGCGCCGGTCGAATGCCTGCACAGCCTCGATCCGACTAGTCATGACGGGCACCGGTGCCAGCATCGCCACCTGTGAGGCCTGTTGCTTTTCGAGAAGTTCCGAATTCACCGAGATCCAGTCCGGCGGATATAGCATCAGGCTAGTCATATCACCGTAAAGTTCCGGCCCCTGGTTCTCGAGTATAGAGCGGCGCACACGCCAAACCTTCGACCGGTATGCATCACCATGTGTGGTGCTCGCATAGATCACCAACTTACGAAGTCGTTCTGGATTCTCGATGGCGATGATCTGCGCGATATTCCCGCCAGTCGAATGACCGAGATAGTCGACACTGTCGATTCCAAGCTCATCCAACAACGCCAACAGATCGTCGCGTAACTGTTCGATGCTCGCCACGGGCTCATGACTGCTGCGGCCGGTACCGCGCTGATCGTAGGAAATCACGGTCCGCGACTTCGAGAAGTACGCCACCTGTTCCGCCCAGTAATTCGCGGTCCCGCCCATGCCCGCAACTAGCAAAAGTGGCGGGCCATCGCCTTGGATATCGTAATACTGAGTTATGCCATTGGCTTCGATTTCGGCCATCAAGTTACCCCGGCGTTCATCGGACTGCTCACAGCGCCGCTAGGACTTCGGCGGATCGAACGGCATGATCTCGTCGAACGCATCGGCGACCTTTTCGCCATACTTAGCCGACACCCGTTCCTTGACCGAATGCGGCATCGTGACGTCGTCACGCTCTATGGGTCCCGTGAGGATGGTGAGCTGGACCGCGTCCCCGTCGCCCACATTATTAAACTCGCGATAGACGCCCGGCGGACATGAAAAAACGTCCCACTGGTTTAGTACACGCTTATGCTCGATCGGATCTCCAACCCGGTATTCAATCGAGCCCTGCAACACCATGAAAGTCTCGTAAGTCTCGTTGTGATCATGCAGGCAGGGCCCCTGGCCCGGCGGCATGATCGAGATGAACATGGTGGTCCCATTGGCACCAATAATTGGCGCGCGGTTTCCGAACGGACTCTTCGTGTCCTCGAGGATCACCGCCATGATCTTTCGGGCGAAGAATACATCCCATGCATCTTGGGGGACCCAGGCCAAATCGTCGGTCGTCGACATCGGCTTGAGCTCGTCAAAGCGCCCGATACGGGCGTCGAGCTCCTCCGCCGTCGGCGTAAAGATTTCGGTTGGCATTATCTCGCTCCCTCATTTCTTGAATCAGGAGCTAGCGTAACCAACAACCTGCTGGCCCACTAGACCGGAAAATACATATCCAACCAACCCTTTACCGCGTCGCGGGCGCGTGTACTGTCTACCGAGAACGGGAAGTGATCCACGTCCGAGGCTAGAATGAGATCGCAAGGTTGCTTCGCGTGCGCAAAAAGCTGCAGAGACTGGTCGGTCGGTGTCACGGAATCATCCGCCGCGTGGAACAGCAGAACCGGCCGTGGGGATATGTTCGCGATTACGTCGTTCGCGCGGAAGTCATACATGGACTGCGCGGTCTCTGCAGGAAACTCCATCAGCACATTCTTGCCCATGTGCCCGCGCAGATTCTCAGGGATCGGTACGATTTCCCAGCGCCCCACCATTAGCGACTCTCCGGTCTTCTCGCGATGGGCCTTGCCCTCACTAAGGATATTCTGGAACCGGGCCCACTCCTCGTCGGACTTGTGCTGCAGGCGGAACTTGCTCTCGCCGTCACCCCAGCCACATGACGAGATCACCGCAGCGATCCGCTTGTCGACACCACCGGCATAGACTGCGACGGCAGCGCCAAAGCTGTGGCCTATGACGCCAACCCGATCGCCGTCGACATAAGACTGTTTCGCAAACCAGGTGACCGCGTTCTTCACATCCTCCACCTGGTCCTCGCACATGACCCAGCCGGTCTCACCCTCGCTGTCACCGCAGCTGCGGAAGTCGAAGCGCATTACGACATAGCCCCATTCGCACAGCATGTTGGCCAAGATCTCTGGGGTAGAGCCGTCCTTACCCGTTCCGAATCCGTGCAGCACGAGAAAGGCAGGGCGCGTGTCGCCAGGCGCAAGATCGGCAGGCGTGTGGACCACGCCCGCAAGCATCAGCCCATCAGAATTGAAAGAAACATTCCGTTCCATGTTCGGTTCCCTTTTCTTCTCAAGCCTACTCGGTCGCGCACGTCTTCTTCATTCCGCGAGGCCTAACGGTAGATTTTGCCCGTGCCCGTCTCGCACAAATTTACCTGATCGGTAAATACGTGAGGATACTTTTGAGAGAGTAGCGTGATGTTCATATAACCGTGCAGATTGAATGTCATCGAAAGATCGCCCACGCTGCCGGACTTCATGACAAACCTATGTGGTCTTCACAAAGCATGTTGAAGATCCCAACGCGTTTCACCTCGGCGAATGTCAACCGACATCGGCCGTGATGCCGAACACCCGCCCTTACCAAGGCAACGGCCGGGTCGCAGCCTCGAAATTGGTGATGGAGTCGGTCGACAGTTTCGGTCCTCACGGATACCGAAAATCGCGCTTGAGCGACAAGCGGACCTGCGAAAGGCCTTCCTCGTCGGCACCGAAGCAGATGTGATAAAAACGTTTACGACACTACTCTACTAGGCAAAGGTGATCTTGTTCGCGCCCACGCCAGCGCGCCACGCTGTCGTGCGCCGTGGTCTGGAAGCTCGCGTTAGCGTAAAACGACAGTCCGGTCTTAATTTTAGAAACCTCGGCGCCAACTTGTTGGAGGTTTTTAAAACTCATGACAGGCTTCCATTTGCCATTCGGCTCAGTAAGGTAACATTGGCGTTAAGCGCTGGCCTTCGACCTAGAATTAGGTCAAGCACCGAAACCGAATTTTCGGTTCGGGACCACAAGTCCGCCCATCTCGTGTACACACGGGCCTGCACAACCTTTGCAAGGCCTCATCAATCACGGACCGTCATGAAAGCCATCATTATCCCCGTCACCGCCTTCCATCAGAACTGTTCGCTCCTTTGGTGTACCGAAACGCAAAAGGCCGCGATCGTGGACCCCGGTGGCGAGATCGACCGCATTAACGCGGCGATCGCCGACCACGGGGTCGAGGTCGAGAAGATCATACTCACCCACGGCCACATCGATCACGCGGGCGCCGCCGCCGACCTGTCCGACCTGCTGGCTGTGCCCATCGAGGGCCCGCATATCGAGGACAAGTTCTGGCTCGAGCAGCTGGCCGAACAGGGCGCGCGCTTCGGTATCGATGCCGGCCGTCCTTTTACACCCTCGCGCTGGCTAGAGCAGGGTGACAGTGTCACCGTCGGCAACCTGACCTTTGAGGTGCGCTTTTGCCCGGGACACACACCGGGGCACATCATCTTCTTCGAACCGATCTCGCGCATTGCCTTCGTTGGCGACGTCCTGTTCCAGGGGTCGATCGGCCGAACGGACCTCCCCGGCGGCGACCACAACACGCTACTCGCCTCGATCCGCAATCAGCTTTGGCCGCTGGGCGACGACGTCACCTTCGTGCCGGGCCACGGCCCGACCTCTACCCTCGGCCATGAGCGTACAACGAACCCCTTTCTTCGCGAGGGATAACCGCCGTTATCGGTTTTGCGTGATAGGCTCCGTACGCGGCTTGAAAAAATCGGGCAGTTCAGTCTCCTTCAGCCCCTCATAGAGGCAATGTTTCTTGAGATGCGCCTCATGCTGCTCGTCGGGCGACGCGTCCATGGCCGGCGTAGTGGGAATGCACCCCTCGCAATAGGCCTTGAGCGTGCGCAAGGGTGGCTCGCCCTTGATTGATTCATAAAGCTCGACCGCCGCGTCGATCTTGGCTTTCTCTGCTTCGGCGACCAGCACGACCGAGCCTTCGGAGCCCATCGCCCCGCCGCCGCCCACATGGGTAGTATCCTCGATCCCGAAAAGTATCTGCAGCGCCTGCACTTCCGTGATTACCGTGGCGTTTGTCACGGGCATCATCCCTACACGCTGGCCCGCATGATAGTAGAAGGTATCCTGACCCATGTGCCGAGCCGCGTCGGTCACAGATGGGATCAGCTTCTCTAGCCCGAGCGGAATGATCAGGTGCCCACCGCGGGCCATCATGATACCCATAGCGAAGCCGATCGTTCCGCAGCCAGGATGGGCGCAGAACACACCAGCGTTGAACTCGGGATCGACCGCGTTGGCGCCCTTGATAAAGACGCTGGTGCTGTCGAAGTTCCGCAGCATCTCGTCCATGCGCGGCGCGGGCGGTGTGAGCTCACCCTTCACCAGATGGATGATCGGTGGCTTCTCCTCAGGCTGAGTCTGACACAGCACGTTGTTGATCACTTGCCCCGACAGATAGAACTGCTTGTGCGGCACCTCGCCCATGACCTCCTCGGCCACGAACACGTTAGTTGAGCCATGCGCGATGATCATCTCACTATTGGCATAGGCGTTCTGCACGGCGGGCAGCGCCGCAACAGCCTTGCCGATGATCCGACGGCCCTCCCAGGGGGTGAAAACAAACGAGGCGCGCACTTTGCTCATTTTTCGAATTCCTATTACGGACAGAACGGCCACGACCGCCCCTAGTTAAGGAGCGGATAATACCATAAACCCGTAAGGCGGACCGCAGTGCATACTTCCTTCGCAATCCCCGAGCGCGTAACGTCAATGGTACGTGAACCCGGTGCGGCCCGGGAGCCATCACATGGAGAATTGTCGGTGAAAATTGGTCTTTGCGGCACTGGCAACATGGGCGCAGCCATAGGCGCGCGGCTCATGGAAAAACGACACAAGCTCACGGTCTGGAACCGCACCACTCGGCGCACAAAGATACTAACGAACGAAGGCGCCGCACGCGTCTCCACGCCCGCTGAGCTGTTCTACGAAAATCAAGTGGTGATCAACATTACCATCGACGACAAGGCGGTGAAGACGGTCTACGAGGGCCGGGATGGCCTTTTTTCAGGCAACCTCAAGGGCAAGCTCATCATAGAGATGAGCACACTTCTACCGGAAACCACCCGCCGCCTCGAAGAACGGGTTCGGGCCGCAGGCGGCGCTTTCGTCGAATGTCCGGTTGGCGGCTCCATCGTCCCCGCCCGCAGCGGGAATCTGATCGGCATGGCTGGTAGCACACCCGCCGCCTTCAAGCGTGCCCGACCCATCCTCGACCAGCTGTGTCGGCGGCTGGACCGGGTCGGTACCGTCGGTGCAGGGAACACCATGAAACTCGCAATCAACCTTCCCCTGCTCGCCTACTGGGAAGCGCTGGGTGAGGCCATCTCCCTAACAGAAACAGCCGGAATTAAGAGGGCGCTCGCTGCCGATATCCTCGCGGATTCCAGCGGGGCGGCGAAGGTAGGCCCTGCGCGCCTGCCCTGGATTATGGATGCGATTGGCGGGAAATTCCCCAAGTCGACCAGCTTCCAGATGAGCGGCGGTGCCAAGGATGCAACCCAGATGGTCGCACTGGCCCGCGCCAACGGCTTCGAGGTGCCAGTGATCGACGCGACCCGTAAATCCTACAAGCAAGCAGCCACCGGAATTTGGGCACACCGGGATTTTGCGCTGCTTTCGGCCTGGCGCGTACTGAAAAGCAACAAGCGCAAGACAGAGAATGGACGTTGATTTGCAGGCGTATGGGCATACCTTTTATTTTGATCATTTTTGAAGGCAGACCTGCGTGTCGAATTCGACATCGAGCGCAATCGAGCATTTGATCAAGGGCCGCCCGCGCGACATAGTCGGCTTCGAGTTGTCGCGGGCGTTGCCCTATGCCAAGCGGCGCACTGCCGGGCCGTTCATTTCCTTCGGCCGTATAGGACCGGTGGAGTTCGATTCCAACAAAGGGATTGATGTGCGCCCCCAACCGCATATAGGTCTAGCTACAGTCACCTATCTGTTCGAGGGCGAGATCATGCACCCCGATGAGGAGCGTCACATCTGGTGGAACTTCGTCTCGAGTTCCAAGAAACGCATCGAGCAGGCCAAAGCCGGCTGGAGGGAAAGCCGCTTTGGCATGATCAAGGGGGGTGACGAGTTCACCCCGCTGCCTGAGTAGTAACGACCGTGTCCAAGCGCCCCAACGTCATCACCATGGGCGATCCTGCCGGAGTCGGGCCCGAAGTAATATGCAAAGCACTCGCCGCACTGCCGGCGGGACGCCGATCGGGCCTCGCCGTGATTGGGTCGCGACCAGTTCTCGAGAGCGCCAATAGGCTGTGTAAGACCGGTCTAACCTTCGGGGAACACGGTGTCACGCTGATCGAGATCGAGACAGATGGCGTCGCTGACGCCCCCGCCGGAGAGGTCTCTGCAGCAGCCGGCGAAGCCGCTTATCAATACGTCGTGCGTGCTGTGGACATGGCTAAGATGGGCGAGGCTGGTTGCATTGTCACTGCGCCAATCAACAAGGCTTCGCTTAATGCCGCCGGCCATAACTATGATGGGCACACAGGTTTGCTAAGCCACCTCGCCGGTGGCATCAAGCCCTTCATGCTGCTATCATCGCCGACCCTTTCGACAATCCATGTTTCGGCCCACGTCTCCATGGCCGACGCCATCAAACATTGCACTACAAACAATGTGTTGGACGTGATCCGGGCCGGCGACCGCCACTTAAAACGTCTCGGGATCTGCAAACCCCGGATCGCCGTGGCCGGGCTCAACCCACATTGCGGCGAGGGCGGGCTTTTCGGCGAGGAAGACGATCGCGAAATTGCCCCGGCCGTCGCGGCCGCCCGGGCCGAGGGCATGGATGCGACCGGGCCCCTGTCGGGCGACACAGTGTTCGCCCGGGCCAACCAAGGGGAATTCGACCTCGTTGTCGCCCAGTATCATGACCAGGGCCACGCTACGGTGAAGCTGATCGCTTTTGACACCGCGGTCAACGTGACGGTCGGCCTGCCCTTCGACCGATGCTCGGTTGACCACGGCACAGCATTCGACATCGCATGGAGAGGCCGGGCCGATTCCACGAACATGCTGGCGGCAATAGCGTATGGACGGAAACTGGCGGCGGCAAAAACCGTCACCTAACCCGCCCGGTCTAGCCTCCCTTTACCCCCGCCGGGCCCTTCTGAGCGTCCGACAGCCCCGCCGGTGCGCCGACCCTCTCGGGCAGGTTGAAACCGCCCTCGACCTGCGGAACATAAGGTCCGTTGCCGGTTCGCTCAGGCACTAGGATCTCGCGCTGGTGGTCGTCGGCAATCTTCCCGGCGAACACGTCGTTGATCCAGTCAGCGAGATAACCATAGAAGTCGATACCGCCAAAGTTCGGGCGGTTGCGCGGATTGTGGAAGTCGTTTTCGATCACCCACAGCTCCTTGGGTGCCGGCACCTTCTCGTAAATCGGCAGTACGGTCTCGAGCGGCGCAAGCGGATCATACTCGCCTGTCACCTGCAGCGCCGGGCATTTAACGTCTGCCGCCACGTCATCGAGTACCATCTGCGAGGCAAACTCGTCGAACGCGTCCTCGTCGTGGATGCCTGCCATGTACATAAACACCTGCTTGAAGCGCGGCGAGGCTTGCTCGAAGATTGCCGTCTTCGGGCCATAGCACGCAGCGGCCGTCGCGACCGCCTTCACCCGGTCGTCGCGCGCGGCCATGCGCATGCCCCAGTAGGATCCCATCGAGAAGCCCGACACGGCGATCCGGTCGGGATCGACCTCGGGCCGATCGCACAGATAGTCGATGGCGGCCGAACCGGCGCGCTCGTAGTTGTCAAGGGTTACGCGGATCTTGCGAATATTGCTGGTCCCCTGCCCCGGTCCGTCGAGATGCAGGCAGTTTAGGCCGCGATTTACGAAGGGATGGCTCAGCGCGTCGACGAACGCCTCCTTGGTCATGTCCATGCCGGGACAGAACACCACAGTTGGCGCCTTCTCCGCCCCCGGCACCATGTGCAACACGCCTTGAATGTAATTACCCTCGAACGGGATCTCGACCCGTTCGATCGGGTGCGATGCGTGTTCCATCACCTTATCAAAGCATTTGAGTAGCATTCCGTGCAGGTAGATCTTTTCAGGATTATCATCCTCGAAGATCGTGTGCTGAGCCTCCCGATAATGCTCGGATGCGACCCAGTAGAGCTCGGCAGCGGTCTTTGTGTGACCGGCCTTCTCGGCAGCCTCGGCGATGGCGAGCACATGACGCGCATGCTTGTCCACGACCCGGTGTATCTGGGCGTAGGATTTTACCTCCGGCGGAACCACCCGGTTGTCGTAGGCAAAGTTCTGGACGCGGCCCGTGGTCTTGACGATCCAGTCCAGCATCCATTGCTGATTGTCGCGGCGGCGTTCGGTCTGTTTCGGCATGGCAATTCTCCCTGACTTTCTATAACTACGGTGCTTGCGCGGCAGTTTTCTCCATGCCTCTATACATACGCTGAAAAGCCGTGAACAGACGTTCACGGCCAGATTCAACGCTCGTCCCTCCCGACCGGTTTCCGCCTTCATGGCCACTTCGCGCAATCTCAAGCTGGTCGTCGTGCTGGCCCTGACCGCGGGCCTCGGCCCGATCACGATCCACGTCATCCTACCAGTCCTGCCCGAAATACAGCGCGTGTTCACAGCGACTAGCGCCGTGACTCAGCTGACCCTGACCCTCGGGGTTCTGGCGATGGCGGTTTCCACCATTTTCTATGGCCCGGCCGCGGACAGGTTCGGTCGCAAGCCCGTGCTGTTGATCGGCCTAATGCTTTTCATTCTGGGTAGCGTTGTGTGCATCTGGTCGCCGAACGTCGAAACCCTGATCTTCGGGCGGTTGGTGCAAGCAATCGGCGGGGCTTCTGGCATGGTGGTTGCGCGCGCCACGATCCGCGACATGTTTAGCCGCGAGGAATCTGCACGGATGATCGGACAGGTAATGTCCATCGTGGTGATCTCACCCATCATCTCTCCCGTGATCGGCGGTTTCATCGTGCAGTTTGCCGGCTGGCAATATATATTCATCCTCACCGCGGTCATGGGATTGGTGACGCTAACATTCGCGCTGCCCAACATCCGCGAAACCCGCGTCGCGAACGCCCAGACAAGCAGGCTCGTAGATACATTTCGCGCGTTTCCCTCGCTGCTCCGAGATCCCGCCTTCGTCGCTTACGCCGGCTATGCCGGCTGCGGCATGGGGGTATTCATGGTGGTCGCAGGCGGGGTCCCATTTCTAATGGCGGATGTGTTCCAGCGATCTCCGGCGGCATTCGGTATGTTTTTCATGATGATGAGCGGAAGTTTTTTAATCGGCACCGTAATTAGTTCTCGCATCACTTTACGCGTGGGGCTGGACCGGATGATCCAAATCGGGAGCACAGGCTCGATGGTCGCAGCGCTATTTGTGCCCGCTCTTTTTCTTGCCGACGTTCAATCGCCTTGGGCAATATTCATACCCGGCATAATCATGGGCATTTTTCACGGCCTGGCCATGCCGAACGCTCAAGCGGGAGCAGTTAGCGTAAACCCTCAGGTCGCGGGTTCTGCATCCGGACTCACGATGTTCCTTCAGATGACCATCGGGGCCGCCTTTGGACAGGCAGCGGGCATGCTCCCGCACGATTCTGGCCTTCCGATAGCCATACTGATCGGTCTGGCTGGGTTTGGAGGTTTCGCTGTTTACAATGGCAGGAAATTTTTGTTTCGCGAATGAAGAGCATGATGAAGACGGCTAATGCAATTAGAACGTAAACACCAATCCTGAGTAGGCGAACTAACCTTGGGGCAAATCAAGTAATCCCAGGCTAGCGTGTCTTTTCAGTCAAACTAAAATTTTAAACCCCGTAGCTCTCGTTTCGAATACCCAGAGCGTAGCCAGATTTTGGATACTTTTTAGGCATTTATTTCACTCTGCCTATAAATTAGGCTTTTTTCGTAAAAACAGTTAAAAATATTCTTCTAAGTGTTTGTTTTTCTGTGATCCCTCTAGTTGGCATACGTCTTGCTTTTTTTATAGCAGTGAAAACCACTTGCTGTAAAAATGCAAAAAATTCCCAACAATCGGGGCCAAGTTGAGCTCATATCGCTGACAAAATCGTTTGGCGCGAGCGTAGCCGTGGATCATGTTTCAATAACGATCCCAGAGAATTCTTATTGCTGCCTACTTGGACCTTCGGGCTGCGGCAAAACTACGACGTTAAGACTGATTGCTGGCCATGAAACAGCGTCATCCGGCGACGTCCTAATTAGCAATCGCGAAGTAACAAACACAGAGCCAGCGCTACGTGGCACGGCGATGATGTTTCAAAACTATGCCCTCTTCCCTCATCTCAATTGCCTAGACAACGTTGCCTTCAGCCTCCGAATGCGAGGCGCGGACCGAAAAACACGCCACACGAAGGCCCTTGAATATCTCTCCTTGGTGGATATGGCTTCCTATCAGGAACGAATGCCATCGCAGCTTTCCGGCGGCCAGCAACAGCGGGTCGCGCTAGCTAGAGCGCTGATTACTAATCCGGATGTACTTTTATTAGATGAACCCCTGTCGGCGCTCGATCCTTTCCTGCGAACCCGAATGCGAGCGGAACTTCGGCAGTTACAAAAAAACCTTGGGATCACCTTCATACACGTCACTCACTCACAGGAAGAGGCAATGGCGCTCGCGGATTTGGTGGTCGTGATGCGAAAAGGCCGAATCGAACAGGCCAATGGTCCTCGCGAACTTTTTAACGCACCAGCCAGCGCCTTTGTCGCTGATTTTATTGGTGGTCACAATGTTTTATCCGGCGTTGTCAAAAGCAAAAGAGGGTCGGAAGCACTAATCGAAGGACCAGGTAACTTTCAATTCCAGACGACTTTGGAAGAAGTAACGATCGGATCGAGGCTTAATTATTCAGTTCGATCAGATTCGGTTCTTATAGAACCCGCCGGCGCAGAGCTAACAACGCGCACTATTCCAGCCACAATTAAAGAGGCCGAGTACGCAGGTTCTGACGTACGGGTCACACTTCAGGCAGCAGATGGACAGGAGTTCATCGCGGTGTCTCCAGAATCTGATTTCTATTCTCAGGCTTGGCGCATTGGTGACCGCGTTAACGCTTCCTGGGACTCCCAAAAGATACACGCAATCAGACAAAACGACTGATCACCAAAACTTTACATAATGAAAGGAGAAACTAATGGATAAAGACAGAAATAAAACTGCAAATCAGGGGCATGTTAGCCGACGCGCTTTACTCAAGGGCGTCGCTGCAACCGGCGGTGTTGCTGCCGGCTCCGGACTAATGACAGGGTTTCCAACAATCTGGGCCCAGAACATTAAGAACGTGACGCTACGGCAATTTGGAACCGGCGTATCCAACATTAACGAGATCGCCAAAAAAGTAAAAGAAGATCTCGGCTTCACTCTAGAGATGACCGCGCTAGATACGGATACAACTGCCCAGCGCGTTGTAACTCAACCAAAATCTTTCGATATTGCCGATATCGAATATTTCACAGTTAAAAAAGTTTGGGGTGCAGGGAACATGCAGCCCTTCGACGTCAGTAAGCTAAAAAACTACGATAAAATCGTCGGCATTTTTAAAAATGGAAAATTAACACCAAAATCCAAAATAGCTCAGGGAACTGCCCCACACACGGTCGGCTTCGTTGAATCTCAGGGTTCGAAGGAATTCGCTTCATCGGAAACCAATTGGTACACGCTGGTCCCTACAATTTATAACGCCGATACTCTAGGGATTCGCCCAGACCTGATTAACCGCCCCATAGATTCATGGGCAGAGCTACTAAATCCCGAGTTCAAGGGTAAAGCATCAATCCTAAATATACCGTCAATTGGTATTATGGACGCAGCAATGGTCTGCGAATCAATGGGTGAAGTTACTTATGGTGACAAAGGTAATATGACCAAGGCCGAGATTGACAAAACGATGGCAATCTTTACCGAAGCGAAAAAATCAGGACAATTCCGGGCCTTTTGGAAGAGTTTCGATGAGTCGGTAAATCTTATGGCCTCGGGTGAAGTTGTCATTCAATCAATGTGGTCTCCCGCCATCACTAAAGTACGTTCGATGGGTATCCCCTGCGTGTACCAACCTCTCAAGGAGGGCTATCGATCCTGGGGTGGTGGCCTAGGGCTATCTCGCGCGCTTTCGGGAATCGAACTCGACGCAGCTTATGAATACATCAACTGGTATTTGTCAGGGTGGGTCGGCGGCCTCCTGATGCGCCAAGGATATTACTCTGCAGCGCCAGAAACCTCAAAGATGCACATGAGTGATGATGAGTGGGGGTTCTGGTTTGAGGGCAAACCGGCAAAGGCCGATATCATTGATCCTTTTGGCAATAAGCTTGAGAAGGCCGGCGCCACTAGAGATGGGGGCTCATTTTATGACCGAATGGGGCGCGTCGAGTGCTGGAACTCTGTAATGTCGGAGAACCGGTACATGGTTCGGAAATGGAATGAGTTCATTGCCGCGTAACAGACTTGGCATTTCATAAAAATATTAGGACAGCCCCGAGCCCCCGCTCGGGGCTGTATCTAAAATAAACCTAGTCGTTTATGAGACTTTAACCGTGAATACAAAAATTCAAATTTTTCCATTATTTTCTATACTAGTATTCTTTTTATGCGGTCCGTTAATAATAATATTTATTGTAAGTTTTTGGGACTACACAGAGTTCAGCCTAATACCTGATTTTGTTTTTACCAATTATATTGAGATTTTTGAGTCGAAAGTAACTTACTCAATTTACTTAAATACCCTCAAGTTCGCCTTCTTAACATGGCTCTTTTCCTTATTCATCGGTTTCTTTATTGCGTTTTTTTTAGCATTTCATGTGCAGACACTGCGCTGGCAAATAATACTATTCTTAATATGCACTATTCCGTTTTGGACCTCAAATATTATCCGTATGATTGCATGGATACCTGTATTGGGTCGACATGGACTTATTAACAGCGCCCTAATCAATTTAGGGATAATACAACAACCAGTCGAATGGCTCCTGTATTCTGATTTTGCCGTCGTTTTAGCGTTCGTTCACCTTTATGCACTTTTTATGGTTGTGCCGATATTCAACTCCATGATGCGGATTGATAAGTCTGTACTGGAGGCGGCGCGCAACGCTGGCGCTAGCTCGCTACAAACCCTGGGCCATATCATAATCCCGCTCTGCCGGCCTGGGATTGCGATTGGTACTATTTTCATTATTAGCCTAGTTATGGGCGATTTCGTAACCGTTCAGGCTATGTCAGGCGGCCAGAGCGCCTCCGTTGGAGTTGCGATGAACCATAAGCGCGCTCTACTCCAATATCCAGCGGCAGCGGCGGATGCCGTGATTCTGCTATTAGTTGTTTTAACGATGGTTGCGGTGTTGATGCGCGCAGTAAATATCCGAAAAGAACTATAAAAATGGTAAATTTAAACAGCCGATCTCTTGGATATATTGTTCTTTTTTTGTTTTTCTTGTTATTTGTGTTATTTCTTTACGGACCAATAATTGCAATTATTATATTATCTTTTCAAGGTCCGAATGGGGGCCTGACTTTCCCAATGAATGGGTTTTCATTACATTGGTTCGGGGACCTATTTAAGGAGCAACGTGTTGGTGACTTTAAGGGTTCTTTTTCCCGTTCAATCGGGCTGGCCTTTATTGTTATGCTCTTTACAGTGATTATTTCGCTCGCTGCCGGCCTAGCTTACCGGAAAGGCTTCAGGTTCTCGGGTGTTGTCTTCTATGGAACTATCGCCAGTCTGATTGTTCCCTCCATATTAATCACTATTGGTATCGGCTTGATGTTCGATCAAATCGGACTAGAGGCAAAATGGTATACGTCAGGCATGGGAGCTCACCTGACATGGACCTTACCGTTTGGGCTTCTAATTATGTTTGCAGTATTCAATAGATTCGATAAATCTTTTGAAGAATCTGGTCGCGATCTGGGCGCCTCACCTTGGCTGGTTATCTGGTTTATTGTTGTCCCAATCATTGGGCCGAGCTTAATAGGTATTGGCCTTTTTGGCTTCACACTGAGCTTTGACGAATTCGCTCGCTCACTGTTGGCCATCGGTTCTAAAAATACACTCCCGCTAGAGGTTTTTGGAATGACTACAACAGTTACAACTCCAACGCTTTACGCTCTCGGATCACTGACAACTGGCGTATCATTCCTTATCATTGGTTTAAGTATTTCTGCGATCATGTACATTCAAAAAAAGCGGGGCCGTCATGGAGACGATTCCGGTCAGGGAATGATCTAGCCCCATGAACATAGTTCTCATCAATCCAAATTCGACCGCAACCATGACGGCACAGATGAACGCGGCTGTACGCCCGTTCCTGGGCCAAGGTGTTAACCTGATCCCGCTCACTGCCGAGTATGGCGCACCCAGCATTGAAGGATACTACGACGAGGCTTTTGCTGTGCCGCCGATGGTGGAAATGTTAACGCCTTTGGCTGATGAAATTGATGGTGTCGTGGTCGGTTGCTTCGACGACACCGGAGTCGACGCACTACGCTGCCTCCTAAACGTGCCTGTCGTTGGCATATGCCAAGCAGCGTTGCACGCAACGGCTGTCATAGCCAATAACTTTTCGATAATCACTACGTTACCTGTCTCCGTCCCAGCCCTCGAGCATTTGGTGGTTCGATATGGTTTTGAAAGAATGTGCAGGAAGGTGCGTGCAACAAATATCCCGGTCCTTGAGCTGGAACGAGCAACCGACGACGCTATCCGAATAATCGGTGATGAACTGGAAAAGTCACTCGCGGACGACGGGGCAGAAGCAATTATCCTCGGCTGTGCCGGAATGGTTGAACTTACAAGCGAACTTACAGAGCGCTATCAGATCCCGGTCATTGAAGGCGTGGGCGCGGGGGTAAAGCTAATAGAAGGTTTGGCTACACTTAACTTACGAAACTCGA
>PBPM01000131.1 GCA_002724635.1 Rhodospirillaceae bacterium
CCGTGAAGAGCGTCTCGCCGCTGTCCGATTCAATCACCCGAGAGGTCTCCGCGTCGTACGAACACTCGTCGTGAACGCGGAACGTCTCAATCGCCGCGGGGCTGATCCGCGACAGGACCGGCGGCTCCCCCGGCGGAAGGGTCATGGCGACCCATTCCGCGAACACCGAGGTCGGTATGCGGACGCTCGGCGACACATCCCCCGATGGTGGTGCCTGAATGTATGATCCGGCCGCGCCGAGGTCTGCGAGAAGATCCGAAACGGACGCACGGCATACTGCACCCGCCAGCAGCGCGTCGAGCGGTGTCCGCACCGGCCGGTCCGGCACGCAGCTGCTCAGGAAGAGCCCCACGAGAGCCGCCCACCGGGTCATCTGACCCACGGGTAGTCGCACGCACCGCACCCTGGGTGTCGCTGTCAGCGCACCCGCTCGAACCGCACATCCCGCGTTCGCACGTTGTCGAGGTAGAAGCCGATCACCAGTCCGTTTCGGTCGCGCTCGAACGTGAAGTTGAGTTGGTTGCCGACGAATCGGTCTTCATCACCGGTGGAGAGCGCGATGTCGTCCAGTCGATGCTGCTGCGCAATAAGTACGACTTCCTCGACGACGAAGTCGTAGAACGTCTGGAGTTCCTCGCTGAAGTAGCGGCCAACGAAGTCCTCGAGCTCGGCAGAAGTCGGCTCCCAGGCAGCTTCGTCCTCATCATCCGGGAGGCGCGTCGCGCGCTGCTGACCATTCTGGTTCAGCGTGAGGGCATCGACCTGCCCTTCCTCGTTGCGGTGGAAGACGATCGACGCGTTGACCGAAGCGATCACGAAGGTCGAGTCGGACGTCGGTACGATTTCGATCTGCTGCTGCCCTGTCGCCTGCGTGTAGAACGTGTCGTCCTCTCGGAAGAACGAGAGGATGAAGTTCGGGGCTGCGTCGATGGCGTAGCGTCCCACGAACTCGTCGAAGTCCTCCGCGTCGTACGAAGCTGGATCGAAGTCGGAGTCCCCGTCGTCCCCCTCCCCTTCAGCCGCGATCGCATCAGAGAAGAAGGCTTCCGCAAGTCGAAAGGCGACACCGCTATCGAAGGACGCGTGATTACTCTGTGTCGTGATGCCGGCGTTGAGGTCCGGGTAGTATGCCAGCATCGACCGATGCGCGATGTCCGCACCGCCATGATGGACTCGCCGCTGGCCACCTTGTTCGTCGATCATGAGCCCGTAGCCGTACCCCGTCTCCTCACCGTCCGACAGGACATACGACGTCATCATCTGCTCGAAGATCTCGGGAGTCCCGACCACTGGATTGGGGCTCGAATAGTTCTCGACCCAACGCTGCAGATCTCCGACGGTCGAGTAGATCGCACCTGCTCCCACTGCGGCACTCAGGTCACGAGCCTCCGTGTAGCCTTGATCCGCGGGCAGGTAGCCTTGCGAGTAGTTTGGTACGATTGCCTCCGCATGCGCCCGCACCATCGTGCCTGTCATGCCGAGCGGACCAAAGACGTTTTCCTCCATGTACTCGGGGAACGCCCTGCCCGACGTCTTCTCGACGATCATCGCCGCGAGAGCGAATGCGGTGTTGTTATAATTCCACTCCGCCCCGGGCGAGTTCTGCAGCGCGGGCTGGGCCTGTACGACCTCAATGACCTCATCGCGACCGATGTAGTCACCGTGATCGATCCGGCGGCCGGCCATGACGAGGAGATTGAAGATCTCCCGAAGCCCCGAGGTGTGCGTGATCAGGTGCTGGACGGTGACCGGCTCCCCGAAATCGGGCAACTCGGGAATGTGCGTCCGGATGTCGTCGTCGAGCGCGAGCGCTCCTCGTTCCGCCTCGAGCATGACCGCAAAGGCCGTGAACTGCTTCGCGGTTGAGCCGATGTTCGTTCGAGTGTCGGTCTCGAAGGGCATATCGTACGCAAGGTTGGCCATACCCCACGATCCCGAGTACACCGTCCGACCATCACGCCAGACCTGTATCGCAGCACCCGGGGTATCGTCGCCGTCGTACCGAGCCATCAACTGGTCGGCGAGCTTCTCCGGATCGGTTGCGATTGGCTCGACCCGGTGGAGCAGGATCTCATAGTCACCGGCTCCGTCCTCGAACGGGATGACCTGGATCGTGTACGTGCCCGCCTCGTCCAGCTCGCGGGCGAACTTCTCTGCCCCCCGAGCAGGTCCATCGACGCGCGCAACCTCGCTTCCATCGGCATTCAGCACTCGAATGACCACATCGACCGAGATCTGATCGACGACCCCGAACAGGTAGTAGTCCTCACCGACCACGACGCTGTAGCGAGCCGTGTCACCCTCGGCCAGACTGCCCCCTACGGCACTACCCTCACGTAGCTCAGTCTGAGCATGGGCCGCGGTCGCGAGGCCGAGAAGAACAGTGAGCGCGAGGACGGGCGAAGAAAGGACTCGGCGTGATGAAATCATTTTGTGCGCACATGTTGAGGTTCGGATCCAACCGGACGGTCGGATTGAGCTGGATATCCTGCGGAGCCGTGTGTGAAACGCTTCAGGCAGATCTGGACCCTGATCTCCTACGGTCGTGACCTTCGGTATGGCTGTGAGGGAACGCCATCATCGGTAACCGAGCGGCCCATCCAGGATCGGATCGCGCTCCCCTGTCATCTCCCACCGCACCAGTACCGTCGGAATGATGCCAGAGGCGAAAAAGTCATCAAAGAAATCCAGCAGCGTAAAGTCGTCCCCGAGCTGGAGCGCACGTTCGGCTAGCAGCTCCTCGATCTGGATTTTTCCGGACAGGTAGCTCGTTCCGTATCCCGGCTGGCGAAGGTAAAGGTGCTGCTCCCCCCGAACGAGTGAGCCGTCCGGTAGCCACCCGCGCGGCGTCCACTTCATCGAGTGCTCGACTGCCGCCTCCATCTCGAATTCATTGCCGTGCAGATAGAGGCCACTCAATGCCCGAGCGGCGCGCTGCGCCAGCATGATCCACACCAGCTCTCGCGACCGGGGACGGCCGTCGAAGAGTCCGGCGTGCATCATCATCTCCTCGACACCGGTCGCCAGCCCCTCTGAGCGCGCGTCCCAGATGTTGTAGAGCAGTGGCGTGACGCGAAGCGGGCTCGCGCTAGCAGCGGGGGGCCGGGCCAGCTCGATCCAGTGGTGCATGTGGGTGCGCATCACCAGAGGGTCTCGATAGTTCACTTCATTGAAGAAGTTTCGAATCTCGCCGGGAGCCGCGGGTGTGAACTGCCCATTCACCGCGCGCAACGCCGGATCCATCCAGTCGAAGACGGAATGGATCTCTTCCTCCTCGAGGAAGCGGAGATACTCGTCGACCTCAGCGTTCAGGCGTCGATCGAATTCGGCGGGCGTCTGAATGCGCTCGAGCTCCGGAAGGCCTCGATTTCGGTGTTCCTCGAGTCGGAGCGACGAGTGGGACCGGGCGAGCTCACGGCGCATCATCGTCACTTGTTCCTCCCAGGAGAACGGGACGAGGTGCACGTTGCGCATATACCACGTGTAATTGTCTTTCCCGACCCCAGACGCTCCGGTCTTCGCCTCGGCCTCGACCTCAAGCCAGTCGTGGAAGGCGTCGGACGCCGTGACCGCGGCGGCGATCACCTCTTCCAGCGCACCGTCCTGCCCCTCGATCTCTTCAGCGAACGCACGCAGATCTGCGCTCTGGCCCCGGAACGATCGCAGGCCCGCCATCCACAGATCACGTGCGTTGCTGTCGGCCAGATTCCCTCGAGCTTGATCGAGGAGCGTCGGGATCGCGGCGATGCGATCCGTGATGAAGATGCGATCGCTGTCAGAGAACGGACGCTCGAAGTTCCACAGGTCGAGCGAGCCGTGGTGCTCCGATCCTTCATGAGCCGGCACGTCACTCTGAGCCGCGTAGACCGTGACGTAGAAGGCCGGGTCTCGGGCCCAGGGCTTGCGCACGGCATGATCGAAGGAGAGTCCGTTCATTTCCGCTCGGACGATATGCCAGTCGATCTGCTGTGTGACGGCCCAGTCTTCGATCTCGAACGCAGCCAGGCGTGCCATCCACTGTGGTAGCGCGGCCGCCTGCTCCGCCATCGCGGCGGCAGAGTAGTCCGGCACCTCGCCCTCGAAGCTCGGACGCTCGAATTCCCTCCACTCCAGAAAGAACTCGACGAGTGCCGCGTGCGAGCCATCGCCGGGCACCTCCACCCTCGGCAGCGCGTCGCTCGACTCGGATTCGGCGCACGAGGCGACCGCGAGGAGCGGAAGAAGAATCAGATGCCGCCTGAGATCACGAACCGCCATGGAGAACTCCCGGTGTACTCGAAACCGCCGCGCTCATCGCGGCGACCCTTCGGAGAGCAGGCAGAGTAGCCTAAAACATCCCCGGAGAAAACGAGGACAAGACCGCCGTGGGTCGAGTTGCTGGCCGACGATTCAGACGCACACACGAAGCAATCGGCCCTCCCCGTCACGACGGACGGGGAGAGCCGAGACTGAGCGGTCCGAACGGACCCCTCGTTACTGCGCCGACGAAGGCGGCGTAATTCCGTTCAGGCGCATGTACGTCACCAGGTTGCCGTAGTGCTCGTAGTTGTGTGCCGCGTTGAAGGCGAGGACCCCGAACGCCGTGTTCGGACCCGTGAAGAAGTCCACAGTCCGCGCGCCATCCTCGTCCGTCATGTTCGCGTGCACGTCGTCGCAGTACCCGAAGCCCATCTCGAGCGCCTCGAGAATCTCGACTTTCGTAGTCCGCGTCTCCTCGAAATTCTCTGTAGCGGGGCTTCGCTCACCAGCCGCCGCCGAGCAAAAGGAGTACTGAGCGTTCGCGATATGTGCGAAGAGTTCGCCTACCGACCGTACCTCGTCGGCAGGACGGAAGGAGTAAAGCTCTTCATCGAGCATCTCCGCACTCGCCATCACATACGTCTTGGTGCGGTCGTACAGACCCGTCATCGACTCGGCCACGGATTGTCCCGAGACGGCGAGCGGTGTACAGAATGCGACTGCGAGAACAGCAGAAAGAAGACGTTTGATCATGGTCGGCCTCGGGTCATGGTTCCGTGGAATGGGGCGTCGGAGTGAACGCATGTGAACGGTCAGACGTTCCTCGAACAAGTTCGATGATCCAGGCGGCAACAACCATCAGGACGGCGCCCGCACCGAGGATCAGCAAGCCTGGCGCCCACCGCATGGGTACGAAGCCCCTCGTTCCGAGGAACAGAGCCAGGTTATCGGTACAAGAGATCGATGCGCCCCGACTCAATTTCGGCGAACGTGGCTCCTCCGGGGCCGACCTCATCCTCGACCCTGGGGTTTGCTCGAAAGCTGAACGTCGCCGCGACGCGTTCCGGGGTAATCGCGGTCAGGGTGAACGTGCCGGGAGGAGAGAGCCGGGTGGTGTCGAAGCCGCTGAACGTGGCCGAACCCGGGTCCGGATGGTACAGCCCGTAAAAC
>PBPM01000132.1 GCA_002724635.1 Rhodospirillaceae bacterium
CCCCCTGCTTGTAAGGCAGGTGCTCTAACCAACTGAGCTAAGCGCCCGAATAGTACTTCTATCAAGCCATGTCCGACGATTGCCCCGGTTCACTCCTCGGGGCGGTGTGAACGTTCGAAAGAAATCACTTCGCGTCACGAAGCTCTCCAGCATCCATGACGGCGTGAAACATAGTCGGGGCATTTGCCTACTGGTAGGCAGTTTGGATGGCACGCACGCTCTTCCAGCCGCCCGCCTCGGCCGCGTCCACATCGGGGAGGTACTTCCTCCTAGGTTGACAGCTGCCCGACTCTCACTGGGTTGCTGGCAACTGCTTTCTCGGTCGCTTTGGCTTAAGTGACCCCGCAAGGCTCCGGGGCCCACCAATATGCCCTTGCCGTCTGAGACACGAGGTAGGCAATGGAGCCGGGAGTGCCCGCGTCAGGATCATACCGGTCTTCCTCAGCACGCATGACCTCACCGTCGTGTAGAATTTCCATTCTTCGAACAGTGTCCCAGTTCCAACAGTTTCCGAGTTCAAACGAGTCGTTTGGAATACAGTTGGTGTCCACATATAGCGTTGCCTGGTCACCGGGATTGAGGGTCACCGTTTTTAACCACCCCGATTGGTAGACGAACTCTGTGCGCTGGCAATCACAAGCCGGATCGTAATAGTTCACCTCGTAATGGACCCGACGACCATCGTCAGGATAAACGTCATTATCCCAGGGGGCGTCGAAGTTCAGCGTGTACCAAACAGAATACGTCACGACGTATTGAGCTGGCCTAGAGCAGCACCCGGAGACTGCTAGAGAAAGGCCTAGTACCAGCAGCCGCACATACCTCCAAGTTCCCATCTGGAATCTCATTGAAGTCGGAAATGGATACTGCCGCAAAAAGACTGAGCCTCGCGCTTGAGCAAGTCAGTGGTAATCCCCAAAGAAGCCGGACCATTCACATATGCTGCCGAGCCAGCTTTGTAAACTCGGATCGCCGTCTGTCATTTCCTGGAAAGTTACAGGGTCCCAAGCCGGTAAGGGCCACTCAGAGAAAGGCTATGGCGAAGCACCACTGGGCCCGCAACGAGTTGATTCTCGCGCCTGAACTTTGCTTCAGAGAGCCGTTCGTGACAGGCAGTAAGACGCACCCGGAGGTCATCACGTTCAGCACAAATTGGCCGAGCATAAGCCCGACGGTTACCCACAGCGGGCGGTCGCCTCGACGGAGGAGCGGGATCCGGCCGGGTTTCGGTAGAAGAAGACGAAGTCCCAGTGGAAGCCCTCGCTCGCCGGGCGCTGAAGTGCTCGGGACTGCAGCGAGTTGCCTGACTCGATGACCTGGGAATTGAACTGGGTCGACATGAATGCCGAACTCACCGCTTCACTGCTGAGCGTCTCACCGCTGGCCAGACTTCGGAACGTGAATTGGGCCTCTCCGAAGCGAGCGAACTGACCGCCGTTGCCGACTGCAGTCGCGGTCACGACGACCGTGCATACGACCTGCGGGCCGTCGGGCCCCTGAACTGTGTCCACGTTCTGAACAGCTACGTCGAAGTCAAGATCGACGTTTGCACTGCACGCCGAGAGGATCACCACCAGCACGATGAGGGAGGACCACTTCATGACGTTCTTCGCTTTGCCCGGAAGATCGAAGCCAAAGGCAAGAGAGCCTCGCCCCACTTCACGTGCAACCGGTACGGGTCCGACGTGTATTCTCACCCACTCACCCACCTGCGAATCGGTACGATGACGGACGTCACAATCATCGGAGGCGGCATCGTCGGCCTCGCAACGGCGTACGCTTTGACGGATCAAAGCACCATCAGTGTTCGCATTCTGGAGAAGGAAACAGCCCTGGCTCAACACCAGAGTACGCACAACAGCGGGGTGCTTCACGCGGGCCTCCAGTATCGACCAGGCTCTGCCAAAGCTCGCCTCGCGCGCGAGGGCATTCGCCGCATGACGGAGTTCTGCACCGCGCACGACGTGAAGCACGAAATTTGCGGCAAGCTCGTGGTGGCTTCGTCGAAGGCCGAACTGCCCCGCCTCGACGAGATGTTCGACCGTGGCATCGCCAACGGCCTGAAAGGCCTGCGACGACTCTCGGCGGAGGCAGCCCGGGAGGTAGAGCCTCACGTGCATGCGCAGGCCGCCATCCTGGTCCCGGAGGAAGGAATCGCTGATTACCGAGCTGTGTGTCAGGTGCTCGACGAGATTCTTGGAGAGCGCGGGGTCGAGTTGGTGACCGGGGCAGAGGTGAACGCCCTGAGCCGCCAGTCCCGGAGCTGGCGCATAACCACAACGGCTGGAGTCTTCGAGAGTGGTGTGATCGTGAACTGCGCCGGCCTGCACTCGGACCGAATCGTGACGATGGCGGGAGAGGACCCGGGTTGCAGGATCGTACCATTTCGTGGCGAATATCATCGACTCCGGCCGGACCGGGAACACCTCGTGCGGCACCTCGTCTCCCCGCTGCCCGAGCCGGGCTTTCCCTTCCTAGGCGTACACTTCACTCGACGTATCGGAGGTGGTATCGATGCCGGGCCAAACGCGGTGCTCGCCTTCGCCCGCGAGGGATACGACCGGACCACGATCAACCTCTTCGATCTCGGCGGTGCGCTGACATTCCCCGGTCTGTGGCGCTTCGCGGCGAAGTACCCCCATATGGTCGCCCGAGAGCTTGGGCAATCCTTCGACCGACGCCGCTTCGTCTCGGCCCTCCAGCGCCTGATTCCAGAGGTCACCACCGACGACCTCATTCCCGCCGGGGCTGGTGTCCGGGCTCAGGCGATGAATGCCCACGGTGAGCTCCTGCAAGACTTTGTGTGGTCGGAAGGCCGGGGCACGGTGCACGCGATCAATGCACCCTCGCCGGCAGCAACGGCATCACTCGCGATCGGGGAGGAAATCGCAGCGCGCGTGCGGCGTCAGCTCGCTGCGTAACACAGGAGCACCTTACGACACCACACGGCGGACATCTCCCGGCAGTCGCGCATCAGCGGAAGCCACAGAATCTTGGGGCAAGCGATAAGCGCAGGATCGTAAACCCCAAAGGTGAAGTCTTATCGTGCCACAGCCTGTCTACCTCTTTCCTAAGCTTGACGCCGCTGAACGGGCAGCGGGCGACTCGGCGGCAAAGGGGCGAATCTCGCAGACATGACTCGCTTGGGGATCCCGGTGGCGCACCTCGCGGCCGCCCAGGCAGTGCTGCGGAGCTAGAGCTTTTTCGCGACCAGCTCGATTTCGACTCGCGCGCTCATGGGCAGTGCTGCAACCCCAACGGTCGTCCTAGCCGGCGGCGGCGCGTTGAAGCGTGTGGCGTACGCCTCATTCATGTCCGCAAAGTCGTTCATGTCTGTCAGGTAGACGTTGACCTTCACGACATCATCGGGACCCAATCCACCGTCGGCCAAGACAGCGAAGAGATTGTCGAAACACTGGTGCGTCTGATCTCCCACCCCGCCTTCACGAAGCGCTCCGGTCTCCGGGTCGATCGGGGTCTGGCCCGAACAGAAGACGTGGGTCCCGTCGTCGATCCCATGCGAATAGGGGCCAATCGCCGCCGCGGTGGGGCTGGACAGAGCCTTTCGTGCCATCAGTGGCCTCTTGACTTCGGTGCGATCAGCGGATGATCGCCATGGGTAGAAGGACGACGTATCCGAGCACCAGAAGCACGGGCGCGGCAGTGATGGAGCCCTGAGCCAGCAACCAGTAGCCTGCAGTGAGGGCCACGATGCCCGCTCCTCCGAGAGCCGCGTTCACTTTCGTGAAGTGGAGTCCCCCGGGCGAGTCCTTCGATGAGTTCTTTGGCATGGAAGGATGCTAGACAGGGCAGTCGAACTGGTCAATCGGCCAGGTGAGCCGTCAGCTGCTTCCGGGAGATACCGAGAAGCTCTGCGGCGGATGCCTCGTCACCGTCGACCCGGTCGAGCACCAGCCGCACGTGACGGCGAATCGCCGCCACGAGCGTGAGATCGTCAGTCGCCGTCTTGCGACCTTCAAGGATTAGGTGATCTGCCCCGATCACCGTGCCACGAGCAACGATCGCCGCGCGCGTCAAAGCATTCTCAAGCTCTCTGACGTTACCGCGCCACGAATGGCCCTGCAGACGTGCGAGCGCCTCATCCGAGATGCGCCGCACATCGCGCCCCGTTTCCTCCCGGATCCGACCAAGAAGCGCCGTGGCCACGAGTTCGATATCGCCAAGTCGCTCACGGAGCGGCGGCACGTCGATCTCCACCACCTTGAGCCGGAAGTAGAGGTCCTCTCGAAACCGCCCCTCCTGGATAAGCCGTTCAATGGGCTGATGTGTGGCTGCGATCACGCGGGCTCGAGTCGCCCGAGGCTCTTCCCCCCCAACAGGATAAAAGCGACGCTCCTGGAGTACCCGGAGCAGCTTCGTCTGGAAATCAGGGCTCGTGTCCCCGATCTCGTCCAGGAATATCGTCCCCTTCCCTGCCAGCTCGAAGTACCCCTTTCGGCTGCCCGTAGCACCCGTGAAGGCACCCTTCACGTGCCCGAACAGCTCGGATTCCAGCAGCGTGTCCGTCAAGGCCGTGCAATTGACGGCGATAAACGGCTCGGCGGAGGCTTGTGAGTTCTCGTGGATGCCCCGAGCGATGACCTCCTTTCCGGTCCCCGTCTCACCTCGGATGAGCACGGTCGCACGATTCGCGGCCAGCACACCGATCGTCTTGTAGATGTCGATCATGCGCGGGTCCCGACCCACCAGCCGACTGCGCGGCAGCGCGGCCACGGCTTCGGGCGTCTCGGTGGTCTCGCCGAGCTCCCGCTCACGGAAACACCGGTCGGCCAGAGCCTGCACAGCCTTGGGATCGACGGGCTTCACGAGAAAGTCAAAGGCACCCGACTTCATCGCCGATACCGCGGTCTCCATATCGTCGTGCGCGGTCATGACAACCACTTCCACACTGTCCATCGAAGCTCGACCCTTGTCCAGCAGTTCGAGCCCCGTCATCCCGGACATGCGGACGTCCGTGACGATCATGCCCGGATCGAACGCCGCGACCCGGGCAAGGGCCTTCTCGGCACTCTCCGCCGTTTCGACCTCGTATCCGGCATGAGTGAGCCGGGTCTCGAGAACCTCGAGTCCGTCCGCATCGTCATCGACGACAAGGATCCGTGTAGTTGTGCGTTCGGTCATGATTCCTCTCCTACCGGGTCCGTGGAGTCTGGATCCCACCAGGCCGGCGCGTCTGGGAGCTCTCCTGCCCTCAGTCTCGCCATCTTCTCCCGATTTCGCGTCTGGCGTCCGCGAACCATGAAGAGCAAGACCAGTGCCAGCAGAAGCCAGAATACCGCGGAGTGGCTGAGTACGAAAAGCCATCCGTAACGCCGGCGAACATGCTTCTTCCAGTCCTCTTCAAACTGCCCCAACGTGACACCAAACGTGTCGCGAAAGGCATCGTCGAACGAGCGACCGGTACGCCAACGCTCGAGAAACGTCGCCAAACCGGCTTCGCCTCCGGCCTCGAGCACGTATGTCACTGCACTCGCGGCGAGGAGATAGGCGGTCCGGGCCTCCTGTCGATCCGTCGGCCAGCGCAGAGTCAGATCTTCCATCTCGGGAGCCCGACCACGGGCAATCAGAACCCGGAGTCGCCACGAACCAGCCACGTCGAAGCCACCGGATGCCCATTGCGCATAACCCTCGTTGAACCAGCGTGGAATTCTGAGATCACCTAGGTAAGCAGCTAGTCCCAAGTGCGCCCACTCGTGGCGAAGCGTGCGCAACCCCGCACCGGCTACCACTCGCACACCCTCACCCGTCGGCATGACAAGCACATTCCAAGAGGGAATCGCGACGCCCGCGCGCCACTCCGGCACCACGCCACCCGTCATTTCGTCGAACGCAGCGGGAGAGTGCGCAAGCACGATATGTGCCCCCTCAGGCATCGACGGGGGCAGCCCCGGAAGCGCAGCGAATCCATCGACGAGTTCGCCCACCCTCCGCGCGACCAGTCGATCGCCGTTCGTATGATAGATGACGGCACGTTGCGAGCGTGTCGCGACGTAGGCCAACCCGTCGAGGGAATCAGGGACCGGATCGGATGCGTCCTGCGCGTCCACCGACGCGGTGAGGCCAGCGACGACCGCAACAGCCACCAGGGCCGCACGACGCAGCCGAAGACCGCCAGATGCGAAGCCTCGACTTCTTACTTCGACGAGCGCATCTCTAGGTTCACCTGGACCGCTTGGTTCGACAGGTTCAGAGCCAGCGCCCGTCGCCAGGGGAGCAGCGAAACGTCCCGATGGTTGCTCTTGTAGGTCATTGTACCGAGACGGAGATACACGTCGTCCCCAGGCCGC
>PBPM01000030.1 GCA_002724635.1 Rhodospirillaceae bacterium
CATTGGTCGCGCCGCTGTCGCGCAGGTTCATGGCATGGGCGTGGCCTTGGCTGCCGTAGCCGATAATGGCAACTTTTTTACCCTTGATCAGATTCACGTCCGCGTCGCGGTCATAGTAAACGCGCATATCTCTCGTTCCCTGTTCTGCGTCAGTCTTGTTGTGTGATGGTTTCGCGTTGCCGCGCCCGGTGTCGCGCGGTTTTACAGTGCTGGTTGCCGCCGGGCAACGCCCCCGTGGCAGCTGACATCAATCGTCTCTAAGGCCACCTTTTAGATTTAGGACACCGTCCTTATTACTGCGCTGCAGCGCGACCACGCCCGAGCGGGAGATTTCGGTCTCGCCTAGGTTGCGCATTAGCTGCAGGAAACTGTCAACTTTTTCGGGCGCACCGGTCAGCGAGAAGACGAAAGAATCGACGCCCGTATCCACGACGCGCGCGCGGAAAATATCGGCGATGCGCAGCGCTTCGCGCCGGTCAGGCCCCTCATTCTCGATCTTCACTAGCGCGAACTCATGGGCGACATGAGGCCCCTCTTCGGTCAAGTCATGAACCTCGCGTACCGGGACTAGGCGCTCGAGCTGCGCCTTGATTTGCTCGATGATCATCGGGGTCCCGGTCGTGACAAGGTTGATGCGCGAGGACGACTCGTCCTCGCTCACCGCCGCCACGGTCAGGGTCTCGATGTTGTAACCACGACCGGAGAACAGACCAACGACGCGCGCCAGCACGCCGGGCTCATTGTCCACTAAGACGGCCAAAACGTGCCGCTCCTCGGCTTCGTTTTTATTCATCATCACGCGTCGCTTTCAATATAAGTACTGGAATTCGCGGGCGAGCCTTCTAGACGAGGACCATGCCGTCTTCCGACTGCTTCTGTTCCTGCTGGTCTTCAAGGCTAAGGAGGATCTCGTTGTGGGCGGCGCCACCAGGGATCATCGGGAAGCAGTTCTCTTCCTTGGAGACGATCATGTCCACGAGCACCGGGCCCGGCGTCGCGATCATCTGCTTGATGACATCGTCCACCTCATCCGGGTGGGTCGCCCGCAGGCCGGCGATGCCATAGCTCTCAGCCAGCTTGATGAAATCGGGCAGACCATCCGAATAAGATTCCGAATAACGCGCGCCGTGCAGGAGTTCCTGCCACTGGCGGACCATGCCGAGCCAGTAATTATTCAGGATGAAGATCTTAACCGGGAGCTTGTACTGGGCGATCGTCCCGAGCTCCTGAATATTCATCATCGTCGAGGCCTCGCCCGCGATGTCGATGACCAGCGAATCCGGATGCCCAACCTGAACCCCCACCGCGGCGGGAAGCCCGTAACCCATGGTTCCGAGCCCGCCCGATGTCATCCAGCGGTTCGGCTTATCGAAGTGATAATACTGAGCCGCCCACATCTGGTGCTGGCCGACCTCGGTGGTGACCAGCGCATTCATGTCCTTAGTTAGCTCGTATAAGCGCTTGATCGCGTATTGCGGCTTGATCTCGTCATTCGGACCCTTGCCCTGCTCGAACCCGAGACAGTCTACCGCGCGCCACTCGTCGATCTGTTTCCACCAAGCCGCGAGCGCGTTGCTGTCGGACTTGATATTACGCGCCTTCCACTTCTCTAGCATCTCCTCGACCACATTCTCCACGTCACCAACGATCGGCACCTCGACCGCAATGTTCTTGTTGATCGAACTCGGGTCGATGTCTATGTGAATCTTCTTTGAGTTGGGCGAGAACGCGTCGGTGCGGCCGGTTACCCGGTCATCGAACCGCGCACCGATCGCCACCATCACGTCGCAATCATGCATCGCGAGATTCGACTCATACGTTCCGTGCATGCCCAACATGCCCAGCCACTGGGGTGATGAACTCGGGAAGGCACCCAGGCCCATGATCGTAGTTGTCGCCGGATAACCGGTCGCGCTCACCAGCTCGGTGACCAGCTCACAGGCGCGCGGGCCGGAATTGATGCAGCCGCCGCCGATATAGAAGATCGGCTTCTTGGCATTGGCAATCAGCTCGACCGCTTCCTCGATCGCCGCGGCCGCGCCATCGCGCTGCGGTTTGTAGTGACGGTGGGTGACATTATCGGGCGAGTGATATTCGCCTTCCGCGAACTGCACGTCCTTCGGCAGGTCGATCACCACCGGACCCGGGCGCCCCGCCGCGGCGACATAGAAGGCCTCGTGCATCACAGTGCTGAGATCGTCGACATTCTTCACTAAGTAGTTATGCTTGGTGCACGGTCGGGTGATGCCCGTCGTGTCAGCCTCCTGAAAGGCGTCGTTACCGATCAGGTGGGTCGGCACCTGACCCGTTAGGCAGACTAGCTGGATGCTGTCCATCAGCGCGTCGGTGAGTCCGGTGACCGCGTTCGTAGCGCCCGGGCCCGACGTCACGAGGACCACGCCGACTTTGCCGGTCGAGCGTGCATATCCTTCAGCCATGTGGACCGCGCCCTGTTCATGGCGCACCAATATGTGGCGCACGGAATTCTGCTTAAAAAGCGCGTCATACATCGGAAGCACCGCGCCGCCGGGATATCCGAAGACAACCTCGACGCCTTGGTCCGCCAAGGCTTTGATCACCATTTCCGCACCGGTCATGCGATTACCAGACATCGATCGTCTACCTTTCCTGCTCATTCAACCCGGCCGCCTTAAACCGGGACTGCGCGCGCGCAATGTTGCACCGCACACAGGACGGGCGGGATAAACGAAATCTCCGCCCTTGGCCAGTCCGAACAACCGCGCGAATGCGGACAGACGAACATCGTTTCAAAATTTCGTGCACAAAATTGCCAAGCAAAAAAAACCGAACGGAATAACCCCGTCTGGCGACCCCCGTTAAGAACTTACGAGCAATTTAAGAAAAGATTTACAGACAGTCAACTCATAAATGATAACATCTCATCGGTTATATTATAATTATATTTCAATATAGCAATTCGTGCCGCGGCATCAGCCGTCGACGGCAGCTGGTGACGCAGCCAAGTCGTCTGACGCTTGGCGTAGTTACGTGTCTGCTGCTGGGAGACCTCTATCGCCGCAGCCAGCGTTGTCTCGCCGTTCAGATACTCCGCCAGGGGACGATATCCGAGCGCCTTGAAGATCGGCAGGGCGGGGTCGAGCCGCTCCGCGTCGGCCCTTACGCCCAGCATATGCACCTCGTCGAGAGCACCCGCATCGAGCATATCGAGGAAACGGCTATCACAGTCCCGATAGAGCTCCTCGCGCGGGGGTTCGAGAACGATGACACGAAATCGGTTCTCCGGCGCTGGCGCAAGTTCGCGCTGCCAGTCCGAAAGCGGGCGACCCGTCGCCTCGACCACCTCCCAGGCGCGCAGTACTCGTTGGCTGTCGCCGGGATGCAAGCGCGCGGCGATCTCGGGATCACGCGTCGCCAACTCGTTGTGGAAGGCGACATCGCCGATCGTGCGCCGACGCGCCTGAGCTTTCGCGCGGGTCTCTGGCGGCACCTCGGGGATCGGTGCGATCCCCTCCATCAGGGCCTTGAGATAGAGGCCCGTGCCACCTACGACGATCGGGCGGCGCCCAGCTGCCTCGATAGCAGCAACCGCGGCTCGCGCCCGCGCCGCCCATTCGGCCGCGGATCCGGCTTCCGCCGCATCGCGATCACCGTAGAGCACGTGCGGCACCCGCGCCTCGTCCGCCGCCGACGGCCGCGCCGTCAGGACATAGAGGTCGCTATACACTTGCATCGAATCCGCGTTGACGATGGTGCCGCCAACGCGTTCGGCAATAGCGATGGCGAGACCGGACTTGCCGCTCGCCGTGGGGCCGGCGACCACGATGACCGGTCGCTCCGTCATCGCCAGCACGCTCATACGTCGAGCGGGTAGGACACTAGGCCATCCGCGAGCTTGGGCTCGAACCACGTCGATTTCGGCGGCATTACCTCGTTCGCATCGGCCACCGCCATAAGATCATCGATGCTGGTGGCGAACAGCGCAAAAGCCACGGCCCAGTCGCCGCTATCGACCCGCGCCGCGAGGGCGTCGAGCCCGCGTATGCCGCCGACAAAATCGATACGCGGGTCCGTGCGTGGATCCGCAATTCCGAGCACCGGCTCGAGCAGGCGGTCCGACAGGAGCTTCACATCGAGGCGGTCGAGCGGCGGCGCATCCGCGCCGGGGACCTCCCGGAGTTCCATAGCGTACCAGACGCCATCCAGATACATGCCAAACGCGTGCTGGTTTTCCGGTCGCGCGGGATCAGATACTTCCGTCACCTCGAACGCATCGGTCACCCGCGCCAAGAACTCATCCTTTGACAGGCCGTTCAGGTCCTTCACCACGCGGTTGTAGTCGAGAATCTGCAACTCATCGGTCGGGAACGCGACGATCAGGAAGCGCGTGTGGGCGTCCGAGGTGCTGCCGCGATCCGCCCTTAGGCCGGCGACGCGCGCCGCAGCAGCTGACCGATGATGCCCGTCGGCGATGTAGAGTACGTCCACCGGCGCATAGGCGTCCGCCACGCGCTGCACATCCGCCTCGGCCGTCACGGCCCAGACGATGTGGCGCACGCCATCGGGCTGGGTGACGTCATAGCTCGGCTCCACGGAGGTTACGTCGGCAAGGATCGCCAAGATCTGAGCGCGCGGCTGATGAACGACCAGCACCGGGCCGGTCTGCGCGTCAACCTCGTCGATCTGCCGCACCCGGTCGTCCTCCTTGTCACGGCGGGTAAACTCGTGCTTGCGAACGATGTTACGCAGATAGGCATCGACCGGCGTCGCCGCGACCAGCCCGGTCTGCGAATGCTCACCCATGATGATCCGGTACACATAGAAACACGGCGCATCATCGCGAATCAGCTTACCCGCCTCGATCATCGCCTTCAGGTTGGACGCCCCCTTGTCATAAACCTCATCGGCATGCGGGTCGGTGCCGGCCGGCAGGTCAATCTCTGGGCGAGACACGTGAAGGAAGCTCCAGGGCCGTCCCTCGACGAGCGCGGTAGCCTCGTCGAAGGACACGACGTCATAGGGCGGTGCAGCGACATCCGCGGCTGCTCCAGGCGCAGGGCGAATACCGGGAAAGGGGTGGAGCAGGCGTTCTTGCATCTGTGAAACTCGCTTTTTCACGTGGGGTTCGGTTCTGCGCGTCCTCATCGCATATTGTCCCAGCGAGCGAAAGGACCCGATGGATCGGTACGCACATCCAGACGCAAAACGGCGGCGCACGGGAGCGCCGCCGCTGTCGCGAACAGGTGGATTGGCCCGGTTATGCGTTAGGATTTCTTGATTCGCACCGCAACGAACCGGCGGTCACCATTGCGGTTAATCTTGAGCAGGATCGAGCTGCGGTCCGCATCGCGCGCCTCGCGGATCTTCTCCGCGATCTGGCCCGGCGTGCTCACCTCTTCCTGGCTGACTTCAACTATCACGTCGCCGGGGCGCAGGCTCTTCTCCGCCGCGGCGCTGTCAGCCTCGACGCCAGTGATAACCACCCCACGCAGATCTTCGGGCAGGGTGAACTGCGTACGCATCTGGTCGGTGATGGAGGTCACGGTGATGCCGATATCGTCGATGGCGGCTTCCTCGGGCTCGATGGCGTTGCCATTCGGGCCAGCGGAGGCCAGTATCGGCACCTCTTCCTTGAGCTCGCCGATTTTGACGCCCACCGTCATCAGCCGCTCGTTGCGCCACACATCGACCGGAACACTCTTGCCAATATCGGTTTCGGCGACAATCCGCGGCAGCTCGCGCATGCTCGCGACAGGTTTGCCGTCAAAGGTGAGGATGACGTCGCCAGCGGAGATGCCGCTCTTCTCCGCCGGGCCGTCTTGGGTTACGGACGACACCAGCGCACCGCGGGCGCCGCCCTCGAGACCAATGCTCTCGGCGATCTCGTCGGTGACCGACTGGATGCGCACGCCCAGCCACCCGCGGCGGGTCTGGCCGAAGTCGCGCAGCTGGTCGATGACCCGCGAGGCAATCGACGAGGGGATGGCGAAGCCGACCCCGACGCTGCCGCCGGTCGGCGAGAAGATGGCGGTGTTAACGCCGATCACCTCGCCGTTGATGTTGAACATCGGGCCGCCCGAGTTGCCGCGATTGATCGAGGCGTCTGTCTGCAAGAAGCTGTCATAAGGTCCCTGGCGAATGTCGCGCTGACGGGCGGAAATAATGCCGGCCGTTACCGTACCGCCAAGTCCGAATGGGTTGCCGATCGCGACCACCCAGTCACCGACACGGGCCGCGGCCGATTCGCCCCAAGGGACGAAGGGCAGCTCGCGGTCGGTCTCCACACGCAAAAGCGCAAGGTCCGTCTTGGGATCGCGGCCGAGCAGCTCCGCCTTGAGCTGGGTGTCGTCCGAGAGGGTCACCGTGATCTGGTCGGCGCCGTCGATGACATGATTGTTAGTTACGACAAGGCCGGTCGGATCGATGATGAAGCCCGAGCCGAGCGACGTGGCGCGGCGCGGCGCGCCCTGCTGATTGCGGTCGAAGAAGTCCCGGAACATGTCGCCGAACGGCGATCCCGGCGGGGCCTGGGGAATATCCGGTCCGCGTTCCTGACCACGATTTACAACCTGCGTGCTGGAGATATTTACCACACTCGGCAATAGTTTTTCGGCCAGATTCGCAAACGAGTCGGGCGTCGACTTCGCGGCCGCAGGCTGTGCGGAAAGAATGAGGACAAGGGCGAGCAGTATTCCGAGCAAGAATGTGCCCAGCGCGTTAACCGGGGCTGCCGGCCAGCCGACCATCGCGCTTGAGGATTGATATCGCTTCGAGTTCATTTTCGTCTTTACTCCCGTTACAGGCATTTTGTGTCGACCGTCGAACCCTGAACTGTCGGTCCACCAGATATGAGCAATTCGGACCTTAGCTTCAAGAGCGACGCGAACAACACGGCGACACCCGAGCCGCCGAATACCGATATGCGGATCAATCATGTTCGTAATGGGGCACCCGCTCGGCGCATTTGGGGCATCTGGGCTGCCCGTATGATATTCGGGTGATGGGACGGGACCATCCCCCCCCATTTGGACCTATACGAGCTTAACTAGGAACAGCAGGCCTATCCCCGCGCCGCCGGCGATAACGCCGCCGAACCGCAGGGTACTCTCGGACATGTCCCCTAACTGATGGAGCAGACGCCTCATCAAATTGGGTGCCAACGCATAGATCAGGCCCTCCACCAGCAATACGAGCGCAAAGCCGATAAGTAGGAAGCTGCCCCAGACCAAGAGTTGGGCCATGCCTCGCTACCTCGATTTACGATCCGTGACGCGGTCTCGGCCGCCTTGAAGGTCTCCGAAATACTTAAAGAAGTCGCTGTCAGGCGATAGGACCATCGTGGTGCCGTCCTGCGCGAACGTCTCCTTGTAAGCCTCGAGCGAACGAAAGAACTCGAAAAACTCCGGATCCTTGCCGTAGGATTAGCCGAGAATGGCGTTCCGGGTCGCGTCTCCACCACCGCGCAGCGACTGGGCCTCGCGCTGTGCCTCGGCGACGATCTCGACCTGCTGGCGATCCGCCTCGGCGCGAATCCGCCGGGCATTCTCTTCGCCCTCCGCGCGCAGCAGGTTGGCCTGACGTTCTCGCTCGGTGCGCATCCGCTCATAAACGGTCTGGGACACCGCCTCGGGCAGTTCCGAGCGACCGATGCGAATATCGACGACCTCGATACCAAACCCGTCGGACTCGCTCGCCACGCCATCGCGAATCGATTCCATGATCTCGTTGCGCTTGTCCGAAAGCAAATCCTCTAAGCGCCGCTGGGCGACGAACTCCTTGACCGTCGAGGTAAGGATGTTGCCGAAGCGGTTGTCAAAGATCTGCTCGTCGCGGACCGTCTGGAAGAACTTCAGGGGATCGGTGATCCGATAGCGCGCAAACGCGTCGACTAAGATACGCTTCTGATCACTCAGCAGCATTTCCTCCGCGGCCGGATCCACGCTTAAGACCCGCTTATCGTAGCTAACGACGTTCTGGATGAACGGAATTTTGAAGTGTAGGCCGGGCTCCTGAACGGTGCGCTTGTGCTCGCCCAGCTGAAGGACCAGAACTTGGTCGGTCTCTCGCACGGTAAACAGTCCGGAATTCAGAAGAATTCCGATGACGATAATAACACCGCCGATAATCGCGAGTTTGGCGCGGCTCATTGCTGATCTCCCGCGTTGGAGCTTCGGTTCCGGTTAAGTTCGTTAAGCGGCAGGTAAGGCACGACGCCCTGACCGCCCTCGGCGCCCTCGTCGATGATCACCTTGTTCGCGCCCTCTAGGACATCGCGCAGCGTCTCGATGTATAGCCGCCGGCGCGTAATTTCCGGCGCCGACTGATAAGTCTCGAAGATCTGATCGAAGCGTGCCGCCTCACCCTGCGCTTCCTTGATGACGCGCTCGCGATAGGCCGCGGCCTCTTCAAGTAGGCCGGCCGCCTCACCGCGTGCGGTAGGAACGATACGGTTCCGATACGCCTCGGCTTGGTTCTGTAAACGCTCCTGGTCCTGACGGGCGCGCTGCACGTCGTTGAAGGCGTCGATCACCGGCGCGGGAGCTTCCGTCTTCTGCAGCTGGACACGTTCGATATTAATGCCCGCGCCGTAGCTGTCGAGGATCGCCTGCAAGAGCTCACGGGTCTCATCCTGAACATTCTCACGCGCCGTGGTCAGCAGGTCGTCCAGCTTTGTCTGCCCGACCACTTCGCGCATCGCGCTTTCCGCAGCAGCCTTGACTGTCTCTTCTGGCTCAAGAATGTTGAACAAATAGTCGGCCGGGCTAGCTATCCGCCACTGGACCGTGAAATCGACATCCGAAATATTCTGGTCGCTCGTCAGCATCAGGGATTCGCCCGCAATGTCGCGGGGCGAGGCCGAGCGACCACCGAAGTCGTCGGCGTCACGGAAGCCAATATTCAAACGGTTGATCTGCGTTACCGCAGGAGTCAGGACCTCGCCGATCGGCGTCGGCCAGCGCCAGCGCAGGCCCGGTGCCGTGATCTGCTCGTTCCACTTGCCGAACACCAGCTCAAGTCCACGTTCGTTTTCTTGAACCCGGTAGAACCCGCTGAGACCCCAGAGCATAACCAGGACGAGAATGACAATGGCTATCCCGCGGCCGCTGCCGAAGCCGCCCGGCATCAGCCGGCGAACCTTGTCCTGGCTGCGGCGCAGAACTTCCTCGATGTTGGGCTGCTGCCCGCCGCCCATGCCGCCACCGCCCGACGGGCGCTGCCCTCCCCAGGGACCGCCGCCGCCACTGCCGCCGCCCCATGGGCCACCACCGCCTCCCTGACTGTTCCAAGACATCACAAAATCCTTCGCCTGTATGCTGACGCCAAACCGGATGTCCGCCCAACCGGGCCGACGGTTGCCGCGTCGGGTTTATAAATCGATCACTCGGCTTATATCACATCACATCGATAAAGGTGTTATTACGCCCTGGCGATCAGTTCCAATCGATATTGTCCGACCACCCGGAGATTTCAAGCATGACGGCGCTTTCTAAAGACGATGTTCGCGCAGCCCTTAGCACGATCATTGACCCTGTCAGCGGCGACGACATCGTCACGAACGGCATGGTCTCGGGCCTATTTATCAAGGAGCGCAACATTGGCTTTGCAATCGAGATCGATCCGGCCGACGCCAACCGCATGGAACCGTTGCGCAAGGCCGCGGAACGCGCGGTCTTGGCGCTCAACGGCGTCTCGTCGGTCTCGGCCATCCTGACCGCCCATAACGAGGCCCCGGCGCCGCGAACTGAGCCGACGGTACGGTCGGACAGGCAAACGGCCCCGGCGACCTCGCTTCTGCCGGACGTGGAGGCGATCGTCGCGGTGGCGAGCGGCAAGGGCGGGGTAGGCAAATCCACTACCGCCGTCAACTTAGCCGTCGCGCTGGCGTCCCTCGGGCAGAGGGTCGGCATTCTCGACGCCGATGTCTACGGCCCCTCCCTGCCCCGCATGCTCGGCGTGACCGAAAAGCCAAGGACCTTGAAAAACAAGCAGATCGCGCCGCTTGAGGCCCATGGCCTCAAGATCATGTCGATGGGATTCATGGTGCCCGAAGATACGGCCATGGTGTGGCGTGGCCCGATGGTCATGGGGGCGCTCGAACAGATGATGCGCGAAGTAGCTTGGGGCGAACTCGACATGCTGGTGGTGGACATGCCGCCCGGCACCGGCGACGCACAACTAACGATGGCGCAGCGGGTCCCGCTCGCCGGCGCGGTGATCGTCTCGACCCCCCAAGACATTGCGCTGATCGACGCACGCAAGGGTATGAGCATGTTCGCCAAGGTGAACGTGCCGGTGCTGGGCATCATCGAGAATATGAGCACCTTCATCTGCCCCAAATGCGGTGAACGCACCGACATTTTCGGTCATGGTGGCGCGCGCGCCGAGGCAGAGCGCCTAGGCTGCGACTTCCTCGGCGAAATTCCCCTCGACGTGGCCATTCGTGTGACGTCGGATTCCGGCCAGCCGATTACGGCCAGTGAGCCCGATGGCCCACTCGCAGCCGCATACCGCGATGTCGCCTCAACAGTGCTGGCGAGGACGTCCGGGGCCACGACCCGGCCGGCGCCCAACATCTCGATGGACTGACGCGAACCCGCTTTTCATGCCGGGGTGCTCCGCGCTCGCGGCGAGTTAATCAAAAGACACAGCTTCGGACCTTGTCGAACCGCCCGTGCGAACCCACGTCTGAGACAGATGATGGTCTCTGACGGACGAGCCCGCATCGCAAAACCGCCGGGCCAGAGGTCAGGCGCCCCCCCGGGCGCTCGGTCGACGTTGCCCCCCGACGACAGGCCGTAAATGGCCTTAGGCCTGGCGGACGTCGAACCTCTGAAGCGCCGAGAGAATCGCACCGCCTAGGGATAACTCCCGTTCGCCGTGCGTTTATTCAGCGTACAACAACCGGTATCTCGGACATTTGGCTTGTGTCGCATCGCTCAGCTCCGCGTCTTAATGGCCTCCTCTTCGCCACCCCCGCCCGGGCCATAGACCCGGTCTACAACGTCGATAGGACGGCCATTCACGGCTACGTTCCGACGGATACGGCTACGGCCCGGTGGTATATTTAACTCAAAAGAAACCCGTGAAGGGCAACGACTCAAACAGCGCCAACCATGACGATGCGACCTGGCATTTCGCGTCTTTGGCAAATCGCGACCTGTTAGCGGCCAACCCCGAGAAGTGCGAGCTTCAGGAAGGCGGCTACTGCGCCTTGGCACTAGCGTTCCAGTGTGACAAAGCTGAACGCCGGCGCGTCACCCTCCGCGGGATGGTCCTCGCAAGCGGTCTCACTCCAAGCCCTATAGTCGAGCGTCGGAAAATACGTATCCCCGTCCGCGTCGAGTTTTACCTTGGTCAGATAGATGCGATCGGCGCGCGGCAGCGCCAGCAAATAGACCTCCGCGCCGCCGATGATCATCACCTCTCCGGCTTCGCTGACTGATGCCAACGCCTCATCCAGATCATGCGCAACTAGGACATCGTTCGCCGTAAAACGCGCATCCCGGGTCAGGACGATGTTGCGGCGTCCGGGCAACGCACGACCGATGGATTGAAAAGTCTTGCGGCCCATAACGACAGGCTTGCCCATCGTCTTTTCCTTGAAGAACCTGAGGTCGGTCGGAATGCGCCAGGGAAGATGGCCATCCCGGCCGATGACACCGTTGGCCGCGACCGCGACGATCAGCGAGACCAGCACGGCCTCAGACCGCGACCTTCGCCGGGATATGCGGGTGGAAGCGGTACCCGTCGAGGTTGAAATCCTCATAGTCGAACGCGAACAGGTCGTCTATGTCCGGGTTCAGGGTCACCCGCGGCAGCTGATAGGGTTCGCGCTCTAGCTGCGCATCAGCCTGCTCGAGATGATTCAAATAGAGATGCGCGTCTCCAAAGGTAAGGATAAACTCGCCGGGCTTAAGGCCGGTTACCTGAGCGACCATCATGGTCAGCAGCGCGTAGGAGGCGATGTTGAACGGCACGCCGAGGAAGATATCAGCGCTACGCTGATACAGTTGGCAGGACAGCTTGCCGTCGGCGACATAGAACTGGAACAGGCAGTGACACGGCGGCAGGGCCATGTTGTCCACATCCGCCACATTCCAGGCCGAGACGATCAGCCGGCGTGAATCAGGCCGGTCGCGAATCTGGTCAAGGACACTGGCGATCTGGTCAACCCGACCCCCGTCGGGGGTCGGCCAGGAACGCCATTGGTGGCCGTATACCGGTCCGAGATCACCATTGGCATCGGCCCATTCGTCCCAGATCGAGACGCCTTTTGCATTCAGGTAGCCAATATTCGTGTCGCCCCGTAGAAACCAGAGCAGCTCGAAGATCACCGACTTCATATGGATCTTCTTTGTCGTCACGAGAGGAAACCCCGCGCTCAGATCGAACCGCATCTGATGACCGAAAATGGACAACGTTCCGGTCCCGGTACGGTCCGTCCGCTCGGCGCCGTTGTCGCGTACATGTCGCATTAGATCGAGATATTGCTGCATAGTGCCGGTAGCCTCAAATGGGGCATCATTAAGTTCGTAAACCTAATCCGCAACGCGAGTCGTCGGTATGCGCCTCCGCCTGTGGAAAGCCGTACCTTCGGGGATAACCCTGCGACATCTTTCGCAATTGCCCGCCCTCGCCTATATAAAGGGGCGTCGGGCTCGCCCGACTATGGCAATAAACGTTTTGCGCAATAAACGTTCGGACCCGGGGGCAGTACCCGGCGCCTCCACCATTTCTTAGAAGTTTGCGCGGCAGCCGTCGCGACCGGAATGGGGGCGAAACAGGATCGACGGGCGCGTAAAGGCTCAACTTTTGCCCGGCATGGTA
>PBPM01000133.1 GCA_002724635.1 Rhodospirillaceae bacterium
ATGAACTTCACTTCGAAGCGTGGCTCACCTTCGTAGTAGAGGATCTTCTCCCGTTCGCCTCGAACATCGACCCAGGCGGTCCGTCGGTTGTTTTCTTCGATACGTTCACCCGATTGGGTCGGGATCTGGAACTCGATACGGCGCGTCCCTTCCCGGTCCAATTCGAAGCCGATCCGAGAGACAACCGGTTCACCGTCGGGGCCGAGTGGGATCACCTCTTCGGCCAGGATGCTCGTCTCGTCGGACACTACGATCGGGACGGTGCGCTGACCAAAGCCGTATTGGGTTACGACGACGTCGACCATCAACGTCGAACCTTTCAGGACCGCGCGGGGCAGCTCTACGCGGCCGAGCTCGATATCCGGCTCGACCGCTTCGTCGCCCACTCCGACGGTGAAGACCGGCACACCAGCCGCCTGCAACGGCACCAGGGCCTCCGTGAGGGGCCGGTCATCATTGTCCGCACCGTCAGACACCATGACGAGACCGGCCATGGGTACGCCGGCGAGATCCTCTCGGGCAGCATCGAGTGCGCGGGCCACATTCGTATGCGTGCCGTCGTAGGTCAGCTCGCCGAGTCCGTCGATCCGATCCGCGACATCCGAGAACCGGAAGAAACGCAGGACGAATCGATCGGAGAGGCCGTCGAAAAGAGAGCCCGTTGCCGGTGTGAACGCCTCTTCGATGAAGTCACGACGCTGCGTTCCGTCCTCATTTTCGAGACTCATGCTGCGCGAATCGTCGATCAGCACGCCGACGAAGTTCTGCTGGGGTACGACCGTCGAGATCCGAAGGATCGGCTGCATGAGGCAGAAGACAAGCAGGCCCAGGAGTGCGACGCGCAGGCTTGCCATGATGATGCGGTCGGTGATTGAGCTCTTGCCCCGCGCGATCGTGTACGTCGCGACTGCGCTCGCCGCGAGCACGGCGGCGATGCCCAGTAAGAGTCGGAGCGACCCGGGTGCGGCGAAGGCGAAGTCGCCCTGCTGAAAGGCAATGTCGCGGTACGTGAAGAGGAACTCGAACAGGGCATCCATGATCCGGCCTCAGTGGCTCATGCCGTAGACGATCATGTTCGCGCCCATCTCGTAGGCGAACGTCGAGTATTCGAGCGGATAGTACGGGCTCTCGGCCCACTCCCAGGCGTCCCCCAGATCGGTATTCCAGTTGACGACCACCATCAGGCGGCGTTCGTCGTCGAAGATGCCCCTCACATACGGGATGTACCCGTCGCGCTCGTGTGTCTGATATCCGCTGGCCCCGTTGTTGATGTTCGGGACCTGAAGAACCTCCTCGATGTCGTAGTACGCGCTGAAGAGAGGGTGGTCAGGCGGGATGTCTTCGATGGTTCGCTCGGGGAAAACGCGGGCCATGTTCCACTCGAAGACGCTCCACTCCCGGGTCCCCCAGAAGTCGTCGACGATGAGGAACCCGCCTGCATCGAGGTAGCTCCTCAAGCCGGCGACTTCCTCGTCGGTCATTTCCATGCGACCTACCTCGACGGCATAGATGACCGGGAAGCGCCGGATGTTCGGGTCCGCGAGGGAGACGGCGTTTTCCCAGTCATACGCGTTCAGCCGAACGAGGCGTTTGAGAACGATGAGGAACTGGCGGTCTCCTTTCGGATAGTCGGTGGCCCAGGATCCGCCTCCGCGGCCGCCCCACCAGCCTCGGCCACGGCCCGAGTAAACCGCCCGCGTCCAGTAGAATGGGTAGCGCCCCGGCAGCTCGCCCTCGGTCATGCGCGGCCCCATGGCACCTGCCGAGATCGGGCGGACGGCGGGCGGCGCCTCCTGAGCGAAGAATTCGGCACCCGTCCCGAAGACGGGAGGAAGGCGCCGGATGTCTTCGACGTCGCCGGGGACCGCGGTGGGTCGATCGCGCGGCTCGTGTCGCGCGGCTCGCAAATCACTCGCGCGCTCCTCTCCCAGGTCATCGCTGCACCCCCCGAGCACGGAGAGTGCGGCGCAGACCAGAATGCTACCGGCGTGGGAGAGTCGCCACATGGGCTGGGTCCGGATCTGGGCGTGCGGGGTCCTTCCTACGAATCCCTCGGTGATTGGTTCCTGCTCGGACACGTGCGATACCTGACTGCTTAACACGCCCCACTCGATCCTTGTTGGGTCGGGGTTTTCCAAACCCGATCGAGAATTCCATCGTAGGGCCAATCGACCCCACAACGACACCCCCGAACCGAGAGGTCCGAGGCGCACACGAGCGACAGTAGGGCCTCGACCCTAGATTGGACATATGCCTAACAAACCGATGACCGTCATGTCGCGGAACGTAACCCTGCGTGACTTCGGGATCTTTCAAGCCAAGCTCTTCCTGGATGGCATGAAAGATCTCGTTGCATTCAATTTGTCGATCGTTGCGATCGTACTCGATTTCATTTCGGGTCGAGGCAAACGTCCACGCCTCTTCTATTCGGTCGTCCGAGCTAGCGAACGATTCGATCGATGGCTGGAGTTGCACAGCATGGTGACTCGCATGGGCAAGCGGGTCAGTGATGAGGGTCTCTTCGGTGGGGTCGACGGGGGGGACGACACCATCGTCGGGGAGATTGAACGACTCATCAAAGGTCAGGCCGTCTCAAGGGATGAGGTGCTGCGGCGCCTGCGGGTTAGATCGGATGCGTTGAGGGGAAGGGACGCCGGGCCGGAAGACTCATGCATGGATGGCCAGCCGTGAGCGAGCCGGTCTACCTGCCGAAAGACGTGCTCTCTGCACGGGTCGAGTTCGGCTTCTTTCTGGGGCTGGTCGTCGTCCTGACGATCCTTCTTCTCTTTGTGCTCTCCGGCGTCTTTCAGCCGATCTTCTGGGCGGCTCTCATAGGTGTGCTCTTCCGGCCGGTGCAGAAGTGGTTCGAGTACAAGCTGAAGGGTCGGACGTCGCTTTCGGCCCTCATGACGCTGGGGATCATTCTGGTCACGGTTCTTGTGCCCACGTTGCTCGTCACGGGTGCCGTAGCTGATCAAGGACTCCAGCTTTATCAAAGCCTTAAGGCCGGAGACATGAACCCTGGCGAGATGCTCGAGAGGCTAGAGCGGTCTCTGCCCGATGAGATCCTTGAGATCATGGAGAGTGCAGGGATCGTGCCCGAGACGGGTCCGGACAGGATCTCGCAGGCGGCCATCGATGCGAGTCAACTCATTGCGGGTCGGGCGATCGGTGTGAGCCAGAACGTGGGCCGCTTCGCAGCCATGTTCTTCATCATGCTGTATCTCCTCTTCTTTGCCCTTCGGGACGGAGACACTTTGCTCCGTAAAGCGATATGGGCGCTACCACTCGGAGATCAGAGGGAGCGGGACCTCTTCGGAAAGTTTGCTGAGGTGGGGCGGGCCACGATCAAGGGAACACTCGTAGTCGGCGGAGTTCAGGGGATCCTAGGCGGAATCATTTTCGCCATCCTGGGCATTCAAGGTGCGGTCCTGTGGGGCGTTGCGATGACCTTCTTGTCTATTGTACCTGCTGTGGGAGCTGCGTTGGTGTGGTTACCGGCCGCCATCTTCCTGCTGGTTGGCGGGGCGTCCGGAAAGGGCGTGATCCTATTGGTCTATGGCTTCCTGGTGATTGGACTGGCTGACAACATTCTCCGCCCGATCCTAGTCGGGCGGGACACCAAGCTGCCGGACTGGCTGATCCTGGTTTCGACACTCGGAGGCCTGACATCGTTCGGGATTTCCGGTTTCGTAATTGGTCCGATCATCGCCGCAATGTTTCTGGCGATCTGGACGATGTTTGGAGAGCAGCAGGAGAATGGGGCGGACCTCAGTGAGTCGGCCGCCGCGACGGAAGCCCCGGTGGCGGAGCCCTCCGTCCCTTATCCGTTTATCCCACCAGTCTAGGCCGGAAAATCCGGGGGGCGTATTCCCGCAGGTGCCGTTCCTTGTCCACTTGTGGGACACCCTCTGTCATCCAGCCCGGTGCGTCCTCGCCGCGGAGGTGGTGACCGAAGAAGTCCTGGAGGCGGTACTGGAAATCAATCCGGTTCTGGAGCTTTCGAAGTCCGTGTCCCTCGTCGGGATATGACAGCCAGATCACTGGCTTCTCGAGGAAGCGCAGCGCGTTGTACCACTCGAGGCCCTGCTCCCAGTTCACCGTCGGGTCGGACTCGCCGTGCAGGTAGAGGACAGGGGTGTCCATCGTCTCCACGCCGGAGATCGGAGACTCTCGCCAGTACAGGTCGAAGTCGTCGTACGGATTCGTCGCGTATCGGCCCTGTCCGTAGATGTCGTAGCTGTGATTGTTCTGACCGCTACCGACGAAGAGTTGGTTGAACTCGCTGACCAGATTGATCGGTGCCGCGCCGTGCGCGATGGCCGAGAACATGTTGGAACGAGTCGCGATGTACGCACTACCGCCACCGGAATAAGAGTGCCCGCTGAGGCCGACCGCTTCCGGGTCGGCAAATCCCATGTCGATAACCTTCTGCGTCGCGGCCTCGACGGCTTCGAGCATATCGGAGTGCGAGCTTCCGATCCGGAAATGCACGTCAGGCTGCATCAGCAGGTACCCGCCGCTCACCAGGCCGGCAAAGTTCGGCTGGTGCCGGTAGATCGGGGTCGGGTAGAGATGCAGGTCCTGTGAGTACTTCTCGTAGAAGCGCACGACCATGGGGAGGCGCTCGCCTTCCCGGTATGTCTCGGGGATCGCCAGCGTCCCTTGAAGCGGGGTACCGTCGGAGAGCACGTAGTCGAAGAGAATGCGCGTGCCCCAGAGGAACTCTTCCTGCTGTGGGTTGGCTGTCGAGACTCGCTCTCGTCGAGCGAAGTCCCCGTCGCTCACCCAGAGATCTGGGAAGTCCTGCCAGGTCTGGACCGTGAAGAGATACCGATCCGCGTCGGCGGCCTTGAGCGGGTAGGAGAATCGACGATCCTCCCACGTGATCTCTTCGAGGTTGTCACCGTCGAGTTCGAAGAAGCCCTCCTTCTTCGTCCACTCACCATATGCATCCAGGAGGATTGGCTCCTCCATGTCGATGGTTTCCGCTTCCGGATCGGTCTCGACGACCCGCAGGCGGATCTCACCGTCTGCACCGAAGCCGCCCGTGAGATTCCTAGCGGGATCACCACTGTACGGTTGGTGCCAGATGTCGTAGCGGTCGTAGAGCAGGATTCCGTCGTGGTCGTCGGTGAACCCTGCGACTCCGTATGGAGGTTTCTCTCCGAAGCGATCGAACTCCTGATTCATGAAACTCACCGATGCTCGCTCGGTGAGATTCACATGGCGGTCTTCGTCGATCCGGTAATCCCACACGTGGCCATCCTTCCAGTAGAGGAAGTGGTCACTGTCCGGTGAGAGGCCCAGCGTTCGGAGGTGTCCGACCAGGAATGGTATGCGATCACCCGTCTGGGTATCGATCCGATAGTAGTCGGCGTAGTCGGGCTTCCAGTCCGAGACGTAGGCACGGTCGTCTCGACCGATGCCCCAGTGTCCGTCCTTCGTGATCTGGATGCTTCGGATCTGCTCGTCGGCGAGAGGCACGAGACGGGCGTCCTGGAGATGCAGAGCGGCCACATACGTCCGGTCCTGGTCCTGTGACAGCTGACGCTGTTGCTGTGACTGGATCCGATCGTCTTCCCAGTGCCAGATGTTGACGTCGGCCAGGGGAAGCCCCTCATCGCTCCATTCCTCGAGCTCTTCGCCCTGTTCCTTCGTAGCTACGAAGAGGATGGACGCGTCCTCGTTGAAGACGAGATTCCCTTTCTCGCTGAGAACCCAGCCGTCCATGAGTCCGTCTACGTCCGGACTGAACTCGTAGCGACGTGGCGTGCCCTCGCCCACGCCGGAGAAGGCGAGGAGGGTATTGGCCCGTTCGGTGGCGCCGTCGGGCACGTCGCCTCGAAGGACGGCGACCGAGTGACCGTCCGCGGACCACGTCAGATTCGAATAGCGCTCCTTACTGTTGTCGAGACCGCGGCGCGCGCCGTTCGAGAGATCGATCAGGTACAGGCCGTTTCCATCACGGCCTTCCGCATCGACGGTATATGCGAGGTGAGTGCCGTCCTCGTTCATCGCGAGTTGCCACACGCTTCCGATCAGCTCTTCATATCCCTCCGACAGATTCCGGAGAATGAGTCCTGTTCCATCGTACTCGGCGTCATCGTCCGTCTGGGTCTTCTCCACCCAGAAGTGGATGGAACTCGCGGAGAATCCGTAATCGAACGCATCATCCCAGACCCAAGACTCTCCCGACTCCAAATCCATGAGCCCCGCCTGATACGACACGTCCTCGCCATTACGCTCCATTTCCTCGATCTCGAGAAACGACGGGGAAAGCGTGTATCCAACCCATCTGCCATCGGGCGAGATCACCGCGTCCGATGCCCGGGCAATCTCGTGCCGGACACGGTGATCTACGCCCGTAACGACGAGCGTGTCGTCCATGCGGACTTTGGTGTATGACCATGCGACCCAGCGGCCATCGTCGGAGATTTGCTCACCGTCGATTTGACGCCACAGGCGATAATCGGCGATTTCGAGTGAGCGCTTGTCCCCGTTCTGGGCGGAGAGGCACTCGGCGGCGAGACCAAGAACGATGGGTGCGGCCGCAAGGATCGCGAAGAAGCGAAGCCATGTGGGAGCGAGGCGATTCATGACCAATCTCCGGAAGTTAGTGCGACTGGAAACGTAACAGACGCGAATAAAGAGATGTCAGTTCGGTCTACACGAAGAGGAGGCGTGATGACATGCAGGCGCATGATCCTGGCTGCAGGATTTCTGATGGTGTTGGCGCTCGCGCTACCGGCCCACGCCGAAGCGCAGGTCGCCGGTACGTGGGAACTCGCCATCGATGGGCCACGCGGGCCGCAGACGATTTTGCTCGTTCTGGAGGTGGAAGGGAGCGAGCTCAGGGGTACGTTGACCCCGCGGCTGCCAGAGGCCGGTGGCAGTGAACGCAGAGGTGATCGGGCCGGAGCTGGTCGTCCCCAGGGCCGGGGCGTCAGGCCCGGAGGAGGTCGGGTCGGGGGTCAGGGGCCACCAGAGATCGAGATCGCCGACACGTCGCTCGACGGTGACTCCTTCAGCTTTGCCGCGGTGATGGGGATGCGGGGCAATGCACTGTCCTTTACTGGGACCGTCGATCGCGACGAGATGAGCGGGACGATGTCGACGCCGAGAGGAGAACGGGCCTTCACTGGTATGCGGGTCGACTGATCGGATGACAGAGCTCTGCACGCTCGGTTCGGTCGCAGGGTCACCTGGCAGACGCTCGTTGCCGCCCATTCGTGGACGGGTCACATTCCGGCCCCGCCCGGTGGGAACACTGCTCTCGCCGGGTTGATCCACGAGGACCCTGAAGCCTGCCCTTCGGGTCAAACGAGCCTACTCTCAGGAGAGCACTCATGGGGCGCAGCGTTGCACGTATCTCCTTCCGACTCGGACTCGCCGGTGCCTTCGCGGGGATGGCAGGGTCGCTGCACGCCCAGACGATGCAGCTCACTGTGGACGACTACGCCCGTGCGGAGCGCTTTCTCGGTGGAAACACGTCACCGCTGGTATACGGAAATTCTGTCCAGCCACGCTGGATGGACGACGGCCGTTTCTGGTATGCGAACTCGGTACCGGGTGGCACGGAATACCTGGTCGTCGATCCCGTGTCCGCATCGCAGGGGCGTGCGTTCGATCACGCGCGGATAGGCGAGGCTCTGTCGGGCGCGGTCGGGGTGACGTTCGAGGAGCTCGAGATCCCCGTCGCCTCGATCTCATTCGAGGCGCACGATGTCGTCGTCGGACTTCGGGGCATGGGTGTCGCCCGGTGTGACCTGGAGGAGTACACGTGCGTACGTGATGAGGACGGATTGCCGCCCGTACAGCGGAGTGAGGCGGTCTCTCCGGACGGTCAGCGGGTCGCGTTCATCCGAGAGCATAACCTCTGGGTTCGGGAGCGAACCTCCGGGGAGGAAACGCAGCTTACGACGGATGGGTTCGAACTCTTCGGATATGGCACGAACAACGCCGGATGGGTCCGGCGAGATCGTCCGGTGGTGAAGTGGTCTCCCGATTCTCGCAAGATCGCGAGCTTTCGGCACGACGCTCGGGGCGTCGGCCTGATGACGCTGACGTCTACAAAGGTCGGTCATGCGGAGGTCGATACATGGCCGTATCCGCTACCCGAGGACACGGTCATTTTCCGTGTTCACCGGATCGTACTCGATCTCGATCGACCGGCCGGAGACTACATGGTCCGTCTTGATATGGAGCCGGATCAGCATCGCTCCACCTGCTCGGACCACATCGAATGCGGAGGGCAGCTCGGCGATCTGGAGTGGAGTGCGGACTCTGAGCGGTTCGTATTCGTTTCCAGCTCGCGCGATCACAAGGTGGCACAGGTCCGCATGGCCGACGCCCGAACCGGTGAGGTGCGAGACATCTTCCGGGAAGTCGAGGAAACCTTCTACGAGTCGCAGAGTGGCTGGCGCTACCTCTCTGAGACCGAAGAGATACTCTGGTTCTCGCAGCGAGACGGCTGGGGCAATCTCTTCTTGTACGATGCGACCTCGGGTGAATTGAAGCGCAAGGTCACGGACGGCGACTGGAATGTGCTTGCGATTCGCAATGTCGATGGGGGCACTCGCACTGTGACCTTCATGGGTAATGAGCGGGAGCCCGGCGACCCGTACTTCCAGTACCTCTACCGAGTCGACATCGATGATGGGGCCACGCGTCTCCTGACGCCGGACAGTGCGAACCATAGCGTGTCGCTCGCGCCGGATATGGAGTATTTCGTCGATTCGTACTCCACTCCGGTGCGTCCCCCCGTGCATGTCCTGCGGGACCGGGACGGGCGGAACGTCATGACCCTGCAGACTGCTGACATTTCGCGCCTCGAGGCGTCGGGGTGGGAGCCCCCCATGCCGTTCGTGGTGAAGGCGAGGGACGGGCAAACCGACTTGCACGGGCTCCTCTTTCGCCCGCTGGACTTCGACCCCAACGAATCGTACCCGGTCGTCAACTATCTCTACCCGGGGCCGCAGAGCGGCTCGGTCGGATCACGAAGCTTCAGGGCGTCGCACCGTGATCTGCAGGCGATTGCCGAGCTCGGCTTCGTGGTCATCGAGCTCGACGCCATGGGCACGCCGATGCGGTCGAAGAGCTTCCATGAGGCGTACTATGGCAACATGGGTGACAATGGGCTTCCGGATCAGATGACCGGGATCGAGCAGCTCGCTGAGCGCTACGCCTGGATCGACGCGACCAGGGTCGGCATCTACGGGCACTCGGGCGGCGGATTCGCTGCGGCAGATGCGATCATGCGGTATCCCGACTTCTATTCGGTGGCCGTTTCTCAGGCTGGCAATCACGACAACCGGAACTACGAAGACGATTGGGGCGAGAAGTGGCAGGGGTTGCTGGAGGTCTATCCGGATGGGACGACCAACTACGACAATCAGGCCAATCAGTTTCTTGCCGAGAACCTCGAAGGCAAGCTGCTGATCGCGCACGGTACGCTCGACACGAACGTGCCGCCGTCC
>PBPM01000134.1 GCA_002724635.1 Rhodospirillaceae bacterium
CGGTGAACGCGATGACGGGGGAGTTGGCGAGGTAGGGTTCCCGCAACCCCGCCGCAATATTGAGCGCGCCAATGACCTGCGCCATGCAGATGGCCGGCCTGCCGGCGGCGCGGGCAAATCCGTCCGCCATGTAGACGGCTGTCTTTTCGGAGTGCACATGCAGCCGGTTTATGGAGGTGAGCATCTCCATCTCCACCAGGGTGCGCCGGAGGATGGCGGGCACCATGAAGACATGGGTGACCCCGTAGTCTTCCAGTTGGCGGGCGAGATAAACGGCGCCGGTTTTAGTGTTCATGACGGAACTCTCCCTTGGCGCTACTTGATGGCGAGTGGATTGATGGGCGAACCGACCGCACCCGTGATGGGCAGTGCCGGGGCCACGAACAGAAACTCATAAATCCCGTCGTCGTCACAGTCGTCCGCGATGTCTTTCAAATAAAAGATCTCGCCCATGGTCATGCCCATGATGGGGATGGTGATCCAGTGCCAGGGCTGGTTGATGCCTTCAACGCTTTCGTTGGGCCGCACTTCGCAGCCCCAGGTGTCGGAGGCCAGACCCGCTAGTTCCGTGTCCTGAATCCACTCCAGGGTTTCGAAGGAGAAGCCGGGCGCATCACCGCCGGGATAGCCGTCCCAGCTACCGGCCGCTAGCTTGGCTTCCATCTGACCCGTGCGCACGATGACAAAGTCGCCGGTGTTCACTTTGATTTCCTGGGAGTCAGCGGTCTCATACAAATCTTGGCACGTGATGGCATAGCCATCGTCGAGGGCGTCCTTGCCCTTGAACCGCGTCACATCCAACAATACGCCCCGGCCCACCATTTTATTTTTGGTTTTTTCGATGCCGCACTTCTGCGCGCCGGCGGAGGTCACCTCCCGGCAGTCAAAGCCGTTCCACATATAGTCTTCATAGAACACGTGCCCGAGGCCGTCCCACTGGGTACCGCATTGCAGTGGCATCACCACCATGTCGTCGGCGGCGCGGATACCCCGCTTGTCGAGCACGCCCGAGTACGCGTCTGTGCCGGTCCTCAACATCGTGTGCAGCGGATTGATGCGCCCCATGGCGGGATATTTTGATTTCGCTCCCTGCGGCCCCGCATTATCGAAATTGAGAGCCATGGAGATCACCTTGCCCTTCTTTACCAGCTGCGCCGCCGCGATGATGTCTTCGGGGGACGTGTAGTTCAGAGTGCCAATCTCGTCGTCGTCGCCCCACTTGCCCCAATTCTTATATTTCTCCGACGCCGCCGTCAGGTCGTCCCGCGTTACTTTTCCGTCTGCCATGATCTGCTCCCTGTGTGTGTGCCTAAGTTTTATAATTTTTGTGAGGCTCGGGACAGACTCTATGCCGCCAGTCCGGTTTGTCGAGCGTTAAGAATAAGGTTCCTGGAACCTTAAATTTACCTTTGAAGTACTACTGCCCCCAGCCCGTCGCGCCCTCCAGATATTCAAGCTCCTCCGGCGTCGACTCCCGTCCGAGAGCCTTGTTGCGGGTTGGGAAGCGACCGAAATGGTCGATGACCTCTTTGTGTTCGTGCGCGTATTGCAGATTGTTGGGGTTACCGAGTTTTTCGAATAACCCGATGGATTTCACCTGGGCGCCCCTGTCTTCGGCGTGCTGGTAAGGCATGTAGAGAAACTGGCCCTCCACCTCGCCGATGCCGACGTCGAAGCCTTGGACTTGGGCGTGCTCCGACACGGCGAGGGCCTGTGTGTCCGTGGCAAAGGCCTTGCCGGTGCCCCGGAACAGGTTGCGGGGGAACTGATCCAAAATGATAACCAGGGCCAGGCAGCCCTCCCGGCTGTTTTTCCAGTCCTCCAGGTTTCCGGCGGCGGCGGCTTCATAGGCCTTGCCGAAGCGGTTTTCGGTTTCCGCGTCAAATTCAGGCGTCGATTTGTACCAGATCTCACGGTGGGTGCCGTGCTCTTCGGAGCCTTTGGGCCCGAACCAAAAATCGAGAACGTCTTGGGGGGTTGTCATGGTGATCTCGTTTCCGTTTCTGTCGTCACCATTCAGTCGTTTGGGGCCGAATAATATGGTCTTCTGCCACAGGAGTAGGTGGTGGAGCAAGCAGGAGAAAAAATTATGGTCCACGACATCTTATATTCCGAAAAACTCAGTGATCTCGCCGATGTGTTTGTCCAGGCGACACGGGTACCCGCCGGCAGCGACGTGATCCATGTCTCGGGCCTCATCAGCCGGGCGAAGGACGGCAGCGTTTTTGCGCCGGGGGACATTACCGAACAGACCCGTCAAATCCTGGAGATCCTAAAAACGATCCTCGCCTAAGCGGGCGCGACCCTGTACGACGTGGCTAAGGTCACGGTCTACACCACCAACATGGACGACTTAGATGTCATCCACACGGTGCGGCACGATTACTTTGTAAACACCAGACCTGCCTAGACCATGGTAGAGGTCTCCAAGCTGGTGCATGAGGATATGCTCATTGCGATTGAGGCTGTGGCGTACGTGCCGGCAGTAGCGTAAGGGCGGGTCTCTACGCCGACACCTTCCGTACGCCAGCCAGAAAGATCACCGACGCCCCCAGCCCTAAGACCGCGATGGCGGTAGCCATGACCAGGGCATCATCATGGTTAAAAGCGGTGAGCAGGAAGGAAACCAGCGCCCCCATCATGTTTTGGATAAACCCGCTCAAGGACGACGCCGTCCCAGCCGTCTCCGGGAACGGCGTGAGCGCACCGGCGGTTGCCTGCGGCAGAACGAAGGCAAGGCCGAAGATGTAGATGCCCATGGGGATGACAACGGCCATCGTTTCCTTGATCCCCGCCAAGGCTAGACCCGCCATGGACACACCACCAATGACGCCCGCCATTACCCCCCAACCGATCATGAGCACAAGGCCCAACCGGGTGACAAGTCGGCCGCTGAAGAGCGTACCGACCAGAAAACTGGCGGAAACGGCTGCAAACAAAAAGCCATAGGTATCCCCGCGGACACCGAATCCCTCGATGAGGACCGATGCCGAGATGGAGAGAAACACGATAAAGCCGCTGAGCATGAACGCGGCGCAGAGGGTATTTAGGATAAAAACTTTGTTGAGGACGATCTCCTTCATGTTTCCGGCTAATGTCGTGGGGTTCAAAGCCTCCGGATTTGGGGCGCCGCCACTCTCCTTGTAGCCGAACGTAAACAACAGGATGACCACAATCCCGAACCCCGCCATGATCCCCATGGCCGTTTGCCAGGGCAGGTGTTCGGCAATCAGGCCGCCAGCCGCGGGCGCGATGACCGTGCCAATAGCCGTGACGAACATAATGTCAGACATCATCTTGCCGAGGCGCTCCCGCTCGAAGATATCCCGCGCAACCGCTGCGGCGAGGATCCGCCCGCCAGATTGCGCGAGACCTTGGAAGAAACGGAGCACGATCAAGACCTCAATGCTCGTCGCCCAAAACGCCGCACTGGACGACACCGTAAACAGGGTTAAGACGCCAATGATCACGGGCTTGCGGCCGAACCGGTCCGAGAGCGGGCCATGGACGATTTGGCCGATGCCGTTGCCGAACAAGACCGCCGATACAGACAGGACCACTAGGTTCGTTGTCGTTCCCAGATCGACAGCGATTTTGGGGATGGACGGGATGTACATGTCCTGCCCGATAGGCCCAAGGGTCGCCAGCAGACCCAGGACAATGGCCAGGAAGATGATTTTGGATTTGGAGCGCTCTGTCACTTTTAGGGATCCTGTCTCAGCGCATACGGGATCGGGTGACATTGGTCAAACGGCGTGATCCCATAGGCTCACCTTGTGTAGACTGTAAGCCTTCCCGTCCAGATACCCAGAGGACCCGCCATAAGTTCCCACCTGCTCAATGATCTCCAATTGCTCGCCATCATCGACCATATTGCTGTCGCCGTCTTTGCCGTATCCGGTGCCCTGGTCGCCAGCCGGAAGCAAATGGATATCTTCGGGTTTGTCCTATTGGGCACGGTCACCGGGATCGGCGGCGGCACCATCCGGGACTTGATGCTGGGCGCGGGTACCGTGACCTGGGTGCAGCAGCCCTCGTACGTGATGATCTGTATCCTGGCGGCGGGCGTGGCGTTTTTCACCGCGCATTTATTGCAGTCCCGCTATCGCGTGCTGTTGTAGTTGGATGCCCTCGGCCTGTCGCTCTTTTGCGTGTTGGGCGCCCAGAAGACGCTGGAGGTAGGCGCCCACCCCACCGTCGCCATCATCATGGGGGTGATATCCGGCACCTTCGGCGGCATCATCCGGGATGTGCTGGGGGGCGAGGTGTCCTTGGTGCTCCGGAAAGAGACTTACTTTACCGCCGCCCTTGCGGGCGCGGTGGTGTTTATTGGGTGGTCCGCCACGGCGGAAATTAGTTTTGCAGGTCTTGCAGCCGACTTCCTATGCTGTTTCGTGGTCCGCGCCCTGGCCATCCACTACAGCTGGTCTCTGCCGGCCTATTAAGGGCGGGAAGGCCGCGACGTCTAACACCCTCACACCCGGTTGGGCACCGAATCCACCATGGACTTCAACAGCCCGAAGTTCGACGGATCCATCTCGATCTCGTCCTCGTTGATCTGACGGTCGATCTCGGTGACGGCGGCGTTGCAAGTGACGTCGATGCCGAGCTCGGCACCCTTCTGGGCAACGAGGCCGTTGATCATGTTCATCTCGCTTTTACGGCCTTTGATGTGGTCGTGGATGGGGGCCGTGACGCTTTCCTTGCCTGTGTGGGCCTGGAGGGTCTCCATGGCTTTGATGAGCGTGGCATCATTGGCTTCGGCAAACTCTTCCGCACTCAGCCCGAAGACCGGCTCCAGCTTATATCCCAGCGCCGCCCCAACCTTCATGGACTCCCGTCCCAGGCGCACGGCCATCTCCCGCATGCCGGGGAGGTCCTTGGCGTCCCAATTCTTGAGACCCGTGAGCCCAATCGGTCCCATGGTCATGGTGTTGGCGATCAGCTTGGTCCATTTGGCGCCTTCGATGTTTTCGGTGAGCGTGATCTTAGCGACGTTTTCCATGATCTCTTTGACCATCTCGAGCCGGGGCGTGATGGAACCGTCCAGTTCGCCGATGCCGAACCAGGTACCGGGCCGCGTGGTGTCACGCTTGACGACGCCGGGGGTGAAGATCTCGGCGGACAATTCGACGGCGCAGCCGATGGTGCGTTCTTTGCCCACAACGCTGGAGATGATTTCGTTGTTCATGCCGTTCTGTAGGCCGATGAACACGCCGTCTTCTTTGAGGTAGGGTTCAATTAGGCGCGCGAGCCAGCCGGTGTCGTAAGATTTGACGGCGAGGAAGACGACGTCAAAGTGCGGCACATGCTCCGCCAGTTCACAGAGGTGCCAGGCGGTCACGGGGACCTGCAGGTGCAAGCCGGGCATGGTGATGTCGAGGCCGTTTGCTTTCATGGCCTCCACATGGGCCGGCCATTGGTCGATGATGGTGACGTCCAATCCGGCGTCCTTCAGATCGGCCCCAAAGGAGCTGCCGATGGAGCCCGCCCCCAGAACGGCAATTTTTTGATCCATATATTTTTCCCCTAACCTGACCCAATAATCACAGCGGCCCGGCCCGTCACCAGACCGTCTTCCACCCGTTGATGCAAGGCCTCAGCCTCTTCCAGGGGACAAGTCTCCGTAACGATGGGCCAGAGCTCTCCGTTTGCCACGAGATCCAAGGCGTAGCGGACCTCTGTCCTGGTGGCATAGCGGCTCCCCAGAATTTCCCGCTCCCCGTTTTTGATCCAGTTGCCGGAGACGGAAAATTCGTTGGGCCGCCCGCCGCCGCCCAATACGGCGAGACGGCCACCCTTGCCTAGGGCTTTGGAGGCCACAGCGAGGGTGTGTTCATTGGCAACAAAATCGATGATGACATCTGCGCCGTTGCCACCGGTTGCCTCCATCAAAGCATCCGCCATATCGGTGTCAGAGACATCCAGCACTGCTCGCGCGCCGGCGTCCTGGCAGGCGTCAAACTTCTCCGGCACCACATCGACGGCAATGACCTCGGCCTTAGCCCAACTGGCCACCGAGACCATCTGCACTCCGAGCCCCCCGCCGGCCCCGATGACCACGACGGTTTCCCCCGGCTGGATGCGCGCTTTGTTGACTAGTTTAACGGGCGTCGCGATGGCGTCCGTGACGACGCCTATCTCCGCCGGATAGGCTTTGTGATCAAGGCCGTCCGGCAGGTTAATAAATGAGTTGGCCGGGAGCTTGATATATTCCGCATATCCGCCGTCCAGTTCCCGTCCGATATTTCCCGCTAGATTATCGCACAAGGTCTCCCGGTCTGCCTGGCACCATTTGCAGGTCCCGCAAGTGAGGTAGTAGTAGGCGGTCACCGGGTCACCCACTTGGAGGTCCGTGACGCCGGCCCCCACCTCGACAATCTCCGCCGTAATCTCGTGGCCAATGATCCGGGGGTAGTCCACTTTCATGCGTCCGGCCCTGAGGTGCTGGATGGTCAGCCCGGCACCGCACGCCAGGACTTTTGCAACCGCCTCGCCCTCGCCCGCCACCGGGTCGGGCACCTCCATCAGCTGGAAGGGCGTCGCCGGCGCGGTCAGGACCATGGCTCTCACGGGTTAATCACCCTCGCCGTCCGGCAGGGCCGAGTTCGGCGGCCAGTCCTCGGAAATGTTCTTGAAGGACATATAGATGAACTCCTCGTCGCCGAGATTCTTGAGCTCGTGCTCCGTGCCCACGGGGATGTGGATGATGTCGCCCGCTACGACAGTTCTCTCCTCCTCACCCACCCGGAACCAGGCCGTGCCCTGCACGACACTGATCATTTGTTCACATCCGTGTGTATGGGGCCGGACGATCTGGCCCGGTTGGTTCACCGACTGGTTCAAAGTCACGTGATCGCCGATGATGATACTACCCTCGGAATCTGACGGCTTAGCCAGGTTCTTCCGGGTCATCTCGGTCCAATTGTAAAAGGGCATGGGCATCCTCTCACCGTTTTTTGCGCTTCATATTGTTGACTCAGTCTAAATGGACGAACACACTAATTGAAAGAACAAACACCGGAGGGTTAAACTTCGGAAACCCCGGCCCCTTCGCCCAGAAGGGCCGGCCAACAGGGCAGACCTTAAAGGGAGGAAATCACCATGCGTTATCTTACGCCAGCAATCATTTTAGCGGCCGGCATCGCCACGACGGCAGCCATCCCGACACCCACCTTGGCGGCGGACCAATATTCCATCGCCGTCGGCACTCTCGGCGGCACCATGGGCCGTCTCGGCGCGGGCCTAGCAGACGTGGTCAACAAGAACCAGACGGATATGAAACTCAGCGTGACGCCGGGCGGCGGGCGCGCCAATCCGGCCCGCGTCAGTACCGGCGGAGCCGACTTCGGCTATTCCTTCACCAACTTCACGGCAACCGCTTTGGCCGGGAAAGCGCCGTTCAACAAGAAATATCCGAACCTGCGGGTTGTCGCTCGGTTTTATAACGCCTGTTACCACCAGTATGTGGGCAAGGACGTTTACGATTCCGGCATTCAGTCCTGGGAAGATATCGTGGCCTCCAAAAAAGCGCTCAAGATTGCGCTGGTCAAAAAAGGCACCAGCACGGAATACACCGGCAGCGTGATCGTAAAAGCCTTGGGCTCTTCTTATGAAAAGATGGCTGCCCGCGGCGACAAACAGACTTTCACGGGTACGGGCGCCAATTCCCGCGCCATCCGGTCCGGCCAGATCGACTTCTATTTCCACAATTCCGGTGATCCTAACGGCGCCGGCATCCAGGCCGCGTTGGGCCGGAACCTGACGTTCTTGAAACTGACGCCAAAAATCAAATCCATCCTGACGGACAATGGTTATTCGTCCTGCACCATTCCGGGCGGCATCTACAAAGGCAACGACAAGCCGACCGAGTCCATGGGTCTCTCCGGCGTGTTGCTGACCACGGATAAGATGGATCAGAAAGCGGTCTACAATATTCTAAAGATCGCGGCGGCCAACAAGAAGACCCTTGGCGCTGTCCACAAGATTTACAAGGCCTGGACCCCGCAGTTCGCCTCCCAAATCGGAAGCCTACCGCTGCATCAGGGTTCAGAGAAGTTCTTCAAAGAAGTCGGCGCGACAAACTAACCTTCCGGCTTGAAGGTATCTTATCCCCCGTGCGGGCAGGTCCTGCACGGGGGATATATCTCTTATGGTAAGCGAAACCCATAACCCCGCGCTGAAGGCCCTGATCAGCCTGGTGGCCGTTGGGATGTCGGTCTACCACCTGAACATTGCGTGGACCGGCGGCTATGAGTTTGTGTTCCAGCGCTCGCTCTCCTTTCTGTTTGGCATGGCCCTGGTCTTTTTGGTCTACCGCCATTCCGACAACACAATTTGGGGCAAGCTGGGCACAGCGGCGCTCTTTATATTGACGCTCCTCGCCATCGGCTATCCGGTGTTGGAAACGGATTACTTAAACAGTCGCCTCTATTATGTTGATCCGTTGAAAACCCAGGACTATATCCTGGGATCCCTCGCCGTCTTGCTGGCCTTGGAAGTGGCCCGGCGGACCATCAACACCGCCCTGCCGCTGATCGTCGTCTTTTTTCTGCTCTACACCTTTTATGGCCCCTATTTTCCCTGGGAGTTTGCCCACCGGGGCAACACGTTCAAGGACATGATCGACCATCACTACCTGGCGCAGGAAGGCCTCTGGAACCTGCCGTTGGGAGTGTTCTCCACCTTCATTTTTCTGTTTGTCCTGTTCGGCGCCTTTCTCGATCGCATGGGGGCGGCGGATTATTACGTGCGGCTCTCCATGGCGGCAGCGGGACGGCTCAGGGGCGGCCCTGCAAAAGCCGCCGTGTTTGCCAGCGCCATGACTGGTTCCATCACCGGCAGCGCCAACGCCAATGTAGCGACCACCGGCCCCTTCACCATCCCGATGATGAAAAAGGCTGGCTTCAAGCCGGAGACTGCGGCCGGGATCGAAACGGCAGCGTCTACCGGCGGGCAGATCATGCCGCCGATCATGGGCGCGTCGGCCTTCCTGATCGTGGAGTTCACCGGGATTAGTTATTGGGAAGTCGTCAAAGTTTCCATTCTGCCGGCGGTGCTTTATTTCCTCTCGGTCTACACCATCGTGCATCTCGAGGCGCGGAAGCAAGGCCTCGAGGGACTGTCGAAAGACCAGTTGGAACGGACCTGGGATGTCTTCAAGGAAGGCTGGTACTACCTGCTGCCGCCGATCCTGATCATCATTGTGCTGATGCAGGGCCAGAGCGTGCCGTTCGCTGGCGTCATCGGCATCGCCTCCGTCATAGCACTGGGTGGCTTAAAAGGGTTGGTTGATTTTTACCTGGGGTCCCGGGGCGAGAATGTCGGGGTGCAGGATGTGATCAACCTCCTCTGGCGCGGCGTGATCAATATTGTGAAAGCCTTGGAGCAGGGAGCCATCCGCTCCCTCCCCGTCTGCGCGGCCGTGGGCGCCGTGGGGATCGTCATGGGCGCGCTCTTCCAGACCGGCCTCGGCCTCAAGTTTTCCTCTCTTATGGTGGCCTTGGCCGGCGATAGCCTCCTCCTCGCCATCCTCCTGGTCGGTGTCGCCTCTTTTGTGCTCGGCATGGGACTGCCCACAAGCGCTGCATACATTGTGCTTTCTGTGATGGCTGTCCCCGCCCTGTTGGAC
>PBPM01000135.1 GCA_002724635.1 Rhodospirillaceae bacterium
CGAGGATGTGGCGGGCCTGCGTGTCGGCCTTTCGACGCGCGGCTGTTCCGGACTGTCTTACGTCGTCGAGTACGCCGAGGACGCTAAGCAGTTCGAGGAGATCATCGAGGAAAAGGGGGTGCGGGTGTTTATCGACCCAGCGGCCACTATGTTCCTGATCGGCGCGACGATGGATTACCGCGAGGGCAAGTTCGAATCCGGCTTCGTTTTCGACAATCCGAACGCCAAGGGCACCTGCGGGTGCGGTGAATCCTTCCACGTCTAGACCCGGTTCCGGCCCAGCCTCGCGATGCCTCGCATGACCTTCATTGACGGCGCCGGCGCAATCCATAGGGTGGATGCGCCCGTAGGGCACTCACTGCTGCAGATCGCCTGGGACAACGGTCTGGACGTCGAGGGTGCGTGCGAAGGGGCCATGGCCTGCTCGACCTGTCACGTGATCGTCGACCCCGATTGGTTTGCCCGTCTCGATCCGCCGAGCGAGGACGAAGAGGACATGCTCGACCTCGCGCCGGGGCTCAAGCCAACATCGCGGCTCGGTTGCCAGATCGTCGTGACGGACGCAATGGATGGGCTCACGGTTAGCCTACCGACTGCCACGCGCAATCTGATGTTAGGTTAGGGCGCCGGTGGCCTATTTCGACGATCTTGAGTTGTTTACGCGACTGCGCGCAGCGTCGCCGAGTTGGGATTGCTATGTGGCGCACCCATTCGTGGAGGGGCTAAGGGACGGAACGCTTCCCGAGGCTGCGTTCCGGCATTATCTGGGCCAGGATTACCTCTTCCTCATCCATTTTGCCCGCGCCTACGCGCTGTCGGCATACAAGGCCGACACGCTGTCGGATATTCGTGACGCGGCCGCGGGGATGAGCGCGATCGTCGACACGGAGATGGCGCTGCACGTGGAGTATTGCGCGGGGTGGGGCCTGACCGAGTCCGAGATGGAGGCGCTGCCGGAAGCGTCGGCGACAATGGCGTACACCCGCTATGTCCTCGAGAAGGGTCATCAGGGCGATCTCCTCGACCTTTATGTGGCACTTGCCCCCTGCGTCATCGGCTATGGCGAGATCGGCGCGCGGCTCGCGGTCGATCCTTACACAGTGAGGGACGGTAACCCTTACAGGTCCTGGATCAAGATGTACGCCGGCGACGACTATCAGCCGGCGGCCCGGGCGCACGGCGAGACCCTCGACCGTCTCTGGCAGCAGCGAGCCGGTGGAGGGCGTCTGGACGAACTTGCGCGCGTGTTCGAAGAAGCGACCCGTCTAGAGGCCGATTTCTGGCAGATGGGGCTCGACGCCGGATAGCCGCTAGCGCGAGGGCGTGTCGCCGAAACTGATGGTGATGTCGATATTCTCGTTTGCAGAACGCACGCGGCCGTCGTCCCATAGGATCGGTTCCGCATCCGGACCAAGCATGACCGAATAGCGTTCCGCCGGGAGCCCTGATCGCACCATGCCGGTGTTGGCCTGGGCGAGGAGTTCTTCGCCGGAATAGGGCCGGCCGCGGCTGAGGGTAAACTTGCCGCCGTGAACGACGACGAGTGCGCTCCAGTCGTCCGTGCCGCCGATGACCTTATGCATCCGCCGGACGATATTCTCGACCTCCCGCGCCGCTGCCGTTGGGCGGCTGACCACTTGGTTGCCACTGACGTTGATGCGAAATGCCAAGGGTCCGGTCATCAGACCGGGATCGAACCGGAACTCCCGCTGAAGCGCGGTCACCGCGGCAGCCGCTGCTGCATTGCGGGCGTTCGCCATCTCGGCGGCGACCGTGTCGAAACAGGCGAGCCGCTCCATCTCGTCCGCCAGCGCGGCACAGCGGGAGATGTCATCGCGCAGATCTCCGAGCGCCGGAGATGCGGCGAGCGTGCCCAGAGCGATGAGCCCCGCGGTCAGCGCCACAAGAGGTGCTACCTTTATTCTGGTGGAGGTCGCGTCCATACACAAAAGATGGCGTCTGTGCGCGCCGCGATCAAGGCGGCTACGCATTCGTGACCGGTTTGCCGATCGGCACGACGCGCCTATATTGCCGCCCGTGAACAACACCATGAACAGTCTGGGTTTCGATCGTCCGCCGGCGGAGACGCGCGTCGTCGTCGCCATGTCCGGCGGCGTCGACAGCTCGGTCACCGCCGCGCTCTTGCATGAACAGGGGTACGACGTCGTCGGTATCACCCTGCAGCTCTACGACCACGGCGCGGCCACGGCCCGGTTCAAGGCGTGTTGTGCTGGCCAAGATATCTACGACGCATACCGCGTCGCCGACATGATCGGATTTCCGCACTACGTCCTCGACTATGAGAGTCGGTTCCGCGAGGACGTCATCGAGAATTTCGCCGACGCCTACGTGCGCGGCGAGACCCCGATTCCCTGTGTAACCTGCAATCAGACCGTGAAATTCCGAGATCTCGTGGCGACCGCGCGCGACCTCGGCGCGGATGCGCTGGCGACGGGTCACTATATTCGCCGGGAGGCTGGGCCCGGCGGCGCCGAACTGCATCGTGCCGTCGATGCCTCGCGCGACCAGAGCTACTTCCTGTTCGCGACGACCCATGACCAGCTCGATTTTCTGCGGTTCCCGCTCGGCGATATGCCGAAGGACCAGGTGCGTGAGCATGCACGCCGCCTAGGGCTCGCGATTGCGGAAAAGCCGGACAGCCAAGACATCTGCTTTGTACCCGACGGCAAGTACGCGCAGATCGTCGAGAAGCTGCGTCCGGGTGCTGCCGAGCCGGGGGATATTGTTCACCTGAACGGCACCGTTCTTGGAGAACATGAGGGTATCCTGAACTTCACCATCGGCCAGCGGCGGGGAATTGGGATTGGTGGTCGTAAGGATGCCGACGCGGATGCGCTGTATGTCGTGCGCCTCGATCCGGAGACGCGGCGGGTGATCGTTGGGCCGCGCGAAGCGCTGGCGACATCCAGGGTTCCGGTTAATGGGCTGAACTGGCTGGGGGAGGGCGATGCCCCGCCAGCCGAAGGTGTCGAGGTGTCGGTCAAGATTCGCTCGACCATGGAACCCGTGCCCGGGCGGGTCGCGGGCATTTCCTGCGGTGCCGCGATGGTCGAACTCGCGATGCCGGAGTTTGGTGTCTCGCCGGGCCAGGCCGCAGTCTTCTACGACGGCGCGCGGGTGCTCGGCGGCGGCTGGATACAGCGCAACGACGAACGGAGCGAAGGGGCATGAGCGTTTTTGTCCTGGTGCATGGCGCCTATCACGGGGGTTGGTGCTACGAGCGGGTCGTGCCGCTCCTCGAGGCGGCAGGCCACACGGCGATTGCGGTCGACTTGCCGGGGCACGGCGACAATCCCCGCCCGATCGCGGAGGTGACGCTCGATGCTTATATAGATCATGTCTGCGAGATCATATCGTCACAGCCGGAGCCGGCAGTCCTCGTGGGTCACAGCCTCGCCGGCATTACCATCACCCAGGTCGCCGAGCGCATGCCCGAACGCCAAGCCTGGTTGGTCTATCTGACGGCCATGATGCCGGAGAACGGACAGAATAGAGTCGACCTCGCCGCCTACGAGGGGCCAGAGAAAATGGCAGCGCGGCGAGTCATATCCGAGGACGGTCTCTCCTCGACGATCCCGGAGGAGATGATCCAGCCTACCTTCTATGGTGAGTGTAGCCCCGAGGACGTGGCGCACGCGATTGAACGGTTGGTGCCGCAAGCGATGGAGCCGTTCCAACGGAAGGCCGAGACGACGCCGGGGAACTTCGGCACGGTCAAGCGGGCCTATGTCGAGTGTCTCCGGGACAAGGCGATCCCGATCGACATGCAGCGGGCGATGATTTCGGCCCAGCCGTGTGATCGTGTTTTCACGATCGACACCGACCACTCGCCCTTCTACTCGGCGCCGGAAAAACTCGTCGGACACCTGCTCGAACTCGGCTGATCGCAGCCGTGCCTTGCGGGGCTTTTGCTCGCGCCCCGATGGGGGATTGCTTAGCATGACCGACATCCAACGCACACAGAACAACATGCCCGGAGGAGCACCCAATGACACTCATAACCCGCAACCCTGCGACGATCGCGCCGCCCGCCGCCCTCTACAGCCATTCGGTCGAGATACCGCCGAATGCGCGCTGGCTCGTCACCGCCGGTCAGGTCGGCGTGACTCCCGACGGCGCAGTGCCCGAGGGTTTCGAGGCGCAGCATGATCTGATCTGGCAGAACACCGTCGCGATCCTCGAGGATGCAGGATTCGGCCCCGAGCACATCGTGCGTCTGAACGTCTATTCGACGGATCCGTCGGGTTTGCAGTATCTCGCGCCCCATCGTGAGAAATACCTCGCCCCTGGCCATGTGCCTGCCTCGACCTGGGTTGTCATCACCGCGCTGGCCAATCCGCAGTGGGTGGTCGAGATGGAGACCATTGCCGCGAAGCCGGAATAGTCCGATCCTATTCCGGCTGAGTTTCGTTGCCTGCCCGGACCGGTTCTCATGACGAGCGCACAAGACAGCCGGTTCCGCCGGGGCATCTGGCCCTTCCTGATGATCCTAGCGGCGGCCTTTATCCTGGCGTCGAACCACATCATCGGCCGCTGGGTGCAGGGCGACATACCGCCCATGGGGATCGGGTTCTGGCGGCTGTTCATCGCGACGGTCGTCCTGGTGCCGTTCGTCGGCCGGTCGGTCTGGGCAAAGCGCGCGGAGATCCGACGGCACTGGAAGCTCTTTCTGGTTCTGGCGGTGGCACTGGGGCCGTTCGGCAACGCATCGGTCTACGTCGCCTATCACTTCACAACGGCGATCAATGGCGGGGTCGTCTCGACCGCGCAGCCCGTCGCCACGGTTCTGATCACGTTTTTGGTGTTCCGAGAGGCGATCGCGCGTGCCCAGGCGGTCGGCATCGTCGTCGCAACCCTGGGCGTGTTCGTCATCATCTCGCGGGGAGATCTATCAATCCTCTTCGCGCTGGCACCCAATATCGGCGACCTGATCATGCTGGCAGCCATGTTCGGCTTTGCCGTCCACAACTCGCTGCTGCGCAAGATTCCCGGTAGCTTTACGACGGCCGAGATCCTGCTGTCCGTTCAGTGTTTTTCGATGCTGGTGATGCTGCCGCTCTACGTGACCGAGACGATCATCTTCCGGCCGATGCCGGTCACCTGGGAGGCCGCCGCGGTGATGGCCTGGGTTGGCATCGCCGTCGCGATCGTAGCGGTCGGCTTCACCAACACCGCAGTGCTGGCAATCGGCGCGAACAAATCTACCATGTCGAACTATATCCGCGCGGTGATCACGGCGTTGCTCGCGGTTCTGATCCTCGGCGAACGTCTCGAGCTGTTCCACATGGTGGCCTTCGCCTGCGTCGTCGCGGGCGTCGTGATGCTGGGACGGGGGCGGCGACCGCAGTCGGCTTGACAGGCGGTCGGCGCACCACCTATATCCCCAGCCGCGCTTGGGGCGGAGTAGCTCAGCTGGTTAGAGCAGCGGAATCATAATCCGCGTGTCGGGGGTTCGAGTCCCTCCTCCGCTACCATCCCTTCATTCATGCCATATCCGTCGCGACACCGAAGCGGGTCGTGCACCTGTATTTGTTCTGACGTGTGTGACTCGCCTCTGATGTTGGAACCAACCGAATAGAGGAAGAAGTCATGCTGCAAGTCCAAAATCCCAATACGATTGCCCCGCCCATCGCTTGCAAGGTCGACTGACCGCTTGCCGGCGCTTTTGGGCGCCGACGACGGTTCTTTCCAGGCCGGATCACGTGTATGTTGGCCGCCCGATCCGGGTGGCCGCGCTGACTTGCGAGCCCGTAATTCAAACGAGCGAGAGCCGATGTCCGAAGCCGCATCCCTGACGATTCGCCTGAATCCCGCCGACAATGTTGTGGTCGCGCGGGCCGAAATCATGCCTAACACGGCCATCCCGGGCGAGGACATCTCGACGAACGCGCCTATCCCGCGCGGCCACAAGATCGCGACCCGCGCAATCGCGAAGGGCGAGACGGTAATCAAGTACAACCAGATCATCGGATACGCGGCTTCTGATATCCATGCGGGCGATCATGTGCACACCGAGAACTGCGAGTTCCGAATGGTCGATCGCGACTATCAGTTCGCGACGGACCTGCGCGAGTTGGAGATGGTGCCCGAGGCGGAGCGGCGGACCTTCGAAGGCTATGTCCGGCCGAACGGTAGCGTGGGCACGCGCAACTATATCGGTATCCTGACGTCGGTGAATTGCTCTGCGACGGTCGCCCGCTACATCGCTGAATCCTTCAACGCGACAGGAAAGCTCGACGAGTACCCGAACATCGATGGCGTCTCCGCCTTCGTCCACGCTACGGGTTGCGGCATGGCCGATTCCGGCGACGGCTATGCCAATCTGCAGCGTACCCTTTGGGGCTATGCTCGCCACCCTAATTTTGCTGGCGTGCTGATTGTCGGGTTGGGCTGCGAGGTGAACCAGATTCCCTTCCTACTCGATGCCTATGGCCTCGAGATCAACGACACGTTCCAGACCATGACGATCCAAGAGACCGGCGGAACGCGGAAGACAGTTGATGAGGCCATCGAGCGCATTTCGACGATGCTTGAGCCCTCTAACGCCGCGATACGCACGACCGTGCCGGCGAGTGAGCTGACGGTCGCGCTGCAATGTGGCGGTTCGGATGCCTATTCGGGCATCACAGCGAACCCGGCGCTAGGCAACGCCGTGGACCGGCTGGTCGCCAATGGCGGCACGGGTATCCTAGCCGAGACACCTGAAATCTATGGCGCCGAACATTTGCTCACCCGGCGTGCGATCAACGCCGAGGTGGGCCAGAAACTCGTTGATCGCATCAAGTGGTGGGAGGACTATACCGCCCGCAATCACGGATCGATGGACAACAACCCATCGCCGGGCAACAAGGCGGGCGGCCTAACGACGATCCTCGAGAAGTCCCTCGGCGCGGCGGCCAAGGGTGGCACCACGAACCTAGCCGGGGTTTATAAGTATGCCGAGCCGGTCGACACCAAGGGCTTCGTGTTCATGGACTCGCCGGGCTTCGACCCGGCGTCGATCACCGGCGAGGTTGCATCGGGCGCCAATCTGGTGTGCTTCACTACCGGCCGAGGCTCGGTCTATGGCTGTAAGCCGTCGCCGTCGATCAAGCTCGCGACCAACACCCAAGTGTACGAGAGCATGTGCGACGACATGGACATAAACGCCGGCAAGATCGCCGATGGCGATGCCACGATTGAGGATATGGGGCTCGAGATCTTCGACTACATGCTCGACATCGCGAGCGGCAAGCAGTCGAAGTCTGAGGCGCTGGGATTTGGCGACAACGAGTTCATTCCGTGGCAGGTCGGTGCGGTGATGTAGCGGATCGGGTTTCACAGATGTCTTTGGTCTTTATGGTCATGTTGCGCCAACGATCATCCTGATCGATATGACCTCGACCGCGCGCTCGCTGGAAGAGATCGCCTTATCGGAATTGGGTGGTATCGCGGTGTGGCTGCAGCAGCAGCTTGCCCATAATTCGGCTTTCATCGAGATGCCGGTGTGCCTCGGCGGCTGTGTCCAAGGGCATCTCGGCGTAGATCGTGGGCTCGATCCTACCTTCCGCCATCATGCCCATGAGCAGTTCCATATCCTGTCCGGCCGCTGCGGCCTTTTGGTCGAACGAGTGAATCGAGAAAACGCGCACGGCGGGGCATCGGGCCCAGCGCTGGGTTTGTGCAGCGAACACGTCGTCCTTGGGCAGGCCCTCGATCATACCGTAAAGCACCAGCGTGCCGTGGATTGCTAATAGGTCGAGATGACCGACGAAGTCGCCGCCGCCGACGGGGTCGATGAAATGATCGACGCCACGCCCGCCTGTAATCTCCATGATCGCTTCGTACTGATCCCCGGCGGTTGTATCGATCACATGCCGGGCGCCACGCTCGCGCACGAATGCAACCTTCTCCGGGCTGCGCACGAGCGCTATGGTCTCGAGTTCAGCTACATTTGAAATGTCGAGCAATGCACTGCCGAGCCCGCCTGCAGCGCCGACGATAGCGATGGTCTCACCCGCCTGAACCCGCGCACCGGAATGGAGAATTCGGTAGGCGACACGATAATTCATTAGGCAGCCCGCAGCCGCGAGATCGAGGCCGTCGGGGCAGGGGAACGCCCAGTTTGCATCGATCGCTAGGTACTCGGCATAGCAGCCCCGTTCGCGGACGGCTGAAACGACCACTGAATCGCCTTCGCAATGCCATGTCACGCCGTCGCCGACTGCGGCCACGGTGCCGCTCATCTCGATGCCGGGGATCGTTGGTAGGTCCGGCATCCACGGGTATCGGCCATCGCGCACAAGCTGGTCCGCGAGGCCGACACCGATAGAATGGGCTTTGACTAGAACCTGGCCCGGGCCGGGTATAGGCGTTGGGATATCGTCGACCTGCAACACTTCAGGGTCGCCGATCTTATGCATTCTTACGGCTTTCATCGATGCTGTTCCGTTTTGAATAGGGTTTTATAAACCGAAACTTCAGTCGGGCCTTCGCCGCACGGATGGCAGTCCGACGCCGCTGGCGGGACGCTCAAGCACGACCTCGCGGCGGAAGCGGAACAGGCTCGCCGGTCGGCCGCCAGTCTTAGCCGACTTCGCACCGGTGTCCTCGACTAGGCCTTGGTGCTCGACTAGGCGGCGGAAGTTTGCCTTGTGCAGCTCGACCCCGGCAAGCGCTTCGACGGCGCGCTGCAGCTCGAGGAAGGTGAAACTGCTAGGCATCAGTTCGAAGACTACGGGCCGATACTTAATCTTGCCGCGCAGCCGCGAGATTGCCGTCGCAAGGATGCGGCGATGATCCGCCTGCAGGCTCTGTGCATCCATAATAGCTGCTTCACGTGGTGCCCAGCAGTCGGCGCCATCCCGGTGCGCCTCGGGAACCAGACCGATCTCGTAGAGCAGTTCATAGCGCTCCAGCGCGAGTTCCTCATTCCAGTGTCCGTCCGGGACACAGAAGGTCACTTGCGCCCTTTCCTCGCGGGACTTACGTTGATCTCGCGGCGCTTCGGCGATCCAGCCGGCAATGCCGTCGCGCACGGATGCGAGAATGCCCGGTGTGCCGTCGCGCCAGTCTTCCCACGGAAAGAAGTCATACCAGCTACGCCACTCGCAGGCATCAGTCCGCCGCAGCTTATCCTCGTGGACCAGCGCCAGATAGCCGATCGATAACGCTCGGCCAAGTTTTGCACGGGCGCTGGCGTGGCGGTTCGCGTCTCCGAAGCTGTAAAGCTGTTCGACATAGCCGAGCTCGAAACCCGTCTGTTCCTCAACCGAGGTCCGCAGGCCGCCGTCGAGGGTGCGGTGCTGCGACTCAAGCGGGCCGGAAGGCAGGGCTGCAGGGCGGCTGCGGTCGGGTTGTAGGACCAGAACTTGCGGGCCGTCAGGGCCCACCGCTACGATCACGGCGCTGAGCTCGACGGTGATGGCGTTCTGGCGGTTCCGGGCCGGAGTATTGACCGGCGTCATCTGCTTTGCCTTGAAAGCATAGTCAGGTTCCTTGTTGGCCGTTAGGCCGCGCCGTGCCGCGCGAAGTGCGTGAGCCGCGTTCCGGCGATTGAGGCCTGTTCCCAGCTGTCGGTGTTGATCTCGAAAACCGCTAGTCCGGCGGTCGGAAAACCGTGCGTCATGTCGCGCATCGCGCCGGCGTCGGAGCCGGCGAGCATTCGCGCCAGCATCTCCATGCCCGGATTGTGTCCCACGACGATCGCGGTTGCAGCTATGTTTGGTAGCGTCTCTATATGGGAGAGAAGCGTTCCGGGCTCTGCCAGGTAGAGTTCTTCGATGATATCGAAAGTCGGGTGCGATGTGAGGGCATCGCGCATGCGCTCCCAAGTTTCGCACGCGCGTCGTGCGCCTGAGACGAGCGCGTGATCTGGTGCCATCGTTTGTTGGTCCAGCCATTGCGCCTGTCGCCGGCTTTCTCTGCGGCCGACATCGGTCAGGGGCCTGTCCTCGTCGTCTAGGCCGTTCTCGGCCCACGCGGCGGCCCCGTGGCGCATCAGGATAAGTCGTTTCATGCTCTTTGTTCTGCGTGTCTCTTGCGAACTCTCGATCACGAGCAAAGCCTATCGGAAAGGGGTGACTCGCGCATGTCGTCGCGTGGCGATCTTCGCGATCGCAAAATTTTATTGCTGCGATGCGATGATCCAATTAACACGGAGCGTCCCGGGTCGATGCCGGACCACGCTCCTTCGATGGCGCGCGGAAACCTATTTTCAGCCTTTCTTCATAGGTATTGCGAGTGGGCCAAATAAATCTGTTCGGGTTGGTAAAAAGCGTTTGACTTGCCCGATCCACAGTCATATAAACCGCCGTCGCTGCCTGATCGGTGCGAGTACCTATTTGGGCGGCTCTGCATACATGCCGAGTTCATTCGCTCCTCATTGGAGCGGGTTTCGGCATCTGCGTTGTTGGACATTGTGAATACCTGAAGAAGGGATGCGCAGGCGGCGGTGCGTGACATCAAACACGTCCGCTTGCACGCGCATTCTTGGAATGTAAACGAGGTACATTAGATTGTGCCTCGCTTGTGCTAAGTAGACGCTTCTAGTCAACCCGGCCAAGGAACCGTTGTTCCTCGGATCGGGGAGGTCAACTTGAGAGTTTGATCCTGGCTCAGAGCGAACGCTGGCGGCAGGCTTAACACATGCAAGTCGAAGGTGAAGCCAG
>PBPM01000136.1 GCA_002724635.1 Rhodospirillaceae bacterium
CTCACCAGTCAGGCGGCCGAACTCGATCTTCGGGCAGCGGTCCATGACCACGGTCATGCCCGCATCCTCGGCTTTCTTCGCCGCTTCGTCATGGCGCACGGTCAGCTGCATCCAGATCACCTTGGTGCCCACCTCGATCGCTTCATCGACGATCGGCGGTACCCGGTCGGAGCGCTGAAAAATGTCGACCATGTCTATGGCGACGGGGATGTCCTTCAGGCTCGCATAGACCTCCTCGCCGAGCAGGGTCTTGCCGGCGGCGCGCGGGTTTACGGGAATTACCTGATAGCCCTTTTCTTGGAGATACTTCATCGCGAAGTAGCTCGGCCGGTTCCAGCTGGTGCTGGCACCGACCATGGCTATGACGTCGGTGTCGCGCAGCACGCGGCGGATCTGCCAGTCGGGATAGTAAAGCTCGCTCATATCGTCTCGTGGTAAGGGGGAAGGTGCTAGGCTGCGGCTTGCAGGCGGGGCAGCTCGATCGCCGGACAGCGGTCCATGATCACCGTGGCGCCCGTCGCCTCGGCCTTGGCTGCGGCCATCTCGTTGACGACCTTTAGCTGCATCCAGATATAAGGTACGCCCAGCTCTATCGCCTCGTCGACAACGGGTGCGACCTTCCAGGGCAGGCGGAATATGTCGACCATGTCGACCTTCTGGGGCAGATCAAGGATATTGGGGTAGACCTTCTCGCCATGAATCTCCCTGCCCAGTGCATCGGGGTTAACGGGGTAGACCTTGTAGCCCTCAACCTGCAAGTAGCGCATGACCCGCCAGCTTGCGCGCGTCTCGCCGCGCGGGCTCGCACCCACCAGAGCTATGGTCTTTACCTCGTCGAAGATCTTGCGCAGCAAATCGTCTGAATAGATGAACTGCTTGTCAGAAGCCTGAACCATCGCATCCTTACCCGTCATCACCTTCGCGGGGGCCGTGGTCCCAATCAGGGTCGCGCTTCTCGATGAAAGCGTCGATGCCCTCCGCGGCATCTCGGTCCATCATGTTGCGTGCCATTTCGTCGCCGGCGAAGGCATAGGCATCCGTGATGCCCATCTCGAGCTGGCGATAGAACGCCTGCTTGCCGAGCGCCAGCGCATGCGCGCTTTTGCGCGCAAGCTTGGCAGCCAGTTCGCCGACCGTCTCGTCGATTAGAGCCTCGGGCACTGCCCGGTTGATCAGCCCAATTTCCGCCGCTCGGGGCGCATCCAGAAAGTCGCCGGTCAGCAGAAGGTCCATGGCGTGCTTGCGCGCGACGGCACGGCCGACGGCGACCCCGGGGGTCGAGCAGAACAGCCCAACGTTGATGCCCGACGTGGCGAGGCGCGCCGTATCGGTGGCGATCGCCAGGTCGCAGGTGGCTACTAGCTGGCAGCCCGCGGCCGTCGCTAGCCCGCGCACCTCGGCGATGACCGGCTGAGGCAGACGCAACAACGACTGCATCATCTTCGAGCAGGTCGCGAATAGCGACTGCTGGTACTCGAGGCTATAGTTCGCGCGCATCTGCTTTAGATTATGGCCGGCGCAGAAGGCGCGACCTGCACCGGTCAGCACGACCACCCTGACCGCGCGATTGGCGGCGATTGCGTCGAGCTCGGCCTGGAGCGCTGCTAGCATGCCCTCGGAGAGGGCGTTTAGCTCGTCGGGCCGGTTCAGGGTAAGCCGGGTTACGCCTGGAGCGCCTGCGTCGTCGTCGCGTAGCACAAAGGGCGCCGTGTCGTCTTTGGTTTTCTCGAGGGTTTTGGTGTCGCTCATGACGGGTCCGTTGGGTGTTGTTGGCAGAACATGGACCGGTTCGCGGATGATGGCAATCCTATGCGTCGAGATGCCTGCTGCCCATCCATCAACCCTAAGTCATACCTGCTAAGGCGGAAATCCCAAGACCCTGGCATCACTCTGCTTGGTCCTGGCGTTTATGGGTTCCATACTTCCGGAGCCAGTGCGCCTGCGGCCGGAATTACCAAAAGAAAAAGCGCCTGTTTACCTAAATGGGGTATTATAATACCGTTCTTGTAAACCCATGCAGAAAAACGAAGAATTCGGTTTGACATCCGCATTTCGGTACCATAAAACCCTGTCGCCGCCGCCCGAACCGTGCTGGTTTCGGTGGCTGTATCTCATTCGTGCTCGATCAGGTGCCGATCTGCGGCCGATACGGGTGAGACAGAAATATCAGGAGAAGGTGGCGATCACCATGAAAACATATTCCGCTAAACCCAGTGAGGTAGAGTCAAAGTGGTGGATCATCGACGCCGAGGGCGTAGTGCTTGGCCGCATGGCAGCGATTATCGCGAACCGTCTGCGCGGCAAGCACAAGCCGATGTACACCCCGAACATCGATTGTGGCGACCATGTTGTCGTGATCAATGCTGACAAGGTCCGCCTCACCGGCAACAAGCGTAATAACAAGACCTACTACTGGCACACGGGCTATCCCGGCGGCATCAAGTCCCGCACGGCAGACAAGTATCTCGACAGCGAGCAGTCCGATGTGGTCGTCCGCAAGGCGGTCGAGCGCATGTTGCCGAAGACCAAGATGGGCCGCGAGCAGTATCGCAAACTCAAGGTCTATTCCGGTGCTGAGCATCCGCATGAGGCGCAGCAGCCTCAGCCGCTCGACCTCGCTTCCATGAACGCCAAGAACAAGAGGGGCGCCGCGGCATGACCGACGAGACCCAGACCACCGACGCACCCGCCGAGGGCGACACCACAATCGCCGCCGCGGTGGCTGCCCGGGCCGAGGTTGTGGCACCGGTTCCGGCCGAGCCCAAGATCGACGAGCATGGCCGCACCTATGCGACGGGCAAGCGCAAGGACGCGGTCGCCCGTGTCTGGATCAAGCCGGGCAATGGCCAGCTAACCGTCAACGGCCGGACTGGCGAAGTTTACTTCGCGCGCCCCGTACTCCGCATGGTGCTGTCCCAGCCGTTCCAGGTCACCGACCGTCTCGGCCAGTACGACATCGTCTGCACGGTCACCGGTGGCGGACTCTCAGGCCAGGCCGGGGCGGTGCGTCATGGCATCTCCAAGGCGCTCGCCCTGCGTGAGCCGGAGCTTCGGCCGATCCTCAAGAAGGTCGGCATGCTCACCCGCGACAGCCGCGTGGTCGAGCGTAAGAAGTATGGCCGCGCCAAGGCCCGCCGTAGCTTCCAGTTCTCGAAGCGTTAAAATGTCAAGTATATCCAGTTACATTATGATGTTTCAGAGCAAACAAACTTTCTACTAATGCAGAAAGGAAAACCCCTGCGCGCGATCGGTTTCGTGGGGAATGATCAGCGTGCCCGAATGCCGTCGTCCGCGGCCTCGGTCGGCACCAGCGACTTCACCAGCGTGTCCATGCGCAGGATGCCCACCTTCTGATCGCCGTCCTTTACCAGGTAGGTCTTGCGCGTGTCGCCCTCGGCCAAAGCGATGACGGTCTCGAGATTTTCCTCTTGGTCAATCTCGCCGGCGATGTTTACATCCTCAGTGACAACAGTCTTGTCCATTACCGTGCGTACGCGCAGGACTCGGGCCCGGTTGATGTCACTCACGAAGTCGACAATGTAGGGGTCCCTCGGTTCCAGCAGGATCGTCTGGGGCTCGTCCTGCTGGACAATACGGCCGTCCTTTAGGATCACAAGATGGTCGGCGAGCTTAAGCGCCTCGTCGAGATCGTGGGTGATGAACAGGATGGTCTTTTGGAGTTCCTGCTGCAATTCGAGGAGCAGGTTCTGCATGTCCGTGCGGATCAACGGATCGAGGGCGGAATAGGCCTCGTCCATCAGCATCACGTCGGCGTTCGATGTAAGCGCGCGGGCGATACCGACCCGCTGCTGCATGCCGCCGGAAAGCTGGTGCGGGTAGCTATTGCCATAGCCGTGCAGGCCGACCCGGTCGAGCCACCTCTCGGCCTCGGGAATGTATTTGTCGCGGGATATGCCACGGACCTCGAGCGGCAGAGCCGCGTTCTCGGCCACGGTCTTGTGCGGCAGCAGCGCAAACTTTTGGAACACCATCGACATCTGTTCGCGGCGGACCTGGCGGAGCTCTTCAGCCGAGCATCCGAGGATGTCGCGCCCCTCAAAGAGGATCTCGCCAGCGGTCGGGTCGATCAGTCTGTTCACATGCCGGATCAGCGTGGATTTCCCCGAGCCCGAGAGGCCCATGATCACCGTTACATCACCGGCCATGGCGTCCACGTTGATGTCCTGAAGGCCGAGCACATGGCCGTGACTTTCGAGAAGTTCCTGCTTTCCGAGGCCGTCTTCGCGCACGGCCTTCAGCGCAGTGTTCGGGTCTGGGCCGAAGACCTTGTAGAGGTCGCGGATCGCGATCTTTGTCTGGCTCCGGGTCTCGCTCATGGAGCTTGCCCCGCGTTAATGCGCGCCAGCGCAAGCTTGGTGGTGCGGTCGAGAATCACCGCCAGCACAACGATGCCGAGGCCGGAGACAAGGCCGACGCCGAGCTCAAGGTTTCGGATGCCGCGCAGGACCAGCACGCCAAGGCCGGGCGCGGAGACCAGCGAGGCGATCACGACCATAGACAGACTCATCATAATGGTCTGGTTCACGCCGGCCATGATGTTCGGCAGGGCTAAGGGAACCTGGACCTTGATGAGTTTCTGCCGGTCGGTCATGCCGAACGCGTCCGCCGCCTCGATCACATTCTGATCAACCAGCCGGATGCCGAGGTCGGTCAGCCGGACCACTGGGACGATAGCGTACAGGATGATCGCGAGCCCGTAGAGCTTTGGCTCGGTCACCGAGAAGAGAAAGATCAGCGGGATTAGGTAAACGAAGGCAGGCAGGGTCTGCAGCATGTCGAGGATTGGGATGATCGCCCGCTGGAGGCGGTCGCTGCGCGCCATGGCGATCCCGATGGGCACCCCTAGGACCACGCACAGGATAGCGCAGACTGAGATCACCGCGAGGGTCTGTGCCGCGAAGCTGTAATAGTCGATGAAGGCTAAGGTGAGCAGGCAGAGGCCCACGAAGACTGAGAGCTTTCGCGACCGGCTGACCGCGAGGACGATCGCCAGCAGCACCGGGATCATGAGCCACCACGGCGTGGTCTCGAATAGCCAGAGGGCACCTTCGAGGAACCAGCTGAGCGGCTGAGTTATCGGGTCGAGGACGAGGCTCAGCCCGTCCTTGATCGACAGGAACCCCTGCTCGATACCCTTCGTCAGCGCCCGTGACTGCGGAAACGCCGCGCATACCTCATGGAGTTCGTCCATTGACGGGAAGGGTAGTTCCCAGATCGACGGCGGGGGAGCATCAGTCCCGGCATTCCGTGCCAGCAAATCCGCCATCGAGACGGGGCCGCCGCCGGATGTTTCGCCGCTCTCGCACCAAGATTGGAGTCCAAGGGTCGAGAAGATCGGCTCGTAAGTGCCCATACCGCGTTTCCGTCAGTCTGTTTGCGTGGGCGCATCCCGCCGCCGGAAACGCTGGTTCAGCGCCGCGCGGATGGCTGAAGAGGTTTTACTTTAGCAGCCGCGCCAGCTTCAACTTGGCGTCGGTATTCAGCCAGTCGCCCCAGACGTCGTTGTAGGTGGTCAGGAAGTGCACCGCCGCCTCTTCCGAAGACGCGTTGTTACCTTCCTTCCAGGCCAGCACCGCTCCCATCTGCTGGTTTGTAAAGCTTAGTTTGGAGAGCATCTCCACCACCTCGGGTTCACGGTTGGCAAAGGCCGTGGTCACGCCCGTCACGACCCGCGCGGACGGGTAGGGCGATTTGCCGACACGGTTGCAATCGGTGTCCCGATTACACTGGTGAATCTCGTCGTTGTACGGGCCGAGATCGACCGGCACCATCTCGTACTTGCCGAGCAGCGCCGTTGGCGCCCAGTAATAGCCGAACCAGGGCTTCTCATCGGCATAGGCCGCGGCGATCGAACCGGCCAGCGTCTCGCCCGAGCCGTGGTCGAAGACCTTGATGCCATTGCCCTCCAGGTCGAAGGCCTGCTTGAGGCTATCGTTCACGATCCGGCAGCCCCAGCCCTCTGGACAGTTGTGGAAGCGCGCGCCAACCAGCTCGGGATTGGCGAGTACACCCTCAATGGTCTTCAGTTCCGGGTGCTTGTCGGCAAGGTATTTAGGGATCAGCCAGTGTTCCGCGCCGCCGTCGGACAGCACGTTGGCAATCGTCTTCACTTTTCCCTCGTCCTCAAGCTTCTGATAGACCGGTGCGGAGTTGATCCACATCTCGGTGGCGATGTCCGGCTCGCCATTCTCGGCAAGCGACGTTGCGGCCGGGACCGTGTCGGAGGGGACGACGGTCACCTTGCAGCCATAGCCTTGTTCCATGACGAACTTCGCGACATTTGTCACGACCGACGCCGAGGCCCAGTTCATCTCGGTGATCGACACTTGGCCGCAGTCTGCATGAGCATCCGCTGGACCGGTGGTAATGGCGAACGCCGCCATTGCCGCCAGCGCCGAGGCCTTCAGGAAACCTGACATCAATTTTTTTATGGTTATAATTCCTAATTTATCGCTTTTGTTACATTGACTTAGGCAGTTCGTAAAGATTGCGCCGTCCGCCACGAAAGAGAATTATTTTCATTAACAATAGCTTACGCTGAGTGGTTGCGCGTCTCAAGTTGTTCTCAGAAAAAAATGAGGGAATCTTGCAATCGCGGTGCAAGCCTCTTCCCGTTTGGCCCGCGCCGCGCTACATCCGTGTCGTCATGACTACCTCGGTTTTCATCGATGGCGAGGTCGGTACCACCGGCCTGCAGATCAACGAACGGCTTTCGCCGCGCGACGACATCGCGCTCATCCATCTGGATGAGGATGCGCGTAAGGATGTGGCTGCGCGCAAGGCGGCGCTCAACGAGGCTGACGTGGCGATCCTCTGCCTCCCTGACGACGCGGCAAGGGAATCCGTCTCGCTAATCGACGGCGATACGAAGGTTATTGACGCCTCGACCGCGCACCGGGCGGACGAGGGCTGGACCTATGGCTTTCCCGAGTATTCTCTCGGGCATCGAGATGCAATGAGGGCCTCGGCGCGGATCAGCAACCCGGGCTGCTATGCGCTCACCGCCGTGGCCATGATCCATCCACTAGTCGCCAGTGGCCTGGTACCGGCCGACTATCCGGTCACGATCAACGCCGTGTCGGGCTATTCCGGAGGCGGCAAGTCGCTGATCGCGGCTTTCGAGGATCCGGCGTCGGATGACCACACCGAAGCGACTCTCTATGCTTACGCGCTGGGCCTGCAGCACAAGCACATCCCCGAGATCACCCGCTGGGGTAGGCTCACTCACGCACCGATCTTCGTGCCGACCGTCGCGAACTACTACAAGGGCATGCTGGTCCAGATTCCGCTGGCGCTCTGGCATCTACCAGGCGCGCCGTCGGCGGCCGATCTGCATGCAGCACTCGTTGCACACTATGCTGATGAGCGCTTCGTGATGGTCGTACCGCTGGAGGAAGGAGCCACGACCCTAAATCCGGAGGCCCAAAACGACACCAACGAGCTCCACCTGCACGTCCTGCACAATGATGCGACCGGCCAGGCCGTTGTCGCGGGCGTGATCGACAACCTCGGTAAGGGCGCGTCGGGACAGGCCGTCCAGACCCTCAACCTGATCATCGGCGCCGACGAAGGCGAAGGACTCTGAGGCCAAATGGTCTCGTCATTCTGGATGGAAGCGCTTGGCGCAGGAAGGCCGGAATCCATAAACTCGAAGCTGGAATGATCGAGCTCGGGTGCTTATGAGTTCCTCTGCTCACGGCAACGACGCCTCTGTTTGAGCCGGATTGATCGCACGATCGAAAACACGGCAGATTAGTTTTAAGGATGTGAAAGATGACGAACCCCGTGAAATCCTATCTCGGCATCACGCCGACCATCGCTGATGACGCGTTCATCGCCGACAACGCCGCGGTCATCGGTGACGTGCATATCGGGGCCGGGTCCAGCGTCTGGTATTCCTGCGTAATCCGCGGTGACGCCGGTAGCCATATCCGCATAGGCGATCGGGTGAACGTTCAGGACGGCACAGTGATTCATCTTAACGGCCCGCGCGAGGATGGCTCCGAGCACATGCCGACGATTATCGGCGACGAGATCACCATCGGCCATTCCGCGCTGATCCACGCTTGCACGTTGCAGTCGCGCTGCTTCATCGGCATGCGCTCGGTCGTGCTAGACGGGGCGGTAGTCGAGACGGGGGCCATGGTAGCCGCCGGCGCGGTCGTCTCGCCAGGCAAGCTGGTCAAGTCGGGCGAGCTGTGGGCGGGCATCCCCGCCAAGCCGCTGCGCGAGCTGCGCCAGGAAGAGCTCGATTACTGGCCCGAGAGTGTCGCGACCTACTGCAAGCTGGCCCAGAACCACCTCAAGTCAGGTAACGGCGTGGGCTGACGGTCGGTGAAGATTTGCGGATCAGCTCCGCGGATGACGGCTCTGGAGTTTCAAAGCGCACCCACACACTTTTTGCCCGGGTTTGACCCGGGTATCTCTTCGCGCTGTGCGAAGTCTATTTCTCTTCCACGTCCAGCCGCTGGCTCGCATAGCTACCTGGCGCAGCCTCGATCACCTTGAGCTTGCCGTCGCCCGGCACCCGGGCGTCGACCTCGCCGCCGGCATTCTTCGCCAGCCACTTGCGCCATTCCGGCCACCAGGAGCCAGAATGCTCCATAGCACCCTCGAACCATGCGTTCGGGTTGGCCGGGTTCTTAGTGTTCGTCCAGTAGCCGTACTTCTCGACTGTCGGCGGGTTAACCACGCCGGCGATATGGCCCGATCCGGCTAGGCAGAACTTCACCGGCCCGGAGTAGATCTGGGTAACAGCGTAGGTCGATTTCCACGGCGCGATATGGTCTTCTTTGGTCGACAGCATGAAGACCGGCGTCTCGATCTTCGACAGATCGATGGGCTCGCCGCCGAGCTCGATCCCGCCCGGCTCGATCAGCTTGTTCTCCTGGTACATGCGGCGCAGGTAGAAGCTGTGCATCTCTGCGGGCATGCGCGTGGAATCCGAGTTCCAGTAGAGTAGATCGAACGGAAAGGGCTCCTTGCCGAGGAGATAATTGTGCACCACGAAGGACCAGATCAGGTCGTTGGCGCGCAGCATGTTGAAGGTGGTCGCCATGGACTTGCCCTCGAGCACGCCACCTTCCTCTTCCATCCGCCCCTCGAGGGAATCGAGCTGCTCCTCGTCGATGAAGACTCCCAGCTCGCCCGGCTCGCTGAAGTCGGTCAGCGCGGTAAAGAATGTGGCCGACGCGAAGCGCTGGTCCTTCTTCGCCGCCATGTAGGCCAGCGTCGAGGCGAGCAGGGTGCCGCCGAGGCAGTAGCCGATGACGTTGGCTTCCTTCTCACCCGTGGCTTTCTCGATCGCGTCAAGCGCGGCGAGCGGCCCCTCAAACATATAATCCTCAAAGGATTTCTCAGCGAGTTTTGTGTCCGGGTTGACCCAGGATACGACGAAGACTGTAAGCCCCTGATGGACGCACCAGCTGATGAACGAGTTCTTCGGCTGCAGGTCAAGGATGTAGTACTTGTTGATCCAGGGCGGTACAATCAACAGCGGGCGAGCTTCCACCTTTTCGGTCACCGGCTCGAACTGGACCAGCTGCATTAGGTCGTTCTGGTAGACAACCTTGCCCGGCGTGACCGCGATGTTCACCCCAAGGTTGAAGGCGGTCTCGTCGGTCTGGCGGATGCGTAGCTGGCCGTCGCCGCGCTCCATGTCGTTGAGCAGGTTTTCCAGCCCCTTCACCAGGTTTTCGCCGCCGGACTCGACCGTCGCGCGGATCACCTCCGGATTGGTCATCAGGAAGTTGGTGGGGGCGAGCGCGTCGACGAACTGGCGGGTATAGAAATCGACTTTCTTGGCGGTCTTATCGTCGAGCCCCTCGACCTCGCGAACGGTGTTGGTCAACCAACGCGACGACAGCAGGTAGGACTGCTTGATGTAGTCGAACAGGATGGACTCGTCCCACTCGGAATCGCGGAACCGGCGGTCCTCGCCGTCGGGCTCGTGCAGCGCGTCCACCTCTGCGCCCATCATCTTCCGGGCCGTCGTCTGCCACAGGCTCATATAGTCCTGCCAGAGTTGGAACTGTGCCTCCATGATGTGAGCCGGGTTGGCCATCATGCGCTGGGTCAGCTCAATGAAGGCCGAGCCCACATTCAGGGGATCGGCCATGCCCATGTTAGCGGACTGGTTCGAAAGGAAGCCGTTCACCAGCGTTTGGCTGCGCTCGGCGATTTTCGCCATCGACACGGCGAGGGCCTCGAGATCCGGCGCATTATTGCCAACGTTTTTGGCATTTTGTTGATCAGCCATCTCCCAATCCTCTATAACTTCAATGCTTTTTGTGATCTGCGCTCGTCGCGAGGCGCTTGATTGGACGCGGAACATCGGGGTACATCATGCGTGTTCGTGCGCATTTTATTTATTGCCACTAAATTATGTTGCACCGCACAAAATATCAAGCGAGTAGACGTGGCACATAGGGTTCGCGCAACACCATGGAGGGGTTGGAAGCAGATGAAGTCCGGGCATTACAGAATCACGCGCCAGGCGCTGCCGATAGTAGTCGTGTTCGCATTGGCCGGCTGTTCCTTCGTCGACGACGTTTTCAGTGTTTTCGGCGGTGACAAGCCGGCGCTCCAGACCGCCGCGGACCAAAGTGTGCGCAATCGCAGCGACGCTCAGCGCAGAGCCTCAGATGATGCCGACACGCCCTCGCTGACCACCGTTCCCAGCCGGCCCAAGGCAACGGCGCCCACGAACCGCGAGCGGGTTGTCGAGGGTCTGGTCTCTGACCGCGAGAACGCCCGCTACACCGACGAGGCGATCCGCCTGCAGGGCAGGACCCGTACGCTCGATGCGCGCCAGAGCGCATCGAGCTCGGCGGCGTCCGCCAAGGTTGGCGCATCCGCGTCGTCGCCCGCCGGCCGCTTGAACCCACCCGAGCCCGACCGGGTCGTTCCCCTGCCCCCATCCTCGGCCAGAGCGACGCCCATGCCGAGTGTGGTGCCGCCGCCGCCCTCGGTAGGGGTGCGCCCGGCTACCCCGCCAGCCCGGCCCGCTGTGCCGCCGACCCCGGTTTTACAGCCGCGTACTGCGGCTCCGGCGGTGCAGGTCGCGCGCGACAAACCCGCCGGCCGAGTCACGCAGGCCTCGGGAGCCGTCATTGTCGATATGAGCGTCCTCGAGGGCAGGGGCTATGTCGCGACATCCGCGACGGTTACGCCGGACACCCAGGTGGCCACCATTCAGTTTAATCACAGCTCCGCCCGCCTGAGCGCGCGGGACCGTGCGATTATCAATACTGTCGCCCAGGCCCAGCGCGACAATGGGGCGAACGTCCTAGTCGTGGGCCATGCCAGCAGCCGTACCCGGCAAATGTCTAAGGCGCGCCACGCGGTTGCGAACTTTGAGGTCTCGTTCAAGCGCGCCAACGCAGTCGCGCAGGCCCTGATCCAGTCGGGAGTGCCCTTGAACCAGGTGACGGTCGAGGCGGTTTCCGACGATCAGCCGATCTACGCAGAATCGATGCCGAACGGTGAGGCTGGCAATCGCCGTACCGAGATCTTCTTCCTCCGCTAGTTCGGCAGAAAAGAGCCTCGCAAGCCCGCCCCGAGGACTGTAAAAGAGCGCGCGGTGTTGCCGCCGGCGACGACGCGACCTGATATCCTTTAACCCGAACCCGGTTTGGACCCATGCAGACGCAATTCCACCGCATTAAGCGGCTGC
>PBPM01000137.1 GCA_002724635.1 Rhodospirillaceae bacterium
GCCCCACTCGCCGACCAACAATCTGGGCGGGCTGTCCGGCGTCTACCGAACGCCCCACGTCCACGCCGAGGCGCGCGGCGTCTACACTCACACCAGCCCGACCGCGACCTATCGCGGGGCGGGCCGGCCGGAAGCATCTTACGCCATCGAGCGCACGATCGACGTTGCCGCGGCGGAGCTGGGCATCGATCCGGTCGAGTTGCGGAGTCGAAACATGATCCCATCCGACTCCCTGCCTTGGGACACCGGCTTTGTGTTCACCTATGACAGCGGAGACTTTGAGGGCTGTCTCGACCGTGTCGTTGCGGCCGCCGACAGGGCAGGCTTCGAAGACCGACGTGCCGAAGCAGCTGGGCGCGGCAAGCTGCGGGGGCTGGGAATCGCTAGCGTCATCGAGATCGCGGGCGGGCCCTTGCCAATTCCCAACGAGGAAAGTGCGGCGGTGCGTTTCGATACCGATGGCGGCATCTCCGTTCTGATGGGCACCCATTCCCACGGCCAGGGTCACGAAACGGCGTTTGCCCAGATCGCTTCCGAGAAACTCGGCGTGCCGTTCGATTCCATCCGGGTCCTGTATGGCGACACGGAACTCGTCCACCACGGCAAGGGAACCTTCGGTTCACGCTCGATCAGCGTCGGGGGCGCAGCCTTACTGCGTGCGTCCGAGAAGATCATCGAGCGCGCCCGTCAGATTGCCGCACACCTTCTGGAAGCCTCAGCAGCTGATATTGATTTCGACGATGGCGTGTTCACGGTGTCGGGCACGGACAAGCAGATTACCCTAGTCGAGGTGGGCAAGGCCTCCTACCAAGCAGCAAGGATGCCCCGGGAACTCGAGCTCGGACTGGCAGAAAGCGCCATTATCTTGCCGCCGGGGCCGACATATCCCAACGGTGCACATGCCTGCGAGGTGGAGATAGACCCCGACACCGGCGGCGTGGAGATCATCGCCTACACTGTCGTCGACGATGTCGGCGTGGCGCTCAACCCGATGATGGTCGAGGGACAGGTCCATGGCGGTGTCGCCCAGGGTGCGGGGCAGGCCCTGCTCGAACAAGTGGTTTATGACCCGGATACGGGCCAGCTCCTGACCGGTTCCTTCATGGACTACACGATGCCGCGCGCAGACGATTTCCCGAGTTTCAATGTGCACGAGCACAATATACCGTCGAAGAATAATCCGATGGGCCTCAAGGGTGCCGGCGAAGCCGGAACAGTCGGCGCTCTGCCGTCCGTCATGAACGCCGTGTGTGACGCCCTGCGACCACTCGGGATACGCCATCTTGATATGCCGGCGACACCGGAGCGCGTCTGGCAGGCGGTCCGGGATGCCCGCGCTCGCCAAGCACCAGCCGGCACCACAAACTAGCTAACAATAAGATGATCAATTTTCGCACGAGGAGACTAGCAAATGGATAGCCCTGAAATTCACAACATGACCTTGCTGTCGCAGGATACATTGGTCGGGTTTGGCGGCATGGGCGAAGGTATTTCCATGCAAATCGCCCCGGATGGTCGGCGCATGCTGTGGCTCGCTCACGAATCAGCGCCGAAGAACTTCACCGGCGTCGACGTCTCCGACCCCCGGAAGCCCAAGGTCGTCGTGCAGACCGATCTGCCCGTGATGGAAATGCGTTCGAATTCGCTGGAGGTGACCGGCGACATCATGGCCGTCGCCTATCAGACACCGGGAGTGAACATGGAAAAGGTGGGGGTCGAGCTGTTCGACCTTTCAACGCCGGAAGAGCCGAAGTCGATTTCGTTCTTCGACTGCTCTGGCCCACATTCGCGCGGCGTGCACCAACTCTGGTTCGCCGACGGCGAATATGTCCATTTCGCCGGAGGGTCCGACGACTTCGTGCCCACCAACCCCGCCGATGACCAATTCTATCGCTGCATCGATGTGCGTAACCCATCCAGCCCTGAAGAGGTTGGGCGCTGGTGGTATCCCGGCACCCGTGAAGGCGACAACGTGCCCCCACCCCCGCGCCATCCCAACTTTGACTCCGGCTTCCGTGCCCACAATACCAACGTGTATCCCCAGCGACCCAACAGAATGTATCTGGGCTATCTCGACGGCGGCACTTTCATTATGGATATCACCGACAAATCTGATCCTAAGGTGATCGGTGAGTGGAATCCCCATCCTCCATATCCTGGCTTCGCACACACAGTGTTGCCGCTTTTCAGCAAGGAAATCCTTATTGTCACCGATGAGAGCGTCCGGGACGATGCTATGGATTGGCCAAAATTAATGTGGGTAGTCGACGCTCGCAAGGAAGACAACATGGTCCCGATTGCTACCCTGCCGATGCCTCCACTTGAAGAATTTCGTAACCGCGGAGGAAGGTTCGGTGCGCACAATGTGCACGAAAACCGGCCAGGCCCGTCTTTCCAGTCTGACGACCTAATCTTTGGTACATTCTTCAATGGTGGTGTACGGGTGTTCGACCTGAAAGACCCGCTGCAGCCGAAAGAAATTGCGCATTTTGTACCACCAAAACCCGATAATTCTCCCGTTGCAACCGCCCAGATCAACGATATTTATGTAGATGAGAATAGAATCATTTATTGCGTTGATCGCCACGCCGGCGGTCTCTACTGCTTGGAACTCAACATCTAGGGGGCTAGGTGCGCAGACCGGCCAGCGGCCGCCGTACGAAAGGATGGTGCGGGGCCGCGACGCCGGACAGGAAACTCAGAAGGCGAGAATCCGGTGTATCCGCCCTAACATCGGGGCAGAAGGGGCCATCGTCCAACCAGAACAGGACCGGCGCCGTGATCGGCTGACCGTCGATGACGCAGGACGCGCGAACCAGCGGCCGGTAGGCGGCGTAGCACTAGACCCGATGGGCATTCGCAACAGTTTCAGCGCCAATGGGAGCCACCAGCGAACCGCGTGCCCCATCGACATGGGCAACAACCGCGTCGAAATAGCCGTTCACCCAGCGCCGGCACGCAATATCGAAAACATCCAGCAGGCTCACATGGAGTTCACGCAGGAACGCCAGGCAATCGTCCGGTGCCGCCACGGCTTCGGCCGCGGGCGGCTTGAACAGTGGATAGTCTCCATCTCCCAGACGCAAGGCACGGCCAAGCGTGACATTGAGGACGTGCCGGCCCGCATGGGCAATTTTGATTGAATTCGTCATCTATGAGCAAACAAAACGCTTTTTTCCCGCAACCACAAACCCGAATATGCAATGCAACACGGCCGCGCGCCACGAGGGGGAGACGAAAAATGCGCACGATGAAAATCAACGTGTTTCCGGGGGCCATCAATGTGCCCCTGTGGTCGGGGATGAAACAGGGCTTCTTCGCCAAGCGCGGCCTAGAGATGGAGATCATCTACACACCCAACTCCGTCGAGCAGTTGACAGGTATTGCGGCAGGCAAGTTCGATATCATGCTGACCTCGATCGACAACATCATCGCCTACACGGAAAAGCAGGGTGAGGTGCCGGCCGATGGTGATACGGACCTGATCGCCTTTATGGGCTGCGATGATGCGTTCCTTTGCCTGGCCGTGCAGGAAGATATTAAGAGCTTCGCCGACCTGCCAGGCAAGATCCTGACCGCCGATGCCCTGACCACCGGCTTCGCATTTGTTCTACGGCGAATGCTGGCACTGAACGGGATCGACGAGAACGAAATCGAGTGGATGTCCACTGGCGGCGTACTGCAACGCTGGCAGGCGATGATGGAGAATCCCGAACAGAAGGGCACCCTGCAGGTAACGCCATTCGAAATCATGGGGGCACCGAAGGGGCACCATGTCCTGGCCCGCGCTTCGGACGTGCTCGATGCCTACCAGGGCATCGTCGGTGGCACTCGTGTTGCCTGGGCCGAGGAGAACGCTGACGATCTTTCCGGCTTCATCGCTGGCTGGCTAGAATCCGTGAACTGGATGTACGAGCCCGACAACCGCGAGGAAGCGCTCGACATCATCGTGGAGAAAATGCCCGAGATGCCGCGCGAAGTGGCAGCCGGCGCGTGCGAGGTATTCTTTGATCCCGAGACGGGCATGCGCCGGGACGGCGCGTTAGATATACCAGGGATCGAGACCGTCCTCGACCTGCGCCGCACCTTCGGGCCTGCGCCCGATGACCTGCATGTCCCGAGCATTACATCGATACGGCCTATCTCGAGGCGGCAAAGGGTCGTTAGGCGGGGAGCAGGAGCGCGCCAACTATGGTGATGTTCGAGACGGTGTCCGCATTGGTGCGGGTATCCGGCATATTAATTCCAGTCGGGAAGCCCCCAATGAAGACAGCGGCGGCACCGTGGTCAATCGGATTGGTCCCACCGCCCCGCTTGCACTAAACTCGGACGGGCAACGGGGAGGCAGAGCATGGAAGGACCGGCAGGAACTACCGACACGAACGCGGACGTCACCGAGCGAGCGCGCTACTACAGTCCCGCCAACATCTTCAACGTCGAGCGGCCCGCCATCCCGCAAATGGCCTTCGTCGCCGATCGCGACCGGGCGATGGCCCCCGACACGCCGACGGGCTGGATTACCCTCAATATCGGCAAGCAGATCGGCCTCGACGAGCCCGCAACCACGCCGCTCATGCTGGCGCGCTACGCCCGGATCACGCCTGGTGAAACGCTCACAGGCGAATTCCGTGCCAGCGGCGAGTTCTACTTCGTGATCTCCGGCGACGGCCGCGCGACCAAAGGTCATGAGAGCTTCGCGTGGGAGACCGGCGACGTTTTCTCCCTACCCGGCGGCGGCGAGACCCGCCTCGATGGCAGGACGGACGGCGCGGTACTTCTGCAGGTCACCAACGAGCCCGAGCTCGCCTTCCATGGGCTTGAACCCCCCGTCCCAGCGGAAGCCCCGGCAAACGCCGTGCGATACCCCATGGCCAACATTCTCACCGAGATGGACCGGGTACGTGACGAACAGGATTCGGACCCTGATCGCTCCGGCCGAGCCCTACATCTGACCAGCGAACGCGGCGGCAGGGCCGACGCAGCGCACCCATCTATCAAGCTCGCCATGAATTCCCTCGACCCCCACAGCGTGCAGCGGTCCCACCGGCACAACTCCGTTGCCCTGACCCTGCCCATTGAGGCCGAGAATGTGTATTCGGTGATCGAGGGCAACCGCCTCGACTGGCACCAATATGCCCTGATGATCACCCCCCCGGCGGAGCTACATTCCCACCACAATGAGGGCGACACCCCCATGCTGAGCTTGGTGATCCAGGACGGCGGGCTCTATTTCCGGTGCCGCACCATCGGCTTCAGCTTCGACTAACCACAAAAGCCCATGGGACAGCTGACCCACCTATTGTTACCGCAGCATCCTGTCGTACATGGCAAAGATGTAGGACCAGTCGTGCAACGTCGCCTGCTTGTCGTAGACGTCTCAATCCGGGATGGCATAGCCATGGTCTACGTCGGCATTCGCAGACAGGGTATAATTACACGCCTGTTCAGCAAACGCGTTGATCAAGGCCGCGATCGTCTTGGACGGAGTGTAATGGTCACGCGCGCCGAACCCACTGTACTACATCCCCCGCGCCCGCGGAGCCTCTGTGTGCGGTGAGTCCGCCGTTTCGTTCACAAACCGCGTCCCGCGCAGGCTGGCGAGCGTGCGATTGATCGGGGTGCCAGATGTTCAGTGCGAGATTATCTCGTCAATCGTCCCGGGGAAATGCTCTTCGAGATAAGAGCGTACCTGCGCCAGAGCGCGCACCTCGAGCTGCCGAACGCGCTCCTTTGTCACTCCGAGTTCATTGGCTATGGCTGACAGGGTTTCCTTCTTCTCGCCCAGATATCGTCGTCGGACGATATAGGCGTCCCGATCCCTAAGGTCACGCAGCGCCATGTTGAGCCAACGCGAACGCGCACGCGACGTATCCGCCATCGCCACCGATTCTTCGGTTCGGTCCGCCTCATCCTCGAGCAACTCGATCAGGCTCATGTCTCCGTCATCGCTCATGGGCGTGTCTAGGGACATGTCCTGTCCCCGGAGCATAGGCATCAATGCCTCAACTTCGCGGGACTCA